>JASCPG010000023.1 GCA_029960085.1 Microbacteriaceae bacterium PS02067 | reverse complement strand
CCGTCGGTGAGAGCCGACGACGGCCACGCGGCGGCGGCCGCCGGTCAGACGCCGAGCTTCTTGGCGGCCTTCTTCGCCGCCTTGTCGACGATCTTGCGCGACTGGGAGCGGGCTTTGCGCAGCGAGGGGTCGTCCCAGAGGTGCTTCGCGGCGGTGCTGATCTCGCGGTAGCGCGAACGCCCCGCGCGTGCGCCGAGCACGTAGGCGCCTGCTCCGACGACAGCCACGACGAGCCAGAACCTGAATGCGGACATGGTGCTTCCTTCCGATGAGTACGGCGATCCCGACGCTAGGCGTCGATGATTCGCTCCTCAAAGGGGTTGACAGCACTCCGCCGATAGCCTGGAGAAGACACACGAGTAGACACGGATGAAGATCAACCGGCTGCGCGGCGGGTCAGTTCCCGCATGATCCGCCCCTGCGTCTCCTGGCACGGACCGGTTCGATGCGGATGGGCGCCAGCGGCGCGGGCCCGGCCCAACTCCGAGACACACCCGCCGCACGGAACCGCCACCACCACGCCGTCATACGAGAAGTGACCGTGTCCGCCGCGACTCGCGCGACCGCACGCCCGGATCCGATGCGCTGAACCACGATCAAGGTGCCGGTGCGCGCCAGCCGGGAGCGTGAGACAAGAGAGACCTCCGTGGGTTCGAGCTGAACAACTGGACGGCTCCAACTCGACCCCGGAGGTCTCTCCTACGTCAACAGCGATTGTGGTCAGTACACCCGGGCCTCACGCGATCGCGTCGTCGTCACGTGTGCGTCGCATCGTCTCAGCCACTTCCGGAATCAGTCCGAAGTCGGTCAGGAGTTGTCCGATCTGGGTGTGGTCCAGTCGCTTGATGATTCGATTGCCGACGAATTTCGGTCCGGGCAACTCCACCTCCGCACCGTCACGCAAGCGCGACGTCGCCTTGAGCAGGAATCGGAGATCATAGGTCGAGTTGTAGACCTCCGGAACGCCGCGGTCGATTCCGAGTAGCTGATAGGCCGCTTCCATGCCGGTGCGAACAGAGTACTCCGTCGTGAAGATCGTGTCGCGGGTCGTCTCGGCGAACTGTCCGATGAATGCGAAGTTCACTGCCCCCGCGGGCACGACATCGGGCCTGTCGCCCGCTTTGCGAGGCATGAAGAACGACGTGACGTAGGGCATCATCACCGGCACGGTCTTGGCGCCCTCCGCCGCGAGCCGCGGGATGTCCTCAACCGGCACTCCGATGTGATACAGCCACTCTTGCGTGATTTCCTCGCCTGTGCTCTCCTGCATGGTCTTCTTGGTGTAGTCGCCGGGGGTGTCCACGAACAGCCCATAAACCCAGACCACGATCTCGTCATCCGACTGCGCCTTGAAGTGCGGCTGGCGGTTGACCGTCCAACTCATGAGCCAAGCCGAGTCCTTGGCAGTGACGATGCCGCCGGTGACGACCTTGCCCGAGAACGGGTCGCGCTTGGCGATCTTCTCGATGAAGGCGGGGATCTCGGGGCCGACCGTTGTGACGGTCGCCGATTCCCACTTGGTCTTCTCAATATCGCCAGCAAAGACCTCTGGCCGCCCAAATGACGGGCTCTTGGCGGCGATCCGCCGCCACAGATCCCACGCCGGAGCCGGCCCCGTGTCGAGCTTCGCGGCGCGGTGGTGGTCTCCGTCGTCGGAGTTCTCTGTGAGAGAACCGATGGTCGCGAGAACAAGGTCGTTCGGGCCCAGGTCGACGCCGCCCTCCACGCCCTGCTTCAGCCAATGGATGCGGGTGGCTTGCTTGCGATCGTCATCAAAAGCGAAGTCGATGTCGGTGACCTCCGTGGAGAACTCGAACTTCACACCCTGGTCCAGCAACCACTTGTACATCGGCAGCACGAGCGATTCGTACTGGTTGTACTTGGTGAACTTGAGAGCCGACAGATCGGGCAAACCGCCGATGTGATGTACGAACCGATGAAGGTACAGCTTCATCTCCAGGGCGGAGTGCCAGTTTTCGAAAGCGAACATGGTACGCCAATACAGCCAGAACTTGCTGCTGAGGAAGTCCTCTCCGAAGACCTCATCGATGCGCTTGTCCTCCATCTCCTCGCGGGACGAAAGGAAAACCCTGACCATCTCCTTCTGAGCCTTCTCGCTCAACCCGAACTCATTGCGGGTGACGAATTCGTCGCCCCGGTTGTGAGTGACGCGGTTGAGCGAGAAGTTCGGGTCGTCCTTGTTGAGCCAGTAGAACTCGTCGAGCACGGACCCGTCGACCTCGAGGGAGGGGATCGTGCGGAACAAGTCCCACAGGCATTCCATGTGATCTTCCATTTCCCGGCCGCCACGGATCACGAAGCCCTTTTTCGGCTTACGGATGCCGTCGAGCGCGCCTCCGGGGAGATCGAGGCGCTCGAGGATCGTGATGCGATTTCCGGGCAGTTGGCCGTCACGGATCATGAACACCGCCGAAGCCATCGAGGTGAGTCCAGCTCCGACGAACCAAGCGGTCTTCTCGTCGATTCCTTCCGGTTTACGCGGGCGGGCGAACGCTTCGTAATTGCCGCTGCTGTAGTACATGGGTGATGCCTTTCCGCACGCTCACGCGTACTTGTAGAAGCCCTCGCCGCTGGAGACGCCCAGCTTGTTCTGATCGATGTAGTTCGTCTTCAGCCACGCAGCCAGCTCTCGGTCTCCATCTGATCCGTAGGCGAGAATGTTATACGGGGTCATCAATCCGATGACGTCGTAGATCTGCAACGGACCGAGCGGCGCCCCCGTCGCGATCCGCCATGTGCGGTCGATATCCTCCACTCCGGCGTAGCCGCCGGCCGCCAGCGTGAGCGCCGAGTTGAGCAGAGGGACGAGCAGAGAGTTGAGAACGTATCCGGCTTTCTCCTTATGCACGACGATGGGGATCATGCCGATTGCTCCCGCGAAGGCGGTCAGCTCCTCGGTGACGGCAGGGTCCGTGCGCTCCGTCCCCATGACTTCTGCAGTGTTGAATTGCCACACTCTGTTCGCAAAGTGCAAGGCGAGGAACTTGTCGGGCCTTCCGGTCGAATCTGCCATGGCGCTCGGCAGTAGCGTTGACGAGTTCGTGGCAAAGATGGTCGACGCCGGTGCCAGTTCATTGAGCTTCGCAAACGTCTCCCGCTTGAGGTCCAGCCGCTCGGGGATCGCCTCGATGATGAGGTCCGCGTCTTTCGCGGCATCCGCGAGATCGTCGGTCAGCCGCAACCAACGCGATGCGGCGCTCGTGCGCACATCGTCGGCGCCGGGAACTTCCGCCTGATACGTGTGAGAGAGCCGCTCGAAGCGCTCGCGTGCTGTACTGAGAGCCTGTTGGTCGATGTCGTAGGCGACGACCTCGAAGCCGCTGTATGCGACTTGGTATGCAATCTGAGCGCCGAGCACTCCCGTGCCGAGCACGCTGACCTTGCGGATGGTGGTTCCCATAACTCCTCTTTTCGTCGATGACGCGCACGACCGCACGCGCCCTAGTCGATCGAGTTTCCTCCGGATGAAGCCCCGGCGACGATCTGCTCAATCTGAGCTCGGATCACGGGCAGCGGTCGGTGCTCATCGCCCGTTCCCGAGATCCACAGCGTGAGAACGCCGAAGATCGACCGAGCCGCCAGCGCGGAACTCGTGCCGCCGCCGAGTCGTTCTGCAAGAGCGTGCTCCCAGCGCGCGACGAGCGCGATCCCCTCGTCGCGAAAGCGCTCCCGATGTGAGCCGAACAGCAACTCGCGGAGGTACATCGTGGAGTTCTCACGATTGTCAGCGGCAAAGGCGACGACAGGCTTGACCATCGCCCATGCCGCCTGATCGCTGGTGCAAGCGGTAGCGGACGCTGCCTCACCGCTCGCAACAGCGGCGGCGAACTCTTCGTTGTAGACCATCAGCAGCAGTTCCGCTTTGGTCGATGCATACCGAAACAGCGTCCCAGTCGCGATATCCGCAGCCGTCGACACCTCCTGAGTCGTCACGGACGAAAACCCCCGCTCAGCAAAGAGCTGACGCGCGGCATCGAGAATGCGAGCGCGCTTATCGACCATGTCGCGCGCGCGGCGCCCGGATGCAGGGAGCACAGCAACCATCAGGATGACCTCTCAATGAGTCTGCTCATTACTGAGCATACTCAATATGGTTCGATTCGGGAAGTGTCCGTCTCGACGGCACCGCCCAGAGCGTGGTGGCAGCGCCGTCCTCCGCTTGGCCCAACGACATGCGGCGCTACGAGAAGCCGCACCACAGACCCTCCGGCTGCCCGAGAGCCCGAGCCGCGTCACGGCCGCCCACTGCCGGGATCGAGCCCGCTCAAGCGCTCCCGCGCCACGACATCGGCGCGAGCGGTCGCGGTCCCACTTACAGGCCCCACGATGAAGCCGAGCCTCACCGGATTACGTCGTCGATAGGCATTCGGTCGGTTCGGCACACGTCAGCACTCCTCACGGTGAGCTCAGCCAGTCGCGAGACGAAGCCAGCGCAGAGGACATCCGTGCGCGGTAACCAGAAACACGCGCACCGCTGGTCCTCACCGCGTCAGAACAGATCGGTTCATCGTTCCGGCAGATCAGGCTCCAGCGGAGCAGGCTGAAAGTGTCGCTGTGTTCCCATCGCCGCAGATGCTCGGCTTCCATGCTGCCGAACGATCCGATGACAGATCAGAAAAGCAGGACGAGCGTCAATGGCTCTACACGTTGAAGCGGAACTCCACGACGTCGCCATCCTGCATGACGTAGTCCTTGCCCTCGAGGCGCGCCTTACCCTTCGCGCGCGCCTCGGCGACCGAGCCGAGCGCGATGAGGTCGTCGAACGAGATGACTTCGGCCTTGATGAACCCCTTCTCGAAGTCCGTGTGGATGACGCCGGCCGCCTGCGGGGCCTTCCAGCCCTTGCCGATCGTCCAGGCGCGCGCCTCCTTGGGGCCCGCCGTCAGGTAGGTCTGCAGCCCGAGCGTGTCGAAGCCGATGCGGGCGAGCTGGTCGAGTCCCGACTCGTCCTGCCCGGTGGATGCCAGCAGTTCCGCGGCATCCTCCGGGTCGAGGTCGATGAGCTCCGATTCGATCTTCGCGTCGAGGAAAACGGCCTTCGCCGGGGCGACGAGCGCCTCCAGCTCGGCCTTGCGCGCGGCATCCGTCAACACCGACTCGTCGACGTTGAACACGAAGATGAAGGGCTTCGCGGTGAGGAGCCCGAGCTCGCGGATCGGAGCCAGATCGAGTCCCGACGCGGACAGCAGCTCACCGCGCTGCAGCGCATCGCGAGCCGCCTCGGCGGCGGCGAGCACCGACGGATCGAGCTTCTTGCCGCGCACCTCCTTCTCGTAGCGCGTGATCGCCTTCTCGAGCGTCTCGAGGTCGGCGAGCTGCAGCTCGGCGTTGATGGTCTCCATGTCGTTCTTCGGGTTCACGTCCCCGTCGACGTGCACGACATCACTGTCGGCGAAGCCGCGGACGACCTGCGCGATGGCATCCGCCTCGCGGATGTTCGCGAGGAACTTGTTGCCGAGCCCCTCACCCTCGCTCGCGCCGCGCACGATCCCCGCGATATCGACGAACGACACGGCTGCCGGCAGCAGCCGCTCCGAGCCGAACACCTCGGCGAGCTTCGCGAGCCGCGGGTCGGGCAGGTTCACGACGCCGACGTTCGGCTCGATCGTCGCGAACGGATAGTTCGCCGCGAGCACGTCGTTCTTGGTCAGGGCGTTGAACAGGGTGGACTTGCCGACGTTGGGCAGTCCGACGATTCCGATGGTGAGAGCCACGGGAGTCCAGTCTACGCGGCGGGCCCCGCCCGCCCTCGCACGGGCGTCAGCGACGCGTCGACCGGAACGCGCGCGTGACGTAGGGCAGTTCGACGGATGCCTCGCCCGCCACACCCATCTCGTCGAGGAGCGCCCCGACCTCGTCGTCGATGCGGGCACGCTCGTCCTCGGATGCCGTGATGACGTAGCTGCGCGAGTGCACCATCGCGAGGAGTTCGTCGCGCATCATCGTCCGCACCCAGCGCCACTGGTGCTCCTCGAACTCCTCGAACGGCGGCGCGGATGACGGCCCACCCGCGGCGAGAAACAGCTCTGCGTTGCTCCCCTGCATGATTCCGCCCAGTCGCGCCACCCACTGCACCGACTCGTCCCGACTGTTCCAGATGAGGCCGAGCGTCCCCCCGGGCTTGAGGATCCGGCCGAGTTCCGCGGATGCCGCGACCGGGTCGACCCAATGCCACGCCTGCCCGAGGACGACAGCGTCGACACTCTCGTCGGGAAGGTTCACGTGCTCGGCTGTGCCGACCAGCGTCTCCGTCCCGGGGAGCGTCGCGCGAAGGGTGTCGAGCATCGCGGCATCCGGGTCGACGGCGATGATCTCTCCCCCGCGCTCGGCCATCAGGTGCGACACGACGGCGGTCAGCTTGCCCGTGCCTGCGCCGACGTCGGCAACCCGCGCGGCGTCTCCCACCCCGTCGAGCAGCCATGCCACCGCCTCCACGGGATACGTCGGCCGTCCCCGCTCGTACGCGCCCGCCTGCGCTCCGAAGCTTCTCGCCATCTCATCGCGCGTCGCCATGGTCGCGACCCTACGCCGCACCGCCGACACGCGGTACCCACCCGAGCGCGCAACGGATCGCAACGTGGGGCCACCTACCGTCGGAGGACCTCGCAGCTTTCCGCCGAGGCGATCAACACAAGGATGTGATGTCGATGACCACCGTTGCCCCCTCACCCACGCGCACCGAGGTACCCACGACGATGCGCGCCGCCGTCGTGACCACGACCGGCGAACCGCTCACGATCTCGGAGGTGCCCGTGCCCACGCCGGGCCCCCACGAGGCACTCGTCCGGGTCATCACGTCGGGCGTGTGCCACACCGACCTCCACGCCGCCCGCGGCGACTGGCCCGTCGCCCCCAAGGACCAGATCATCCCGGGCCACGAGGGCTATGGCGAAGTCGTCGCGATCGGCGACCGCGTCACGACCCTCGAGGTGGGCCAGAAGGTCGGCAACGCGTGGCTCTGGTCGGCGTGCGGCGTGTGCGAGTACTGCCGCACGGGGTGGGAGACGCTCTGCCCCGAGCAGCAGAACGGCGGATACTCCGTCGACGGCAGCTTCGGCGAGTACATGCTCGTCGACGAACGCTACGCCGCGCGCATCCCCGACGGCGCCGACCCGGTCGAGGTCGCCCCAATCCTCTGCGCGGGGGTCACCGTCTACAAGGGACTGAAGATGACCGGCGTCCGTCCCGGCCAGTGGGTCGTCGTCTCCGGCATCGGCGGGCTCGGCCACATCGCCGTGCAGTACGCCCGCGCGATGGGCATGCGCGTCGTCGCGGTGGACGTCGACGACTCGAAGCTCGCCCTCGCGCGCACGCACGGCGCCGAGGTCACCGTGAACGCGGCGACCCACGAGCCGGGTGAAGCGGTGCAGGCGGCCACGGGCGGCGCGCACGGCGTGCTCGTGACCGCCGTCCATCCGAAGGCGTTCGACCAGGCCCTGGGCGTCGTGCGCCGCGGCGCGACGATCGTGTTCAACGGCCTGCCGCCGGGCACCTTCGACGCCGACATCTTCGACATCGTCCTGCGCGCCATCACGATCCGTGGATCGATCGTCGGCACCCGCCAGGACCTCGCCGACGCCCTCGACTTCTACGCGCGCGGGGAGATCCACCCGACCGTGCACGTCGAGACGCTCGAGGACGTCAACGACGTGTTCGAGCGGATGGAGCGCGGAAAGATCGACGGCCGCATCGTCATGCAGTTCTGACGACGCGGTGTCCGTGCATGAGCGCGGATCGGATGCCGGGGAGGTGCGGCCGCAGCAGGGCCGCACCTCCCCGTGCGTCCGCACCCGTCGCGTCGTGGCGCCACGGCGCGCCTGACGGGCCGGATCCTCCCGTCGGGCGAAAGTGGACGTGTGGCCCTGGACTTCACCGCGATCGACTTCGAGACGGCGAACTCTTCCAGCGCGTCGGCCTGCGCCGTCGGACTCACCCGCGTCCGTGACGGACGCGTCGTCGCCACCACCGGGTGGCTCATCCAGCCGCCGCCCGGCCACGAACGCTTCTTCGAGCTGAACATCGGCATCCACGGGATCACCGCCGCGGACGTCGGCGACGCGGCCACGTGGGTCGACCAGTTGCCCGCGCTCACCGAGTTCATCGGCGACGACGTGCTCGTCGCCCACAACGCCGGGTTCGACATGACCGTCCTGCGCCGCGCATGCGAGGTGACGGATGCCGCGTGCCCGCCCTACCGCTACGCCTGCAGCCTGCAGGTGTCGCGCAAGACCTACGACCTCGCGTCGTATCGCCTGCCGCTCGTCGCCGCCGCGGCCGGCTTTCTGGATTTCGCGCATCACGATGCCTCCGCGGACGCGCTCGCGTGCGCGCACATCATGATCGACGCGGCCGCGCGAGCGGGAGCCGGCGACGTCATCGAACTGGCGATGCTGTTGGGGCTGCGAGTACCGCAGATCCCCGTGCCGGTCCCGGTCGCGACCGTCGGCTGAGGCCCCGGAGGCTCTGCCACGGCGTGCTGCGTCGACGTCTGCCCCACCCCGATGTCGGAGGCCCGCGTCACACTCCTTGCATGGATGCCGTGATCGCCACCGCTCTCGCCGTCGCGTGCCTGTTCGCGGGTATGCTCGCCGGCTGGTTCGCCGCGTCGGCGCGCGCCGCCGAACGTGGCTCCGCGGCACGCGCGGCGCTCGTCGCCCGCGCCGTCGCCGCCGAGTCCGCGCACACCTCACTCTCCGAGCAACTGGAACAGCAGCGCGCTCTGACGCGTGAGCTCGGTTCTCAGACCCGCGCCGATCTCGCCGCGCAACAGGAGCGCGAACGGCGCGAGCAGCTGGTGCTGCGCGCACTCGCCCCTGTACAGGAGTCGCTTCAGTCGATGCAGCACAAGGTCGATGAGCTCGAACGTGAGCGGCAGATGCAGTACGGGTCGATCGCCGAGCAGTTGCGCCGCTCGCACGAGGCAGACGAGGCGCTGCGCGCGACGACGGAGTCCCTCGCCGGCGCTCTGCGCTCGAACGCGACCCGCGGCGTCTGGGGCGAGACGCAGCTGCGCCGCGTGGTCGAGTCCGCCGGCCTCACCCGCTACGTCGACTTCGATCTGCAGACGTCACTCACGTCCGATGCCGGCGCGGGTCGCCCCGACATGATCGTGCGCCTCCCCGGTGACAAGGCACTCGCTGTGGACGCCAAGGTTCCCCTGGACGCGTACCTGGAGGCATCCGCCATCCCGATGACGGCGCAGGGCGAGCAGGCGGCACGGCGCACGCAGCTGCTGCAGGCGCACGTTAAGGCGGTGCGCGCACACATCGACGCGCTCTCGGCCAAGCGCTACTGGACGGGCCTCGAATCGAGCCCCGAGTTCGTCGTCTGCTTCATCCCCAGCGAGTCGCTCCTCGCGGCTGCGCTCGAAGAAGACCCGACGCTGCTCGACTACGCCTTCTCGCGTCGCGTCGCGCTCGCTTCGCCGGTGAATCTCTGGGCTGTGCTGAAGACCGTCGCGTACACGTGGACGCAACAGGATGTCTCGACGGAGGCGCGGCGTCTGTTCGATCTCGGCAATGAGCTCTACCAGCGCCTCGGCGCTCTGGCCGCTCATGCCGACGATCTGCGCCGGGCGATCGAGCGGACCGTCGACAGCTACAACCGCTTCGCGGGTTCGCTCGAGTCCCGCGTACTCGTCAGCGCGCGACGGTTCCCGGGAATCGACGACACCAAGCTGGATGCCACGGCGACGCCTGCCGCCATCGACAAGACCCCGCGAAAGCTGACCGCACCGGAGCTGACGGAGCACATCGCCGCGGACGTCGGCGACCTCCGCGAACGCCTCTGAACGGGCGCGAGAATGGTACGGGTCAGGACCCGCCGGGGAACAGGTTCAGTAGACCGACGACGGCGATCGAGACACCGACGAAGGCGCCGATCATCCACCATGCGTTCACCTGGTGACCGTCCGGCGTACGCCTGCGCAGCAGCACATCGGGTCGCCGCGCGGTGTCCACGGGGACCGGGATCTGACCCGTCCTCGGGTTGGGTGCTGCTGCGGTCATTCGAACCCCCGGAGTCGGTGTCGGTGATGGTGCTGTCACCCTTGACCGTGATCCATTGTGCCAGACCCAGCCTCGCGGGTGCGGCAGTCGCCCCGGATCGTCACCGATCGTTCGCCGCACGCCGCCGCGCAGCGATCAGAGTCGGCACCAGCCGATCAGAGCCACTTCGACGTGAGGTGCTCCGAGGAGATGCGTCGGAGCGTCCCCGATGCGCCGCGCAGGACCACGCTCTCGGTGTAGACGAAGTCGCCGTCGCGGCGCACGCCCGCGACGAGTTCACCGTTCGTGACGCCGGTCGCGACGAAGATCGTGTTCTTGCCCTTGACCATCTCATCGGCCTCGTAGACGTATCCGTCCAGCTTCAGTCCGGCGTCGATCCCGCGCTGCTTCTCCTCGTCGTCGCGCGGCCACAGCCGGCCCTGAATGTGCCCGCCGAGCGCCGTGATGGCACATGTCGTCGCGACGCCTTCCGGGCTGCCGCCGATGCCGATGCACATGTCGGTGCGCGCGTTGTGACGCGCCGCGTTGATGCCACCGGCGACGTCACCGTCGCTCATCAGGCGGGTGCCGGCACCGGCCTCGCGGATGTCCTCGATGAGCTTCGCGTGCCGCGGCCGGTTGAGCACAGAGACGATGATCTCGTCGACGGGCTTGCCGAGCGCCTTCGCAAGGAGGCGGATGTTCTCGCCGACCGGGAGGCGGATGTCGACCACGCCGACGCCCTCGGGGCCCGTGACGATCTTGTCCATGTAGAAGACGCTCGAGGCATCCAGCATCGTCCCGCGGTCGGACACCGCGAGCACCGACAGGGCGTTGTTGCGGCCCTCGGCCGTCAGCGACGTGCCGTCGATCGGGTCGACGGCGATGTCGCACTGCGGGCCTCGGCCCGTCCCCACGTGCTCGCCGTTGAAGAGCATCGGGGCATTGTCCTTCTCGCCCTCGCCGATCACGATGACACCGTCGAAGTTCACGGTCGTGAGGAACGCGCGCATGGCATCCACCGCGGCGCCGTCGGCCAGCTCTTTCTGACCTCGGCCGATGAACGGCACCGAGCGGATCGCAGCCGCCTCGGTCGCGCGCACCAACTCCAGCGCGAGGTTCCGGTCGGGGTGGAGGGGGCTCATATCCGCGGTCAGACTCACCATGCTCAGAGCGTATGACGAACCTCCCCTCTGCACGCGATTTTTCGCGTCGTGATACGTGAAGGAATCGCGTTTCCTTCACGGGCCGCAATGCGCGGCATCCGTTATCCCCGGCCTTGCACCCCCATCGCCGACGCGCGGGTTTCGCTAGAGTTACCCGTGGAACATCCGCAGATCTGAGGAGTGGAAATGCCCGTCGCAACCCCTGAGCAGTACGCAGAAATGCTCGACAAGGCGAAGGCGGGCGGGTACGCCTTCCCCGCGATCAACGCCGCCAGCTCGCAGTCGATCAACGCGGTCCTGCAGGGCCTCACGGAAGCCGGCTCCGACGGCATCCTCCAGGTGACCACGGGCGGTGCGGACTACTTCGCCGGCCACACGGTCAAGGGCCGCGCGACCGGCGCGCTCGCTTTTGCGAAGTTCGCGACCGAAGTCGCCAAGAACTACCCGATCACGGTCGCGCTCCACACCGACCACTGCCCGAAGCCCGCTCTCGAGGACTTCGTGCTGCCGCTCATCGCCGCCTCCGAGGAAGAGGTCAAGGCGGGCCGCAACCCGATCTTCCAGTCGCACATGTGGGACGGCTCGGCTGTGCCGCTCGAGGAGAACATCGAGATCGCCAAGGAGCTCCTGCCCCGCATGAAGGCGATCAACGCGATCCTCGAGGTCGAGATCGGTGTCGTCGGCGGCGAAGAGGACGGCGTCAAGCACGAGGGCACGAACGACGCCCTCTACACGACCACCGGCGACGTCGCCCGCTTCGTCGAGGCGCTCGGCCTCGGCGAGAACGGCCGCTACATCGCGGCCCTCACCTTCGGCAACGTGCACGGCGTCTACAAGCCCGGCAACGTGAAGCTGAAGCCGGAGCTCCTCGGCGAGATCCAGGCGGGCATCGCGGAGAAGTTCGGCACGGGCGCGAAGCCGCTCGATCTCGTCTTCCACGGCGGCAGCGGCTCGACCCCCGAAGAGATCGCGCTCGCGGTCCGCAACGGCGTCGTGAAGATGAACATCGACACCGACACGCAGTACGCGTTCACGCGCTCGGTCGCCGGGTTCATGTTCCAGAACTACGACGGCGTCCTGAAGGTCGACGGCGAGGTCGGCAACAAGAAGGCCTACGACCCGCGCGCCTGGGGCAAGATCGCCGAGTCGGCGATGGCCGCTCGCGTCGTCGAGGCCACGCAGCAGCTCGGCTCGGCGGGTCACTCCATCTCGGCCTGACCCTCCTGAGGCACCACGAACCGCCCGATCCCCGAGGGGTCGGGCGGTTCGCCGTTTGCCGGGCGGGGTGAGGTGGGGCTGATGCGCCGGGGCGACTCAGCGCCCGAAGTGCGCGACGACGGCCGGGTCGCCGAGGAGCGGCACGGTCAAGCACACGCTCACGAGCACGAAGCTCGCGATCGCCCCGACGAGCGGGATCCACCAGCTGAGACGCCCACGGATCACCGAGCGCCACGACAGCAGCGCCGTGATCAGCCAGCCGATCGCGAAGACGGCGGCGCCGATCCGCCCCCAGAGGTCTCCCGCGGCCGTGTTCGTGAAGGTCGCGTCGATGCCAGCGAGGGTCATCCAGGTCTGGGCGAACTCGTTGAAGTGCCACAGCTGCGGCACGGCGCTCAGCACCGTGATGAACCCGTAGACGACGAGCGCGAGAGTGATGATGCGATCTGCGCGTCGCGTCGGGCGCGCGGCCGTCGTCGTGGGCCTCGGTACCGGCAGCGGCGCATGGTGCGGCACGGAAGACAGGGATGCCGCAGGCGGAGCCGGCGCCTCGGGGAGCGGCAGGCGGATCGCCGCGCGCTGCTCCTCGGGCGTCGCGTACTCCCCGTACGCGGGCCGCGGGCGCTCCTCTGGAGCGGGAACCGGCTCCGCGGCGCTCCCCACCGTCAGCCTCGATCCCCCGTGCCGCGACCGCCGAGCGCCCGCTCGTCGCGCTTGCCCGAGGCATCCTGACGCAGTTCCTTCGGCAACGAGAACATGAGGTCCTCTTCGGCCGTGCGCACCTGCTCGACGTCGCGATACCCCGCGCCGGCGAGCTCGGCGAGCACCTCCTGCACGAGCACCTCCGGCACCGACGCGCCGCTCGTGACGCCGACCGTCTCGACGCCGTCGAGCCACGCCTGCTCGATCTCGTGCGCGTAGTCGACGCGGTAGGCGGCCTGGGCGCCGTACTCGAGAGCGACCTCGACGAGGCGCACGGAGTTCGACGAGTTCGACGACCCGACGACGATCACGAGGTCGGCATCCTTCGCGACCTTCTTGATCGCGACCTGACGGTTCTGCGTCGCGTAGCAGATGTCGTCGGACGGAGGGTCGTTGAGTTCGGGGAAGCGCTCACGCAGCCGGCGCACCGTCTCCATGGTCTCGTCGACCGACAGCGTCGTCTGCGACAGCCACACGACCTTCGACGGGTCCTTGACCTCGACGGTCTCCGCATCCTCGGGCGAGTTGACGATCGTGACGTGGTCGGGAGCCTCCCCCGCGGTGCCCTCCACCTCCTCGTGACCGTCGTGGCCGATCAGGAGGATCTCGAAGTCGTCGCGGGCGAATCGCACCGCCTCGCGGTGCACCTTCGTCACGAGCGGGCAGGTCGCGTCGATCGCCTGGAGTCCGCGCGCGGCCGCTTCGTTCACGACGGCGGGTGACACGCCGTGCGCGCTGAAGACGACGTGAGCGCCTTCGGGCACCTCGTCGACCTCGTCGACGAAGATCGCACCCTGAGCCTCGAGCTCCGTGACGACATGGATGTTGTGGACGATCTGCTTGCGCACGTAGACCGGGGCGCCGTAACGCTCGAGCGCCTTCTCGACGGCGATGACCGCCCGGTCGACGCCCGCGCAGTAGCCGCGCGGCGACGCGAGGAGAACCTTCTTGTGTCCGGCCACCGGGATATCCTGAAGCCGCCCGCGGGCGCCCGGGATACGCGGCGACGGAAGACGGACGGCTGTGCTGCTCACACCGTCGATTCTACGGACGACGCGCTGAGTGCGGGCCGCACGGACGGGATCGCGCCCGACGAGCACACGCGTACCGCGCACGGGCTGACACAGAGGGAGAGGGAGCCATGGCCGCATTCGAGTCGATGCCCGGTCAGACGCCGCCGCCCGACGCGGTGCACCCCCGCGACTCGTCCGCCGATGCGCCGACGTCGGTCGCGCGGCTCAACGAGACGATCCGCGGCTTCGTGTCGAACTGGGGCTCGGTGTGGGTCGAGGGCGAGATCACCGCCTGGAACGTCCGCGGCGGGCACGTCTTCGGCAGGCTCAAGGATGCCTCGGGCGACGCGCTGATCTCCTTCCGACTGTGGTCCTCGGTCCTCCAGCGACTGCCCGCCGACATGCGCGACCTGAAGATCGGCGACCGCGTCGTCGCGTGCGTGAAGAGCGACTACTTCGTGAAGTCGGGCGACTTCACCTTCACGGTCTCGGCGATGCGCCACACGGGTCTCGGCGACCAGCTCGAGCGCCTCGAGCGACTGCGCGCCCAGTTGCGCTCCGAAGGGCTCTTCGACCCGGCGCGCAAGAAGCGCCTGCCGTTCCTCCCGCACGTGATCGGTCTTATCACCGGCGAGCGCAGCGACGCGGAGAAGGATGTGCACCGCAACGCCGAGCTGCGGTGGCCGCAGGTTCGCTTCCGCACGATCCACGCGGCGGTCCAGGGCGACCGGTGCGTGCCCGAGACGATCGCCGCGCTCGCAGCGCTCGACGCCGATCCCGACGTCGACGTGATCGTCATCGCGCGCGGCGGCGGCGATCCGCAGACCCTCCTGGGCTTCAGCGACGAGCGACTCCTGCGCGCGGTGGCGGCCGCCGCGACTCCCGTCGTCTCGGCAATCGGCCATGAGAACGACCATCCTCTGCTGGATGACGTCGCCGACCTGCGCGCCTCGACGCCGACGGATGCCGCCAAGCGCGTCGTCCCGGACGTCGCCGAACAGCGTGCGCTCGTGCAGCAGCTCCGCGCCCGAGCCCGCACCCGGCTCACGCAGCGCCTCGCGAACGACGTCGCCCAACTCGAACAGCTGCGGACACGCCCCGTGCTGCGTGCGCCGGAGGCGATGCTGACCTCGCGCGCACACGAACTGTTCGCACTGACCGCTCGCGGGCGCGACGTCGTGACGCGTGTCGTGCACGACGGCGAACGCCGGACGAGCCAGCTGCGCGCCTCGCTCAGCGCGCTGTCCCCCGGTGCGACGCTCGCACGCGGGTATGCGATCGCGTACACGGACGGCGGCGTCATCGTGCGGGATGCCGCGCAGGCACCCGCCGGCACCGACGTGGTCGTCGCCGTCGCCGCCGGATCGTTCGCCGCGCGGTCTGAAGGCCCTGTGCCGGAAGACCCCCTTGCCTGAAAGCCCTGTGCCCGAGGGCGCTGTGCCCGAGGGCGCTGTGCCCGAGGATGCGGACTCGGAGCGACGGGGCGAGGGCCCGGGCACCGACACGTCGGCGCGGTGGCGGCCCGCCGGCGTCGCGTACGCCGCGGCTCGGCCTGTCGGGGCACCCGCCTAAGATGGAGGTCATGACCGACGACGCCGCCGCCGATGTCGCGACCCTGTCGTTCGAGCAGGCCCGTGACGAACTCGTGCGCGTCGTCGCCGAGCTCGAGCAGGGCGCACCGACGCTCGAGCACTCGCTGACGCTGTGGACCCGCGGTGAGGCCCTCGCGGCCCGCTGCGAGGAGTGGCTCGTCGGCGCGAAGCGCCTGCTGGATGCCACGCGACCTGCGGACGCGGAGGGCTGATGGCCGACGGACCCCGTATCGTCGCGGAGCTCGGCCGCCCCGAGACTCCGCAGGAGACCGCCGACCGCAAGGCCGCGGCATCCGCCGTCTACCGCTCGAGCCAGACGTTCCGGAACCTCATCGCCGCGCTCATCGTGACGGTCGCGGTCGTCGCGGTCATCGCACTCGGCGTGCCACGCGGCTCGCTCCCGGACCCCGAACCCGTCGATGTCGCCGCATCCGCAGCCCGCGTGCAGGCCTCGCTCGATCACACCGTCATCGTCCCCGCGGTGCCCTCCACCTGGCGCGCCAACTCGGCGCGCATGGAGGGTGGCATGTGGCGCGTCGTGTACGCACCGAATGAGGGCTTCGTCAACGTCGGCCAGGGCTTCGACGTCCCCGAGGGGTGGGCATCGGCGAAGCTCGGCAACATCTCCCCGACCGGCTCGGTGACGATCGACGGCATCGAGTGGGACGAGTACACGATCTCGGCCGCATCACGCACCGACGGCATCACCTATGCACTGTCGACGGATGCCGGTGCCGACGCCGTCCTCGTCTACGGAAAGACCAACGCCGCCGACGCCGCGATCGCGGCCGAGGGCGTCGCCGACCAGATCCGCGCCCTGCGTGAGGAGACCCGATGACAGCCGCGCAGAGCGCCGCCGAGACGCCCGCGTCGGTGTGGCAGGACATGCAGGACGGCAACGCCCGCTTCGTCGCGGGTTCGCCCCGGCATCCGCGCCAGGACGTCGAGCGCCGGCACGAGCTCGCCGCGGCGCAGACCCCGCGCGCCGCCCTGTTCGGCTGCGCCGACTCGCGCCTCGCGGCGGAGATCATCTTCGATCAGGGCCTCGGCGACCTGTTCGTCGTCCGCAATGCGGGCCAGGTGGCGTCGGATTCGGCGACCGCGAGCCTCGAGTACGCGGTGTCGGCCCTCCACGTGCCGCTCATCATCGTGCTCGCGCACGACGAGTGCGGGGCCGTCCGTGCCGCGATCGACTCGACGACGCTCGAGAGCCCGGAGCTGCCGCCGCACATCTGGCGCCTCATCGCGAAGATCGTCCCCGCCGCCCGCGACGTGCTGCGTGCGAGCGACGGCATCGATCCGCGCGAACTCGACGCCGAGGATGTCGGCATCGCCCACCTTCGCAACACGATCGACGACATCTTGTCGTCGTCTCGTCTCATCGCCGATGCCGTCGCGCAAGGTCGGCTCGGCATCGTGGGTGCCAACTATCGCCTCGGCGAAGGCACCGCGATCCCGCACGTGACCGTCGGCATCGACGGCTGACAGATACACCACACCCGAAACCAGGAAACGAGGACGTGACCGACATGGCCGAGACCGAATACCGCATCGAACACGACACGATGGGCGAAGTGCGGGTGCCCAAGGACGCCCTGTACGCCGCCCAGACGCAGCGTGCGGTGGAGAACTTCCCGATCTCGGGAACGGGGCTCGAGTCGACGCAGATCGCGGCTCTCGCGCGCATCAAGAAGGCCGCGGCCCTCGCGAACAAGGCCCTCGGCACCCTCGACGGCGACATCGCGGATGCCATCGCCGCCGCCGCGGACGATGTCATCACGGGGCGCTACGACGACCAGTTCCCCGTCGACACGTACCAGACCGGCTCCGGCACCTCGTCGAACATGAACATGAACGAGGTGCTTGCGACCCTCGCGACCGCGAAGCTCGGCGCCCCCGTGCACCCGAACGACCATGTGAACGCGTCGCAGTCCTCGAACGACGTCTTCCCGACGTCGGTGCACATCGCCGTCACCCAGGCGCTCATCGACGACCTGATCCCGGCGCTCGATCACCTCGCCGTCGCGCTCGAGGCGAAGGCCGTGCTGTGGAAGGACGCCGTGAAGTCGGGCCGCACGCATCTCATGGATGCCACGCCGGTGACCCTCGGCCAGGAGTTCGGCGGGTACGCGCGCCAGATCCGCCTGGGCGTCGACCGCGTGCAGGCCGTCCTCCCCCGCGTGGGTGAGGTACCCCTCGGCGGCACCGCCGTCGGCACGGGCATCAACACGCCGCTCGGGTTCCCGCAGAAGGTCATCGAGCTGCTCGCGGCCGAGACGGAGCTTCCGATCACCGAGGCGAAGGACCACTTCGAGGCGCAGGCCAACCGTGACGGCCTCGTCGAGGCATCCGGCGCCCTGCGCACGATCGCCGTCTCGCTCACGAAGATCAACAACGACATCCGCTGGATGGGCTCGGGCCCGAACACGGGTCTCGGCGAACTGCACATCCCCGATCTGCAGCCGGGCTCCTCGATCATGCCCGGAAAGGTCAACCCGGTCGTCCCCGAGGCGACCCTGATGGTCTGCGCGCGCGTGATCGGCAACGACGCGACGGTCGCGTGGGCCGGTGCCTCGGGCTCGTTCGAGCTCAACGTCGCCATTCCCGTGATGGGAACGGCCCTCCTCGAGTCGATCCGTCTGCTCTCGAACGCCATGCGCGTCCTCGCCGACAAGACGATCGACGGTCTCGAGGCGAACCTCGAGCGCGCCGCGGCGTTCGCGGGCATGTCGCCGTCGATCGTGACGCCCCTGAACAAGCTGATCGGTTACGAAGCGGCCGCGAAGATCGCCAAGCACGCGGTCGCCAAGGGCATCACCGTCCGCGAGGCGGTCATCGACCTGGGCTACCTCGAGCGCGGCGAACTGACCGAAGCACAGCTCGACGAAAAACTCGATCTCCTATCGATGACCCACGCGGGTTGATAATCGGAGGGTGAACCGCACCGTCGGGGCAAGCCGGGCCACGCCCCCTCGCCGCCCCCGTACTCTCGGCCTTCTGCTGACGATCGTCGGCGCGGGCTTCGCGGGAACGGCCCTGCTCGTGCTCGGCGTCCTCATGTTCACCACGGCAGAAGTGGTGTGGGGCGCCGTCCTCGCCTTCGTCGTGGGCGCCCTCCTGACGCTCGCGATCACGGGGGTCGTCGGGTGGACGCTCGCCGATCAGACGCCTCCACCCGCGGCGGTCGACGGCGCCGAGGCATCCTTCGACACGCACCGCCGACTTCTCGACGATGTGCGCCACGAGCTCAAGACGCCCATCACGATCGTGCGCGGCCACCTCGAGATCATGAACCCGAACGATCCCGCGGATGCCGCGGCGACCCGCGATCTCGGCATCGCGGAGCTCGACCGTATGACACGACTGATCGGCGACATCGACCTGCTCGCGGCCGTCGAGACGGACAACTTCCGCATGGGTGACGTCGACATCGCGACGCTCACCGGTCAGGTGTTCGAGCTCGTCGGGGTCATCCCCGCGCACACGTGGCGCCTGGAGCAGACTGCCGGCGGCCTCATCAGGGGCGACCGAGACCGGCTGCTACAGGCGTGGCTGCAACTCGCCGACAACGCCGCGAAGTACACCCCCGAGGGGAGCGCGATCGAGATCGGCAGCGCCCTGCACCCCTCGGGGGCCCAGATCTGGGTGCGCGATCACGGCCCGGGCATCCCGCCCGCGATGCGCCACCGCATCTTCCGCCGCTTCGACCGAGGCGCGGGCAAGCGGTCGGTCGGCGGGTCTGGGCTCGGCCTCGCCATCGTCGACATGATCGCGAAGGCCCACGGCGGCGGGTGCCGGATCGCCGAGACGCCCGGTGGCGGCGCCACGTTCACGATCGAGATCCCGATCGGCACCAGCGCTTCCCTTCCCACGCCGGTACGTGCCGGCGATGTCGTGCTCCAACGAGAGGCCTCCGGATGACTCGAATCCTCGTCGTCGACGACGAACCCCACATCGTCGCGCTCGTCACCCGCGCCCTGAACGCGGAGGGGTACGAAACCGTCGTCGCCGACGACGGGCAGGCCGCACTCGAGCGCGCTCTGGAGGGCGGTCTCGACCTCATCATCCTCGACGTGGGTCTCCCCTCGCTCGACGGCTTCGAGGTATTGCGGGCGCTCCGAGCGCGGGATGACCGGATACCCGTCATCATGCTGACGGCGCGCTCGTCGTCGAGCGACACCGTCGACGGCCTGGACGCCGGGGCGAGTGACTACGTGCCCAAGCCGTTCTCGGTGGCAGAACTCCTCGCCCGCGTCCGCTCGCGCCTGCGCGACCGGACGGGAGCCATCACGATGGCGCTCACGCACGGCGACATCACCCTCGACCTGCTCGCGCGTCGGACGACGATCGCGGGCCGCGAAGTCGATCTGTCGGCGCGCGAGTTCGCCCTCGCCGAGCAGTTCCTGCGTCACCCGGGCGAGGTGCTCACTCGTGAACTGCTGCTGAGCCGGATCTGGGGCATGGACTTCGACCCGGGGTCGAATGTCGTGGACGTCTACATCCGCTACCTGCGCGGCAAGCTCGGGTCGGAGCACATCGTGACGGTTCGCGGCGAAGGGTACCGCTGGGAGTGAGCGCGGTGCGCGGCGCGAATCGTCGATGCGCAGCCGATGATCGGCCGGATGCCCCGAGCCCACCCCACTCGGGCGGGCTCGGGGCAGGCCCGGTCAGCTCAGTTCGCCCTGCTCCAGCAGGTCGGTGACGAGCGCCGCGATCGCGGAGCGCTCCGAGCGCATGAGCGTCACGTGCCCGAACAGGTCGTGTCCCTTGAGCGTCTCGATGACCGACGCGATGCCGTCGTGGCGACCCACCCGGAGGTTGTCGCGCTGCCCGACGTCGTGCGTGAGCACGACCCGCGAGTTCTGGCCCATACGGCTCAGCACCGTGAGCAGCACGTTCCGCTCGAGCGACTGCGCCTCGTCGACGATCACGAACGCGTCGTGCAGCGAGCGGCCACGGATGTGCGTGAGCGGCATCACCTCGAGCATCCCGCGCGCGACGACCTCCTCGAGGACGTTCCCCGACACGACAGAGCCGAGGGTGTCGAACACGGCCTGCCCCCACGGGTTCATCTTCTCGGCCTGGTCGCCGGGCAGGTAGCCCAGTTCCTGCCCGCCGACGGCGAACAGCGGTCGGAACACGATGATCTTCTTCTGCTGCTGACGCTCGAGCACGGCATCGAGACCCGCACACAGTGCGAGCGCCGACTTTCCCGTCCCCGCCCGGCCGCCGAGCGAGACGATGCCGACCTCGGGGTCGAGAAGCAGGTCGATCGCGATGCGCTGCTCGGCGGAGCGTCCGTGCAGGCCGAACACGTCACGGTCGCCGCGGACGAGCTTGAAACCGCCGTCACCCGTGACCCGGCCGAGCGCCGAGCCGCGCTCCGAGTGGATGATGAGTCCCGTGTTCACGGGAAGCCCGCGGACCTGGTCGCTGGAGGCGACCTCCGACTCGTACAGGTCACTGATGTCGTCACCCGACAGGTGCAGATCGGCGATGCCGGTCCAGCCGCTGTCCACCGCCTGCTCGGCGAGGTACTCCTCCGCGTTGATACCGAGCGAGGCCGCCTTCACGCGCATCGGGAGGTCCTTGGAGACGACCGTGACCTCCTGCCCGTCCTGCGCGAGGTGCATCGCGACGGCGAGGATGCGGGTGTCGTTGTCGCTCAGTCGAAGGCCCTGCGGCAGCACGGAGGCATCCGTGTTGGCCAGTTCGACGCGGAGGGTGCCGCCCTTGCCGACGGGCACCGGGAAGTCGAGTCGTCCGTGCTCGATGCGCAGTTCGTCGAGGTGGCGCAGCGCCTGCCGGGCGAAGTAGCCGAGCTCGGGGTCGTGACGCTTGCCTTCGAGCTCCGTGACGACCACCACCGGGACGACGACGGAGTGTTCGGCGAAGCGGAAGAAGGCGCGCGGATCGCTCAGCAGCACCGACGTGTCGAGGACGTACGTGCGGAGGTCTTGTTCGACCTCTGCGGCCTCGTCGATGGTCTGCTGCTGCGCTGGAACTCGTGTGGTCACAACCCGCTCCCGTCCCGGGTGGGTGTCCCACCCGGAATCCTCGAGTCGGCCGCGAGCCACGAGTCAGTGGAAGGCCGACTCGACCGGGCGCCTTGCCCGATGTGATGACCGTACGTCGGCGGGGGATGACGGGAGGCAAGCGACACGCCGCCCGAAGGTTGCGTACGTGTTAATTCTCGATGGACTCGTCGTCGACGACGGCGATCACGACATCGGCAGTAAGCGCCTCCGGCTCGGTGCCGTCTCCCCCGCCGGTAGCGTCGTCGGTCGCCTCGACCGCTTCGAGCACGGACTCGGGCTCATCGGCCGGCGCCGGCTCGGGCAGGTCGATCGTGATGACCTCCGGGGCGTCGGGCTCCCCGCCGAGCTCCTCACGGCCGTACTCGACGGCGACGATCCGGCCCGCCGTGGCGGCGTCGGCGAGAGCGTCGCCGAGCAGCATCATGCTGTCGGCTCCCGTGCCGACATGCGCCGACACTCGAATGCTGGTCCCGCGTGCCGTGACGGTCACGCCGTGATTGGCGAGGGCAGCCGCGAGGACGGGCGGGTCGCTCGGCACGAGGGCGACGATGCCCGCATGCGCGTCGCGCGGGGTGAGCACAGGGACCTCGTACCGATCGGCGAGGCTCATGACGTCAGCCGCGCGGCGCCGTACTTCCGCGGCGATATCGGCCGTGCCGACCGCGAGGATCTCCCGCAGGGATGCGGCGAGCCGGGATGCGGCCAGGGGGTCGGACGGCGCGATGGAGTAGGCGGCGGCTCCGGCTCGCGGCACGGGCACCCCGAGCGTCGTGGCATCCCCCTGCATTCCCGAGATGCCCGAGAGCACCGGTTCGATCCGCTCGCGCGCCCGCGCCGAGAACCGTGCGAACCCCGTGCCGCGACCCGCGCGCAACCACTTGTAGCCGTTGCCGACGACGACGTCCGCGGCCGACCAGTCGACGTCGACGACGCCGAAGGCCTGCACGGCATCGATGATGAGGAGCCGGTCGCCGACGGCGTCGCGCAGGCCCGCGAGGTCGAGGAGCGCACCGGTGCGGAAGTCGACGAGGCTCACGGCGACGGCCGTGACGTCGTCCGTCAGCGCGTCGACGACGGAGTCGACAGTGACGATCCCATCCGGCGGATCGATCTCGCGCACATCCAGCATCCCGCGGGTCACGGCGGCGCGGTGGGCCATAAGGCGCACGGACGGGAAGTCCTCGCTCGGCACGATGACGGTGCCGTCGAGCCCGAACAGCGCATGGGCGAGGCCATGGGTCGTCGACGGCTGCAGCACGATCTCGTCGGCGGGAGCGCCGAGGATCGTCCCGATGAGATCCCGCGCCTCACCGATGCGTGCGCCGACGAGGTCGACTCCGGAGGAGCGGCCCGAACCGAGGAGCTCCGCATCGGCGTGCATCTCGGCCCGCACCGACGGGGAGAGCGGCCCGAACCGGGCCCAGTCGAGATATCCCGCCGCGACGTCGAACGACTCGATCAGCGGTTCCACATCGGTCACATCAGCCATTCTGTCACGCCGGCGACCCCCGCAGAGGGGGGTTGACTCAGCCGCCGAAGCGCCGGTCGCGCGTCGCGAAGTCGCGGATCGCGCGCAGGAAGTCAACCTCGCGGAGGTCGGGGCCGAGCGCCTCAACGAAGTAGAACTCCGAGTGGGCCGACTGCCACAGCAGGAAGTCGCTCAGCCGCTGCTCCCCCGACGTGCGGATGACGAGGTCGGGGTCGGCCTGTCCCCCGGTGTAGAGGTGCTCGCCGATCTGCTCGGGAGTGAGGCTGGCGGCGAGCTCCTCCATCGACCCGCCGCTCGACTGGTGCTGGGCGATGATGCTCCGCACGGCATCCACGATCTCGCCGCGCCCGCCGTAGCCGACGGCGAGGTTGACGTGCAGGCCGGTGTTCCCCGCGGTGCGCTCCTCCGCCGTCCGCAGCACCCGGGCGAGTTCGGTCGGCAGGGCATCCACCCGTCCGACGATCTGCACACGCCATCCCGGTTCGTGCGAGAGTTCGTCGGCCAGTTCGGCGATGATCTCGATGAGATCGGACAGCTCCTGCGAGTCGCGCTTGCGGAGATTGTCGTTCGAGAGCAGGTACAGCGACACGACCCGGATGCCGAGATCGTCGCACCATCGTAGGAACTCGTGCATCTTGGCAGCCCCCGCGCGGTGACCGTCTGCCACGGTCGCGAGGCCCGCCTGACGCGCCCAGCGCCGGTTGCCGTCGATCATCATCGCGACGTGGTGCGGCACGACCTCCGGCGTGAGCCGCTTCCTCAGCCGGGAGCTGTAGAGCCGATAGAGGAAGCCTCGCCCTTCTCCGGACCGTGTGGACGTCACGCCCCTACGCTACTCGCGTATGTGCTCGTCGGCATACGCGCGTGAGTAGGCTCGAGGCGTGCCCGAACACACATCAGATGAGGGCGTCGAGATGCCCCAGCTCCCGCTGCTCGAAGCGGCCGCCGTGAGCGCGCAGGTCGAGCTCAAGCCCTCGTGGCGCGGGTGGATCCACGCGGGCACCTTCCCCGTCGCGATCGCGGCCGGAATCGTCCTCATCGTGCTGTCGCACGGCGCCGCCGCGAAGTGGGCGGCCGCCGTGTTCATGGCGACGTCAGTGCTGCTTTTCGGCAACTCCGCGCTCTATCACCGGTTCAGCTGGGGTCCGAAGACGAAGGCGGTGCTCAAGCGCATCGACCACGCGAACATCATGCTCCTGATCGCGGGCACCTACACGCCGCTCGCGGTGCTCGCGCTGCCCCCCGACAAGGGTGCGGTGCTGCTGATCCTCGTGTGGTCGGGAGCACTCCTCGGCATCCTGTTCCGCGTCTTCTGGATCAACGCGCCGCGCTGGCTGTACGTCGCGCTGTATCTGCTGCTCGGCTGGGCCGCGGTGCTGTACATCGTGGACCTCTTCCAGGCGAATGCGCCCATGATGATCCTCGTCATCGCCGGCGGACTCCTCTACACGGGCGGCGCGATCTGCTACGCGCTGAAGAAGCCGAACCCGTGGCCCGGGCACTTCGGATTCCACGAGATCTTCCACGTGTGCACGGTGCTCGCGTTCCTCTGCCACTGGACGGCGTGTCTGCTGATCGCGCTGAGCCCCGTGGTGCCCTCGCTCGGCGCCGCCGGCTGACGCCGCTCCCGCGGCGGACGGTTCAGCGGTTCGTGCCGTCGTCCTGCGGATCGATGTCCTGGTCGTCGACGTCGGATGCCTCGACGGCCGCATCAGCCTGGGCCTGCGCCTCGGCATCCAGTTTCTCATTGACGTCGGCGCGGTAGCCGGCACGACGGATGCGCCTCAGCATGTCGACGATGAGGAACACGACCACGCCGGCGACGAGCGCCATCGCGGCGAACCCGACGAACCCGGGCGTGACGCTGTCGGGGTTCACGGTCATCGACGGCGTGGGGGTCGCGAAGTCCGCTCCCACGATGCGGGCGGCGAGAAGAGTGAGCATCGGTCCTCGGTTCGTCGATTCCTCCGGCGGGCGCACAACGCGTAGCCTGGAACCCCAGCCTAGAACGCCGCCCGCGCGGCGACCGACACCGACGTGCACCTCGACAGGATGACGACATGACCACCGCGCCGCAGCCCGTCCTCAAGGCGGAACTCGACGACCGGTACGGGCGCGCCCGACGCCGTCGCGGCGGCTGGATCGCGCTCGGCGTCGTCGCGATCCTCGGCTTCGGATACGTCGGCTGGACGACGGTCGCACGCGCGATGGACACCGTCGACATCGACTCGACGGGCTTCACGACCGTCGACCAGCACGCGGTGACGGTGCAGTTCCAAGTGACGCTGCGGCGCGGCGAAGCCGTGACGTGCGCCCTCGAGGCGCAGGACACCGAGCACGGCGTCGTCGGCTGGCGCGTCGTGGAGTATCCCGCCGACCCCGCGCACACGCGCGCGTTCTCGGAGACGATCCCGACGATCGCGGAGGCGACGACAGGTTTTGTCTCCTCCTGCTGGATCCCGTAGTCTGAGGCGATACACGCGCCCCGGCTGCCTGCCGGGGCGTTCGGTTTATCCCCCGCGGCGGACCCGCGGTCCGACCGCTCCCCACGAGAAAAGGAGAAGACACGTGACTCAGAACACGGAGACCTTCCTCACCCAGGACGCCTACGACCGGCTCGCCGCCGAACTCGAGCACCTGTCGACGACGGGGCGCACGGAGATCGCGGCACGCATCGAGGCCGCCCGCGAAGAGGGCGACCTC
The DNA here is from genome assembly GCA_029960085.1 of Microbacteriaceae bacterium PS02067. Classification (GTDB taxonomy): domain Bacteria; phylum Actinomycetota; class Actinomycetes; order Actinomycetales; family Microbacteriaceae; genus Microbacterium. Next base: position 14,824 of record JASCPG010000023.1, on the reverse strand, counting down.
AAGGAGAACGGCGGCTATCACGCCGCGAAGGACGAGCAGGGCAAGCAGGAGGCCCGCATCCGCACGCTGCAGGCGCTGCTGAAGGATGCCGTCGTGGGCGAAGCGCCCGAGTCGGACGGCACCGTCCAGAGCGGCACGGTCGTCACGGCTGTCGTGGCGGGTGGCGAAGAGGTGTTCCTGCTCGGCAGCCGTGAGATCGCGGCGGGCTCGGAGCTGGACGTCTACAGCGAGGCGTCCCCGCTCGGCGCGGCGATCCTCGGCCTCGCCGAGGGCGAGAAGACGTCGTACACCGCCCCGAACGGGCGCGAGATCACCGTCGAGATCGTGAAGGTCGACACCTACACCGGCCAGTGACCTCCGGGGTCACGCCCCCGCCCCACCCGCGCCGAGGCGAGACCCCGGTTGCGCGCCGAGACCCCGGCCCGAAACGGCCGGTCTCGGCGTCTGGACCGGGTCTCGCGTAAGCGAGGCGAGAGGAGGGGGTCAGTCTTCGACGACTTTGGGGTGGAAGCCGGCATCCTCCAGCACGGAGATGACGTGTGCGCGGTGCTCTTCGCCGCGCGTCTCGACGCTCAACTGCAGGATCACCTCGCTGATCTGCAGCCCCTGCCCGTGCCGGGTGTGCAGCACCTCGATGACGTTCGCACCCGCGATCGACAGCAGCTCCGATACGCGGGCGAGCTGACCGGGGCGGTCGGGCAACGGGATCTGCAGGGTCATGTACCGGCCGGATGCCGCAAGGCCGTGCGACACGACCCGCTGCAGCAGGAGCGGGTCGATGTTGCCGCCGGAGAGGATCACGGCGGTGGGGCCGGATGCCTGCACCTTGCCCGCGAGGATCGCCGCGACGCCCACGGCGCCCGCGGGCTCCACGACCTGCTTGGCACGCTCGAGGAGGATGAGGAGGGCGCGGGCGATGTCGTCGTCGCTGACCGTGACGACCTCGTCGACGAGTTCGCGGATGATCCCGAACGGCGCGTCCCCCGGGCGGGCGACGGCGATGCCGTCGGCGATCGTCGGCGTCGTCTCGACCGTGAGCGGCTCCCCCGCGGCGAGTGAAGACGGGTAGGCGGCGGAGTTCTCCGCCTGCACGCCGATGATGCGGACGGTGCGGCCCTCGGCCGCCGCGCGTGCCTTGACGGCAGCCGCGACGCCGGCGATGAGACCACCGCCGCCGATGCCGACGATGACGGTGTCGAGGTCCGGGATCGCGTCCCACAGCTCGAGCCCGAGCGTCCCCTGGCCGACGATGATGTCGCGATGGTCGAAGGGGTGGATGAGCACCGCACCCGTGCGCTCGGCGAACTCTGCAGCGAGGCGCAGCGGCGTCTCCACGGTCGCGCCGTCGAGGATCACTTCTGCGCCGTAGCCGCGCGTCGCGAGGAGCTTCGGCACGGGGACGCCGAGCGGCATGAAGATCGTGGCGGGGATGCCGAGCTTCTGCGCCGCCAGCGCGACGCCCTGGGCGTGGTTGCCGGCCGAGGCCGCCACGACACCTCGCGCACGCTCCTCCGCGGTCAGCCGGGAGAGCCGATAGGTGGCGCCGCGGATCTTGAACGACCCGGTGCGCTGCAGGTTCTCGAGCTTCAGGTGCACGGGTGCGCCGAGGACGGCGGAGAGGTGCTCGGACTCTTCGAACGGTGTCGCGACGACGACGCCTCGGAGGACGGATGCCGCGTCTTCGAACTCCGCGAGGGTCGGGATCGCGGAGAGGGGGGTGGAGATGGTCACGCGGGGCTCTTCCTGCTGCGGGGCACGCTGCTCCAGATGAGGTCTTCGGGTCTTGTCGAGACGTCTCCCCCGTGTCTTCGCGAGAGGTAGACGGCGACGACGTTGATGAAGGCGGCGAGCGGCACGGCGAACAGGGCACCGGGGATGCCGGCGATCATCGCCCCGCCGGCGACGACGAGGACGACCGCGAGCGGATGGACCTTGACGGCGGAGCCCATGAGGAGCGGCTGGAGGACATGGCCTTCGAGTTGCTGCACGCCGAGGATGACGACGAGCATCCACAGCGCGATCCAGGGCCCGTTGTAGACGAGTGCGAGGAACACGGCGAGCGAGCCCGTGACGATGGCACCGACGAACGGCACGAACGCGCCGAGGAAGACGAGGACACCCACGGGGATCGCGAGAGGCACCCCGAGCAGGAAAGCACCGAGGCCGATGCCGATGGCGTCGATGGTGGCGACGAGCAGTTGCGTACGCGCGTACGTCACGACGGTCACCCAGCCGGCGCGCGCGGCGCCGTCGACCTCGGCGCGTGCGCGGCGCGGGAACAGCCGCACGACCCAGCGCCAGATGCCGGGGCCGTCCGCGAGCGTGCAGAGGAGGATGAACAGCGCGAGCACCGCGCCGGTGAGCACGTGTCCGACCGTGGAGCCGACGACGAGTGCGCCCGACCAGAGCAGGTCGAGCTGCTGCTGGAGGAACACACCCGCCTGCTTGAGCAGACCGTCGATCTGCTCAGCCGTCAGGTGCAGCGGCCCGTCGATGAGGTACTGCCGGAACTCTTCGACGGCCTCGACGGTCCGCTGCTGCACGCGCGGCCATTCGCGGACGATCTGCCACACTGCGAGCCAGACGAGGCCGCCGACGACCGCGAAGGTGCCGAGCACCGAGACGACGATGGCGAGCCACTTCGGCACGCCGCGCCGGAGCATCCACGTGAATGCGGGCCACAGGAGCGCCGTCACGAGGATCGAGATGAGAAGCGGGACGACGAGGAGCTTCAGCTGGATGATCAGCCAGATGAGGATCCCCGCGGCCACCGCGATCACGACGAACCGCCACGCGTAGGCGGTCGTGACCCGCAGGCCCCGCGGCAGGCTGTCGCCGACCTCTGTGCGCACCGTCTTGGTGCGGATGGCGTCGATCAGTGAGGGGCGCGGCTTCTCGTCTGTCAAAACTGGATCCGCGGGGGCTCGGCGATCGCGGCGCCTCCGGCGACCTCGAAGAACTCCCGCTCGTGGAAGCCCAGGTTCCGCGCGAACAGGTTGTTCGGGAACACCTTGATCTTCGTGTTCAGCTCGCGCACACCGCCGTTGTAGAAGCGACGGGATGCCTGGATCTTGTCCTCCGTGTCGACGACGGACTGCTGCAGCTGCAGGAAGTTCTGGCTGGCCTGCAGCTGCGGATAGGCCTCCGCGACCGCGAACAGCGACTTCAGCGCCTGCTGCATGTGCCCCTCGGCGACGCCGGCGTCGGCGGGCGAGGAGGCGGTGAGGGTCTCCGCGCGGGCGCGGGTGACGTTCTCGAAGACGGCCTTCTCATGCGCGGCGTAGCCCTTGACGGTCTCGATGAGGTTCGGCAGGAGGTCGGCGCGGCGCTTCAACTGCACCGTGATGTCGCTCCACGCCTCGTCGACGCGGACGTTCAGTGCGACGAGGGAGTTGTACGTCGACCAGAGGTAGACGCCGATGATCACCACCAGCGCCACGATGAGCAGCACCGGGATCAACCACGCCATTTCCATGAGACTCCCCTCGATCCTGTGCTCATCCTATCCGCGCGAGGGTCCGCGACCCCACGCGCGGGCGCAGTTCTCAGTCGTTACTCACCGAGGACGCGCCGAAGGTACGGATTGCGGAAGAGACGGTCGGGATCGAGCCGGTCCCGGAGGGCGATGAAGTCATCGAACCGCGGGTAGCGCTCGCGCAGCACCGTGGCATCCAGCGAGTGCATCTTGCCCCAGTGCGGACGCCCGCCGTGGCCGAGCATGACGTCCTCGACGGCGGCGAAGTACGCCGTCGGATCGGTCTTCCAGTAGCGGTGCACGGCGATGTAGCCGCTCGCGCGCCCCGTCGCCGTCGACATCCACAGGTCGTCGGCGGCCGCGACACGCACCTCGACGGGGAACTCGATGCGCCAGTCGTTCTCGGCGATGAGGCGCTGCACGTCTCGGAACGCGGCGGCGAGGTTCTCGACGGGGACGGCGTACTCCATCTCGCGGAAACGCACGCCGCGGCTCGTCGCGAAGACGCGGTGCGAGGCATCCGAGAACGTGCGGTCTCCCCACACCTTCGCCGACAGGCGGTTGATGCCGGGGACGAGCGCGGGCACTGCGCGCCCGACGCTGCACACGGCCTGATGCACACCGTTGCCGATGAGGATGTCGTCGACGGTCTTCGCGACGGCGCTGAGCGGCTTCGTCGCGGTATCCGCGGCGCGCCGCGTGTTCGTCTTCGTCAGGGCGATGTCGGTGTGCGGGAACCAGTAGAACTCGAAATGATCCACCGCCATCGCCCGCGAGATGAGGTCGTCGACGACGGCGTCGAGCGGTTCGGGGCGCTCGACCGCTTCGAGGACGAAGGCCGGAATGCACTGGACGGTCACGTCGACGAGGACCCCGAGCGCGCCGAGGGACAGCGCGACGGCGGGAAGGATGCCGGGTTCGTTGTCTTCGTCGATCGTGAGGAGTTCACCATCCGCCGTGACGAGCGTCGCCGCGACGATCTGCGTCGCGATGCCGCCGAACTGGGCGCCGGTGCCGTGGGTTCCGGTCGAGATCGCGCCCGAGATCGATTGGCGGTCGATGTCGCCGAGGTTCGTCATCGCGAGGCCGTACGGGGCGAGGAGCGCGGGGATGCGGTGCAGGCGCGTCCCGGCGAGCAGGCGCGCGCGAGCGCGCTCGCGGTCGACCGACACGAGCCCGGAGAGATCGCTCAGATCGAGCAGGGTGCCGGGAGCGACGGCGATGCCGGTGAAACTGTGGCCGGAGCCGACCGCCTTGACGGGGCGACCCCGACCCGCCGCCGAGCGCACCGAGCGGCGGACCGCTTCGATCGTGTTGGGGTATTCCACGAGCTGTGGGCGGACCTTCTCCGTCCGAGCCCAGTTCTGCCAGGTGCCGCCGGGCCGTGTCGTCGTCGACATCAGAGGAAGCTCTTCCCTTCGCCGCGGTAGGTCGCGACCTCACCGACGAGCTGTGCGCCGGACGTGAGCTGATACCGGTCGATGCGTTCGGCGAGCTCACCGCTTTTCGCATGGCGGAACCAGACGCGATCGCCGACGGCGAGGTGGCGCGACGCGTCGCCCTGCAGGGGCGTCTGGACCTCACCGGCCCCCTCGCGCCCGAGGGTGTGCAGCCCCGCCGGCCACGTGGGCAGCGGCTGGCGCGACGCGACGGGCGGACCGGAGGCGATCCAGCCTCCGCCGAGGACCGTCGCGATGTCGGGGACGGGCTTGCGGACGACTTCCAGGGCGAATGCCGCTGCCGGCGCGGGGTCGAACGCACGGAACAGGTCGAAGAGGTGCCCGGCCAGCAGCCCACTGCCGGCTGTGGTTTCGGTGACCGCGCGGTCGGCCGCCGTGGACTCCAGCGACCCCGTCCCTCCCCCGTTGACGAACTCGAGCGGCGTGATCTGCCGCAGGGCCTCGACGATCGCGCCACGGCGGTCGAGGAGCTCCTGCCCGGAGCGGCGCTGCATCCACCGGATGACGGCGTCGCCCGAGCCGGTGTCGTCCGGCTGACCGGCGATCTGCGCTTCGTACATCATGAGCCCGACGAGGCGGAAGCCCGGCCGCGCGGCGATGCGACGGGCCAAGCCTGCGACCTCGCCCACCTCGTGCACGGGCGACCGGCGCACACCGATGTGACCGAGCATGGGCGAGCGCCACGAGGCATCCGCATCGATCGCGACCCGGATCTCTGCTCGACTTCCGGGCGCGGCGATGGCGTCGACGAGGTCGAGCTGGGCGAGGTCGTCGACCATGAGGGTGATGCGGGCCGCCTTCTCCTCATCGGCGGCGAGCGCGGCGAGCGCGGCGCGGTCGACGCTCGGGTACCCGAGGACGATGTCGTCGTGGTCCTCGGCGAGCCAGAGCGCCTCGGGCAGGGTGAAGGCGAGGATGCCTCGATAGCCGGGGAGCGCGAGCGTGGCATCCAGCACCTCGCGCACGCGGATCGACTTGCTCGCGACACGGATCGGCACCCCGCTGGAACGGACGACGAGGTCGAGCGCGTTGTGACGGAGCGCGTCGACGTCGATGGATGCCACGGGGCCCGAGATGCCGGCGATCGCGGCCGTCCGGGCCTGCCAGTAGGCGGGCGGGTTCCGCCAGGGCTCCGCGTTCGAGGGCACGGATGCAGCGGCGGCGGTGAGCAGGTCGAGGCTCATGGATTCGGGCTCCTTCGCACGGTGGCACCAGCCTAGGGGCATCCGGCCCGCGCATCGGACGCAGTGCCATCGGCGACAGGACGCCGTGTCGCGTGGTGTCGGTCCGGGCCCGCTTGCGCAAGGGTGCCGCACCCCGCCTCTAGGCTCTGGCTATGCGAAAGATGTGGGGATTGGTCGTGGCCGGCGCCGTACTCGCCGGCGCCGCGGGGTGTTCTACGACGACGACGCCGACGGCGGCGCCCACCGCGACGACGCCCAGTCCGACCGCCTCGACGAGCGCACCCGAGACGGTGCTCGTCTCCGTCGTCGACGGCGACACGATCGAGACCAACTTGGGTACCGTCCGCATCATCGGCATCGACGCTCCGGAGCGGGGCGTTTGCGGATACGACGAGGCATCCGCGCTCGTGTCGTCGCTCGTTCGGCCTGGAGACGCCCTCGTGCTCACGCTGCCTGACGGCGAGAACGAGGCGGACCGCCACGGGCGTCTCCTGCGCTACGTCGACACCGCACAGGGCGTCGATGTCGGCGCGGCACTGCTCACAGCAGGGCTCGGTATCGCGCGATACGACTCGGCGGACGGGTACCCAGGGCACCCGCGCGAGGCCGCGTACCACTCGGCTCAGACGGCTCGGCTGGCTGCGGACGGATCCGTCACGACCGTCGCATGCCAGACGGCGGCGGAGCAGGCGCAGGCTCTCGCGGAGCAGCAGGCGGCCCAGGATGCCGCGAACGCCGCCGCGCCCCAGCCCGTGGTCGACGAGTGGTGGCGGCAGTACTCCTCCTGCACGAAGCTCAAGAAGAACCCGAACGGGCACCCCACCGGGCCGTTCGCGCGTGACAACCCCGCCGAGGCCGCGATCTACGACTGGTTCGCCCACGGCACCGGCAACAACGGCGACGGCGAAGGCGACGGCCTCGCGTGCGAGTGAGGCTCGCGCGGTGGCCGTCCGGGCACGCGGTACCCTGAGCGGAACACGAGCGCGACGAGTCGAGGAGGCGCGATGATCGAGACGATCGCGGCGCTTCTGCGGGCGATGCTCACCGGGCTGGGCCTGATCGCCGTTCTCGACCCCGTCTCGACCGGGTCGCTCGTGGCCGTGGCCGTCCTCGTGCTGTCGGTCGCCGCCCTCGTCGTCGTCGCACTCGCGACGCTGTACGCCGACCCGCGCGGGCCCCGCACGCACCCGACGCGTCACACGGAGTTGACCGCTCCCCTCGCCCAGAGCGACCCGGATGCCGCGGGTCACGTGCGCCGGCGAGGTCCCGGCCTGGTGGTCGCGGCCGCGTAGCGTCGATCAGCCGAGGGCGAGTCGCCCCGGCATCCGTTCGCGGCCGATCAGCCGACCCAGATCGCCTCGACGAACGGACCTTCCGTGGACTTCTCGACCCTGCCTGTTTTCTCGACCCTCCTCGACCTCGCATACGCGGGCCTCATGGCCCTCACCACGCTTCTGACTCCATTGGCCGGGCCGTTCGCCGCGGCCCTCGCGATCGCGTTCGTCACGCTCGTCGTGCGCGCCGCGCTCATCCCCACGGGCATCGCCCAGGCGAAAGCGGAGCAGACGCGCGCGCGGCTCGCGCCGCGCCTGCGTGACCTGCAGAAGCGTCATCAGGCCGACCCCGAGCGGCTGCAGCGCGAGACGATGCAGTTGTACCGCGACGAGGGCGCGTCGCCGTTCGCGGGTTGCCTGCCAATGCTGATCCAAGCGCCGATCGTCGGGCTGCTGTACTCCGTCTTCCTCCATCCGACGATCGGCGGCCACCCGAACGCTCTCCTGACAGAGAGCCTGTTCGGCGTGCCGCTTGGCGAGAGACTCACGGCAGCAGTCGCGGCGGGCAGCACCGACCCCGCGACGTGGGTGGTGATCGGATGCCTCGTCCTCCTCATCGCACTCGTCGGCGAGCTGACGCGCCGTCTGCTCCGGGTGCCACCGCTCGGTGACTCGAACACCCCGCAGCCGCGAATCCTGGGTGGCCTTCTCGGCACGCTGCAGTTCGCGACGGCCGTCGTCGCGATGTTCGTACCGCTCGCGGCGGGGATCTACCTGCTCGTGACCGTCACGTGGACCCTCTGCCAGCGGCTCGTGCTACGCCGGCGGTACCCGATCGATGTGTAAGCCGCGATCCGAACGGCATCCCTAGAATCGAGCCGATGACGACTGACTTCCCCCCTCAGCTGCCCTCAGACTCCCCCGCGGTCGCCGCACCGTTCGGAGGGACCCCCGCGGCATCCGTCATAGCCGAGTGCCTGCGCGTTCAGAGTGAGGCGCCGCCGCGTTCCGCCTTCGCACGGATCCTCGGCAGGTCGCCGCTGTCGGAGGACTCGCACCCCTGGTACGTCGGCGCGCTCGGCGAACTCGAGGTCGCCCGCAGACTCGAAGCGCTCGGCGACGGATGGACCGTGGTGCATTCGGTGCCGATCGGGACGCGCGGCAGCGACATCGACCACGTGGTCGTCGGCCCACCCGGCGTCTTCACCCTGAACACGAAGCACCACGCGGGTGCGAAGGTCTGGGTCGGCGGCCGGCGATTGCTGGTCAACGGTCAGAAGACGGAGCATCTCCGCAACACGCGCCACGAGGCGCCGAGAACGCAGAAGCTCCTGTCATCGGCGGTCGGCGCCGATGTTCCCGTGCGCGGTGTCATCGTCGTCGTGGGAGCGAAGCAGATCACGGTTCGAGAGCAGCCTGCGGATGTCGCGGTGCTGGCCTCACCGCAGCTCGTGCGGTGGCTGAAGAAGCAGAAGCCGGCCCTCGACGCCGCGCTCGGTGCGACTGTCGCGGCGGCGGTGTGCGCCAAGGAGACATGGACGGGCCAGCCGCAACCGATGGCCGACACCGCGGGCTTCGCCCAGCTGCGCCGCGAAGTGGAGTCGGCACGGCGTGTTCGGATGCTCTGGGGTGGAGCCGTTCTCGTCGGCATCCTCGGTGTCAGCGTGCCCCTGGCGATCGGCTACTACGCGCGCCTGTTCGGCGGGTGATGCGGACAGCTTCACTACCCCAGCGGATGGCCGCGACGGCTTCGCAGCGACAACGGCGATCGAGGTGGATCTCGATCTGAGGCGGACAGCTCGGTGCGAATGGCGTCACCTGGCCTTGTTGCGAATCTGAAGACCGCCGGACGGCCGAGGACCGATATCGAAGAGGTCGATCTCGCGAATCAGGTCGGACAGTTTTGCGTAGCCCCAGTTCCGGGGGTCGAAATCGGGTTGTTGCTTGCGCATGAGCTGGCCGACCGGCCCGAGGTTCGCCCAGCCGTCCTCGCCAGACGCGGTCGAAACGCAAGCCCGCAGCCCGGCCACAAGCTTCGTGTTGCTCCGGAGATCCTTCCGCAGGGTGCGTGCGGGGGCGGCCACGATCTCCTCGACCTCGCCTTCGCCGAGCACCTCGAGGTAGGTGAAGATGTCGCACGCATTGCGGAACGCCTCGGGGGTCTTGCGCTCGCCGAAGCCGTAGACCGTCACACCGTCCTCTCGGATACGGGTCGCGAGCCGAGTGAAGTCACTGTCGGAGGACACGATGCAGAAGCCACTGAAGCGACGTGTGTAGAGGAGATCCATCGCATCGATGATGAGAGCGCTGTCCGTCGCGTTCTTCCGTACGGTGTTCGCAAACTGCTGCATCGGCTGGATCACGTGCTCGCTCGCCGCGGTCTTCCAACCGGCGAGCCGGGTCGTCGTCCAGTCTCCATAGACGCGTTTCACGGATGCCGTGCCGAAGCGGGCGATCTCGGAGATCACCGCACCGACCTTCGAGGAGGGAACGTTGTCGGCGTCGATGAGAACCGCGAGCAGGTCGGTGGGGTGAGCCATACGTCAAGAATGCAGTGTCATCGTGCGATCCCAGAAACGCCGTGTCGCCCGGCGGAAGGCCATTGGCCGGCGGGGAACGGAACACTGCGGCTGACCGGGTGGTGGGCCGAAGCCTCTCGACCCACCACCCGCTCGTCGAGCCTCAGTGAATTGCCACGAACACCTTGTCGGCCAGCATCCCGGGACGCACGGCGAGGACGCCATCGACAGGCGATGGAACCTGAATCGCCATGTTCCCCGTGGCGCTGCCCCCGTTGTACAGGGTGCTCACCGAGTCCATCGCGTCGGGTGCGACGACGAGCTTGTCGAGCGAGTTGACCGTCACCCCCGCGGCCGTCACGTACTCGACACCGACGAACGCCGGCATCTGACCGTCCGCGTCATCTCCGATGTACGTGACCGTGTAGTTGACCAGGATGAACTCCGTTCCGGCGTCGGCCGGTTCGTTGAAGCTGTTTGCGGCGGCGATCGCGTCACTGGCCGCGGCACCCGACGTCACCGCGTTGACGGTGACCTTCCACTCATCGCTGGAGATCGCCGAACCGAGGGCTGCGGGGTTCTCACGCGTACCGGTCTCGGCGGCTGAGGACCCCTCGGTTGCGTCATCGTCAGCAGACGTCTGACCCTGGTCCTGACTCTCAGGAGACTCGATCACGGTGGTGCCGCTGCTGTTGAACGCATCATTGAACGAGTTGGCGACCACGCCGAAGAAGACGACGACGCCCACGATGGTTCCCACCACCGAGACGATGATCGCCGTGATCGCCTGCCACTTGGTGCCCTTCAGGAACACAGCAACAAGGCCGAGAATGAAGCCGACCGGCAGCAGGATCCAGCCGATGATGAGGGCGCCGGGGATGCAGGCGAACACGAATCCCACGATGGCGACGATCATCGCGACAAGCCCCAGGACATTCCTGCCCCGGTTCTGCGCGCCGTGCGGCTGCGGAGGCATGCCGAGGGCGGGCGCGCCATACGGGTTCTGCTGCGGTACGGCGGGCGCGCCGTACGGGTTCTGTGGCGGCACTGCGGGGCCGCCGTAGGGGCCCTGTTGCGGGGCCGCGGGATCGCCGGGGTTCGGCGGAAGGACGTTCGACATTGATTCTCCAGTCGGGTGATGCAGGAAAGAGCCGGGCAACTGATCGCCCGGCGTCACATGAGACAATTCTCATCTTACGCAGGGCCCCGACATTGGCATTTCCCAGGGAGCCTCAGGCCGATCGCACCTGGGCCGGCGCCGGACGTCGGTGGCTGAGGCGGACCAGTTTGATCTCGCCCCGGTACCCGCGGTTCGCCCCACTCGAGCCATTCGGGCACGTCCATCTGCACTCCGGGCGACGCCGACGACTGGCGCTGAACGTGCAAGGGCCGACCGCTTCGCCCTCGATAGGGTGATTCCGCGACGCACACTCGAACATGTCGGCGCAGGGAGAAAGACGTGAGCGACACACAGGCCGGTTGGTACGACGACGGCACGGGCACGACCCGGTGGTGGGATGGACGGGCCTGGACCGAGACGGTGCAGCCGCCGGCGCCCCCGGAGCCCGGCATTCCCGGAATGATCAACCGCGCGCAGGCGGATGCCGTCTCCGGCGCACAACCGCGCCCCGCTCCCACGGGAATGAGCTACGTCGTCCTGCAGGTCGTGCTGAAGGAGAAGTTCTTCGGCACGGGGTCGGGAAACCTCACGGAGCTCGAGAGCGTGATCAATCGGCAGGCGGCGCTCGGCTACCGGCTCCACACCATCACGACGGCGTCATCCGGCAGCACGGGCTTCGGCGGGGGCGACCGCATCCAGGCGACGATGGTGTTCGAGAAGCTCGTCTGACGACTCTCCGCCATCACGAGGTCCCCACGGGGCCAACCCGGCGTCCGCGTCGCAGCCGTACCCCCGGACGGACTCGAACCGACACTGAAGCGATTTTAAGTCGCCTGCCTCTGCCATTGGGCTACGGGGGCCTGCTCACAGGCTAGCCCGCACGAACGACGAACCCCCATCCCGCGAGCGGGATGGGGGTTCGTCGTTCGAGATTCAGGCCTCGGTCGACGCTTTCGCGGGCGCCTTCTTGGCCGGAGCCTTCTTGACGGCCGCCTTCTCCCTCTCGACCGACTTCGGGTCGATCGCCGGAGCAGCCGGCGCCGCCGGGGCCTCGACGGGCGCCGCCGGACGCGGACGCGCGGCGAACTCCTCGAACACGTAGCGCGGGTTCTGCACGGTCTGCAGCGACACGTTGTCGCGGGTCAGCCAGAAGTTGTGCCACCAGTCGCCGATGACGCGCCACTTGCGCTCCCACGACGGCATGGCCAGGCCGTGGTAGCCACGGTGCGCGCACCACGCGATGAAGCCCTTGAGCGCGAGGTTCCCCGACTGGAACACACCGTTGTAGAGCCCGAGACCGGCGACGGCGCCCATGTTGTGGTGGATGTACTCGCGGGGCACCTCGTCGCGCAGCACGGCGACGAGGTTCTTCGCGAGCAGCTTCGCCTGACGCACGGCGTGCTGCGCGTTGGGAACGCAGTACCCGCCGACGCCCTTGCCCGTGAGGTCGGGCACGGCCGACACGTCACCGGCGGCCCAGGCGCCCTCGACGACCTCGTCGGCGGTGCCGACACGGAGGTCTGCGCGCGTACGGATACGGCCGCGCTCCTCGGCGGGCAGGTCGCTGCCGCGGACGACCGTCGGGTTCGCCATGACGCCCGCGGTCCAGATGATGAGGTCCGTCGGAATGACCTCGCCCGTCGACAGCTCCACGTTGCCGTCGACCGCGCCGGTGAGCTGCGTGTCGAGGTGGACGTTGGCGCCGCGCTTGGCGAGACTCTTCAGCACCCACTCGCTCGTCTGCAGCGACACCTCGGGCATGATGCGGCCCATCGCTTCGACGAGGTGGAAGTGCGTGTCTTCGAACCGCAGCTGCGGGTAGTCCTTCAGCAGCGAGGATGCCAGGGCGCGGGTCTCGGCGAACACCTCGATGCCCGCGAAGCCGCCGCCGACGACCACGACGGTCAGGAGGCGATCCCGCTCGGGCCCGGCGGGGAGGTTCGCCGCGCGGTCGAAGTTCGTGAGGATGCGGTCACGGATCGCGACCGCCTCCTCGATCGTCTTCAGGCCGATGGCGTTGTCGGCGATGCCGGGGATGGGGAAGGTGCGCGAGACGGCGCCGGCGGTCACGACGATCTGGTCGTAGCTCTCCTGCCACGGCTCGCCGACCTCGGGCGTGATCGTCGCCGTCCGGTTCGCGTGGTCGATGTTCGTGACCTTCGCGGTCACGACCTTCGTCTTCTTCAGGTGACGACGCAACCCCACGATGACGTGGCGCGCCTCGATCTCGCCGGCCGCGACCTCGGGCAGGAACGGCTGGTACGTCATGTAGGGCAGCGGGTCGACGATCGTGACCTCGGCCTCGCCCTTGCGGAGGTGCTTCTCGAGCTTCCAGGCGGTGTAGAAGCCGGCGTACCCGCCACCGACGATGAGGATTTTGGGCACGCGCGTGGCAGTGCTGGTCGCTGTGGTGCTCACAGGTGGAAGGACTCCTTGGATCAACGGCTCGAAGCGCGCTGAGCCCGCTCCGATCTGATGCGCCGGGCAGCAGCAGTGACGCCGAGCGCCACCAGTATAGCCGCCAGGGTGCCCACCCCGAGCGGCACCGTGCCGTAGCGGAGAGTGTCCGAGCTGGGCAGCAGCGGCGAGCGCACGACGACGACGTCCGCAGCGGGCAGCTCGGGGATCGGCGCGGGCGTCGCGGTCGGCTGCGGCTTCGGCTGGACCTCCGCGCGCCGATACAACCGCACCCACTCGGCGAGCGTCATTCCGAGCGGGCTCTTGTCGACCGTCGGCACCGATGCGGAGACGGCGGCCGAGGCATCCACCAGTCCATGCCCGTACAGCTGGGGGTTCGCAAGCGATGCGGACGTCGAACGGGCGGTCGAGATCACCCGGTTGATGACGTTGTCGGCGTTGAGATCGGGATGAGCGGCCCGCACGAGCGCGACGATCCCCGCGACGATCGGCGCGGCCCCGCTCGTCCCGTCCCACTGCACGACGGTGCCGTCGGCCGAGACTCCGAGCAGCTGCTCACTGGGTGCGGAGATCCCGATCGTGATCCCCTGCGTGGATGCCCGGTCGCTCGCGACCCCGTCGCGGGTGACCCCGCCGACCGTCAGCACCCCGGGGATCGTCGCGGGTGCGCCCACCTCGGTCGTGCCGCTCCCCTTGTTGCCTGCCGCCACGACCACGACCACGTCATGGTCGAAGGCGTACTGGAAGGCGTCGTCCCACTTCGGGTCCCATGTCAGGGTGTTGGTCGTGAACGACAGGTTGATGACATCGGCGCCGTGGTCGACCGCCCAGCGCATCGCATCGGCGACCTGGTCGATGAACGGCACCGACGATGACGCTCCGAACCCGACCGAGATCGCGAGCAGGCTCGCCTCGGGCGCGACACCGATCATCCCGGTGTCGGGGCCCGTTCCGCGCGACGCGGCGAGGGATGCCACCCAGCTGCCGTGGCTCGCGTCGACGGCCCCCACGGGCTTGCGCCCGTCGGAAGCACCGACGCCGGAGAAGTCCGCTCCCCCGACGACGGCGCCGGAGAACTCGACGGGGCTCCGCCCGACGCCCGTGTCGATGATCGCGATCGTGACACCCTTGCCGCGCGTCGTCTGCCAGGCATCCCGCACCCCGTACTCGTCGAGCCAGTACTGGGCCGCCCGGATCGGGTCGGCCTCCTCGGCCGGGTTCGGCGTCGTGGTCTGAAGGGCCGCTGATGAAGCGGGCCGTGCCCCGAGCGCGGTGGGCGCCCCGGCGACGACAGGTGCGACGGGCGCGGCGGGGCCGGACGCCAGCGCGGCCGAACCTGCGACGGGAGCCCCCGCCGCGAGCACCGCGGCCACG
>JASCPG010000022.1 GCA_029960085.1 Microbacteriaceae bacterium PS02067 | reverse complement strand
ACGCACTCCACCTGCTCCCGCGATGACCGCGTCCGCGCCCACCGCCGCGGCCGAGGGAGCCGGACGCCGTCGGCCCCTCGGCCGCGACTTCGGCAAGCTGTGGACCGCCGCGGCGTTCAGCAATCTCGCCGACGGCATCGGCCGTACGGCGGTCCCGCTCGTCGCCGTCACGCTGACACAGGACCCGCTGATGATCTCGGTGCTGGGCGCCCTCGCCTTCGTGCCGTGGCTCGTCTTCGGACTCCCCGCCGGGATGATCGTCGACCACGCCGACCGACGGATCATCATGGCGCTCGCGAACGTGATCCGCGGCTCGGTCGCCGTATGGCTCGCCGTCCTCGGCGTCAGCGGCTCGATGAGCCTGTGGGCCCTGTTCGTCGCAACGCTCGTGTTCGGCTTCGGCGAGACGCTCTTCGACAACGCGACGAACGCGGTCATCCCGTCCGTCGTCCGCCGCGACCAGCTCGATCGCGCCAACGGATGGATGCAGGCGGCGCAGGTCACGATCGACAGCTTCATCGCCACCCCGATCGCGGGCGTGCTGTTCGCCGTCTCGCTCGCCCTGCCGCTGTGGGTCGGTTCCGCCGGCTACCTCGTACCCGTCGTGCTGGCACTCCTCCTGCCGCTGAGCGCGGCCCGGGCGCTGCGGAGCGAAGCGCCATCGGATGCCGCGGCGAGCGACACCGTGGCATCCGCGACCCCCGCCGACGGCGTCTCGGCGGGAGATGTCACCGCCGGTGCACTCGCGGAGCCCGTCGCGACCCCCGCGCCGCCGTCGCGCATCAGCACCCCCGAGGCGCTGCGCTACCTGCTGCACCACCGCTACCTGCGCACGATGGTGCTGTTCACCTCGCTCATCGGATCGAGCCTGTCGTTCGCGCAGGCGGTGATCCTGCTGTACTTCCTGAAGACCCTCGACGTGCCCGTCGCCGCGATCGGCTTCATCACGGCGGGAGTCGGTGTGGGCGCCCTTGTGGGCTCGCTCGTGGCATCCCGGCTCGTCGATCGCTTCGGGCGCGGGATCGTCATGTTCTCGGCGATCCTCGTCGGCGGCGTCACGCTCCTGCTGACGGGGCTCGCGCCGAATGCCTGGCTCGCCGTCGCCGCCTTCGCCGCCTCCGCGGGGGCCGTCTCGGTGTGGAACGTGCCGTGGGGGAGCCTGCGGCAGCAGATCGTGCCGCCAGAGATCTTCGGGCGCGTGCTCGGGGTCATCCGCACCGTCACGTGGGGCCTGTTCCCCGTGGCGACGCTGCTCGGCGGCTGGGTCGGTCGCGCCGACCTGCGACTGCCGTTCCTCATCGGCGGCGCGGTCGCGGCCGTCGCCGCGCTCGTGGCGGCACCCCTTCTCATCGGGGGCACGCGGAAGGCCGGTGCCGACCGGCCCTCCTGAGCGGACTCAGCCGAATTCGTCCTCGTCGTCGTGGCGGACGACGACCTCGCCCGCGGCCGTGAGCTCGACGATGACGCCCGTATCGAGTTCCGCGATCGGTCGCCCTTCGAGGAACGTGAGGGTCCACCGCGGCCGCGGCTGACCGAGGTCGTCGGTCGGCAGCGCCCGGTCGACCGCGGCGATCTGCGGGCGCAGCGGCGCGGGGACTGCCGCGGGCGGCTCATCGCCGCTCGTCCAGCGTGTTCCGAGCTGCATGTCAGGCTCCCGTCTCGGGCTGCGGAGCGAGTTCGACGGTCTCGACGCTCAGCGCGTCGGCTCCCGGCAGGAGCTCGAGGCTCTCGATGCGGCCGACGGCGCGCAGGTCGCCTTCCGCGAGCGTGAGCGCGGCGACCGTGGCATCCGGTGCGCGGAGGACGAGCCTGCGGACGGGCGTCTTCTGCGATGCCTTCGCCTCGGTCTTCGCACGGCGGATGCCGATGAGCGCCGCACTCGCGGCGTGGAGCACCGCAGGGTCGCCGCCCGTGCCGAGCGGCTGCGGCCAGCCCGCCGTGTGGACCGAACCGTCCTCGAACCACGACCATGCCTCCTCGGCCGCGAAGGCGAGCACGGGGGCGAGCAGGCGCAGGAGGGTCGACAGGGCGAGGCGGAGCGCCAGGGCGGCGGATGCCTGCCCGACGTCGGTCTGGTTGTACGCGCGCTCCTTGACGAGCTCGAGGTAGTCGTCGCAGAACGTCCAGAAGAACGCCTCGGTGATCTCCAGCGCCCGGGCGTGGTCGTACGCCTCGAACGCGGCGGTCGCGTCGCGGACGACCTGATCGAGGGTCGCGAGCATCGAGGCATCCAGCGCGTGGGTCACCTCGGCGCCCTCGGGCACGGGGAACGACAGGACGAACTTCGCCGCGTTCAGCACCTTGATCGCGAGGCGCCGGCCGATCTTCACCTGCGTGGGGTTCTGCGGGTCGAACGCCGCGTCGGCGCCGAGCCGGCTCGAGGCCGCCCAGTAGCGGACCGCGTCCGTGCCGTGCTGCTCGAGGATGTCCGCGGGGGTGACGACGTTGCCCTTC
Organism: Microbacteriaceae bacterium PS02067; assembly: GCA_029960085.1. Classification (GTDB taxonomy): domain Bacteria; phylum Actinomycetota; class Actinomycetes; order Actinomycetales; family Microbacteriaceae; genus Microbacterium. The sequence goes on along the minus strand of JASCPG010000022.1, from coordinate 39,241 downwards.
GACTTCGACATCTTCTTGCGATCGGGGTCGACGATGAAGCCGGAGATCGCGGCATCCGACCACGGGGCGCGGTCGTCCTCGAGCGCCGAGCGCACCATCGTGGAGAACAGCCACGTGCGGATGATGTCCTGCCCCTGGGGGCGGAGGTCGAACGGGGCGACGAGGTTCCAGAGCTCGTCGTCGCGCTGCCAGCCGCCGGCGAGCTGGGGCGTGAGGGACGAGGTCGCCCATGTGTCGAAGATGTCCTTCTCGCCCTCGAATCCGCCGGGCACGCCGCGCTGGGACTCGTCGAAGCCCGCCGGGACATCGATGGTCGGGTCGACCGGCAGCTGCCCGAGGTCGGGGACGATGACGCCCGCCTCGACGCGGTCGCCGTTCTCGTCGAGCGGGTACCAGACCGGGATCGGCACACCGAAGAACCGCTGGCGCGAGATCAGCCAGTCACCGGTGAGGCCGTTGGTCCAGTTCTCGTAGCGCACGCGCATGAAATCGGGATGCCAGTCCATGCCACGCCCGAGCTCCAGGAGCTTCTCGCGGAACGCCTCGTCGCGGGCGCCGTTGCGCAGGTACCACTGACGCGTCGAGACGATCTCGAGGGCGCGGTCGCCCTTCTCGTAGAACTTCACGGGGTGGTTGAACGGCTTCGAGACCTCGAGGAGCTCCCCGGATGCCTCGAGGAGCTCGACCATCTTCTTCTTGGCGCTGAAGACGGTGAGGCCCGCGATCTCGGCGTAGGCCGCCTTCGCGGCATCCGTCGTGAGGGCCTCGGGCGCCTCGGCGAGGATGCGGCCGTCCTGGCCGAGGATCGTGCGGTTCGGCAGATCCAGCTCGCGCCACCACACGATGTCGGTGACGTCGCCGAACGTGCAGACCATTGCGATGCCCGAGCCCTTGTCCTGCTGCGCGAGGTGATGGGCAAGCACAGGCACCTCGACGCCGAAGATCGGGGTGCGGACGGTCTTGCCGAAGTAGGGCTGGTAGCGCTCGTCGTCGGGGTTCGCCACGAGCGCGACACACGCGGCGAGAAGCTCCGGACGCGTCGTCTCGATGTGGATGTCACCCGATCCGTCGGTCTTGTGGAACGCGAGCCGGTGGTAGGAGGCCTGCTGTTCGCGGTCCTCGAGTTCGGCCTGCGCGATCGCGGAGCGGAAGTCGATGTCCCAGAGCGTGGGGGCGAGCGCCTGATACGCCTCGCCGCGTTCGAGGTTCCGGAGGAACGCGAGCTGGCTCGTGCGGATCGTGTCGTCGGAGATCGTGCGGTAGGTCTGGGTCCAGTCGACCGAGAGCCCGAGCTGGCGAAACACCGACTCGAACGCCTTCTCGTCTTCGAGCGTCAGCTCTTCGCAGAGCTCGATGAAGTTGCGGCGGCTGATCGGCACCTGGTCCGCGGGCTTCAGGCTCTTGGCGTCGCCGCGGAAGGGCGGCGTGAAGTCGGGCTGATAGGGGAGGGAGGTGTCGCAGCGCACGCCGTAGAAGTTCTGCACGCGCCGTTCGGTCGGTAGGCCGTTGTCGTCCCAGCCCATCGGGTAGAAGACGGTCTTGCCGCGCATGCGCTCGAAGCGCGTCTTCACATCGGTGTGGGTGTAGCTGAACACGTGTCCGATGTGGAGGCTCCCGGATGCCGTCGGCGGGGGAGTGTCGACGGAGAAGACTCCCGCACGGCCCGCGGCCTTCGCGGCGTCGCGGTCGAACAGGTACGTGCCGGCGGCGGACCACGCGGCATCCCACTTCTGCTCGAGGCCTTCCAGGGCGGGCTTGTCCGGAATCTGCGCGTTCGACATCGGGATCTCCTCGAGCGATATGTGCGGCACTGTGTGAGCGTGCCTGAGTGTGGGTGGTCCAGCCATTCTATCCGCCCCCGCGCGCCGCGCTCCGGTCGTTGAGCGAGCCGCGTAGCGGGGAGTCGAAACGTGGCGGGTCACAGACGTTTCCACTCGCTGCGCTCGGTCAACGGCCGGGGGCATCCCTTCCCGGTCGTTGAGCGAGCCGCGCAGCGGGGAGTCGAAACGGTCTGTGCGTGGGGGGCGTTTCCACTCGCTTCGCTCGGTCAACGACCGGGGGGCATCCCTTCCCGGTCGTTGAGTGAGCCGCTCCGCGGCGAGTCGAAACGTGGCGAGTCACAGGCGTCTCCACTCGCTTCGCTCGGTCAACGACCGGGGGCCACCCCTTCCCGGGTCGTTGAGCGAGCCGCGCAGCGGGGAGTCGAAACGGTCTGTGCGTGGGGGCGTTTCCACTCGCTTCGCTCGGTCAACGACCAGGGGCGGGCGCTCGGTCGGCGGCCGGGGGTGGGGCTGGTCCTGGTCGTTGAGCGAGCCGCGCCGCGGCGAGTCGAAACGTGCCGAGTCACAGACGTTCCACTCGCTTCGCTCGGTCAACGACCGGAGGGTGGGCGCTCGGTCAACGACCGGGGGGCGGGGGACCGGGGGTTAGCTGGCCAGCAGCGTGCGGGCGCCGAGGCCGCCGCGGGCCGCGGCGAGTTGGGCGGGGGTGTCGAGGTCGCAGCGCAGCCCTGATCCCTCGGCGATCGTCAGCGCGTGGCATCCCAGCGTCACATGGCGGGAGAAGGATTCCGGTCCGTAAGCCGATCGCCACGGCACCCCGGCGGCTGCTGTCAGCAGGGTCGTGCCGCGCCCCTCGGCATCGGGGACCACGGCACGCGGCCACGCCGCGGCATCCTCCAGCGCGGCGGCGAGCTCTTCCGGCTGCAGCGCGGCGAGGTCGGCGGGCAGCGCCGCACGCGGCGTCGCGTCACCGGCGCGAGCGGCAGCTCGGCTGAGCGCCGCGTCGATCCCCGCGGGCCGGGGCTCCGCGACGACTTCGACACCGCCCGGAAGGCGCTGAGCGAAGGAGGCATCCGCCGTCACGACCATCACCCGGCCGACACCGCGCGCCCGAGCGACAGCGCCGATCGTGTCGAGCGCGATCGCGGCGGCCAGCGCAGCGCGCTCAGGGGTCGCAGGACCCAAGCGGGACTTGCCGACGAGCGGGGGCTTCACGGGGATCATCACCGTCCACGAGACGGGGATCATGCGCCAAACCTCGCGCGCAGGCGCGGCAGGATGTCGCTCTCATAGTGGGTCAGGAATTCCCGCTGGTCGGCCCCCGGATCGTGGAAGACCAGATGCGTGAAACCGAGGTCGACGTACTCCGCGATGCGGTCGACGTGCTCGTCGGGGTCGCTGGAGACGATGAAGCGCGACGCGACCCGCTCGATCGGCAGCTCCGCGGCGCGGCGCTGCATCTCGCGGGGGTCGTGGATGCCCATCTTCTCGTCGGGCGACAGCGCGAGAGGGGCCCAGAACCGCGTGCGCTCGCGTGCCTCGACCGGGTCGGGGTGGTAGGAGACCTTGACCTCGATCATGCGCTCGACGGGGTCTCGGCCGTTCTCGCCCTCGGCGACCGCCGGGAGCAGCGTGTCGGCGTAGAGGGCACGCGGCTTTCCGCTCGTCGTGATGAACCCGTCCCCGATCCGTCCGGCGAGGCGGGCCACGGCGGGACCGGCGGCGCCGAGGTAGATCGGCACCGGCGTCGCGGGACGATCGTAGACGGTGGCATCGACGAGCCGCCAGAACTCGCCGTCGAAGGAGACGCGGTCTGCGCTCCACAGCTCGCGCATGAGGGCGATCGACTCCTTCAGCCGGCGGAAGCGTTCGGGGCTCTCCGGCCAGTCGAGTCCGAGGGTGACCTCGTTGAGCGCTTCGCCGGTGCCGACGCCCAGGATCACCCGGTCGGGGAAGAGCACACCCAGTGTCGCGACGGCCTGCGCGACGACGGCCGGGTGGTAGCGGAATGTGGGTGTGAGCACGGAGGTGCCGATCGTGATCCGCTCGGTTCGGGCACCGAGGGCACCGAGCCACGGCAGCGATGCGGGTGCGTGCCCGCCGTCGTCCATCCACGGCTGGAAGTGATCCGACACGAACACCGAGTCCAGTCCCGCCCGCTCGGCCGCCACACCGTACTCCAGCAGCTCTACCGGACCGAACTGCTCGGCGGATGCCTTGTATCCGAATCTCATCGTCCTGCTCCTCCTCGTCATCCCGCTGTCTGCGCCGTGACCGCAACCGAGCGAGAATCGAACACCCGGTCCACGGCGGTGCTCAGCACGCCCCGCAAGTCATCGATCGTTCCCGGCCACAGCACCGAGACGTTCCCGTTCCGCTCGTCTGTGTACCAGGTGCGGCACCCGGAGGTCCACGGACGCCCCGCCGCGCGATGCCGGACGGCTGCCGTGTCGGCCGCCTCCTGCGCGGCATCGACACGCAGGACGCCGCCGTGGTCAGGACGCATCGCGAGCGCGTCGCGGACGAACAGCGCCTGAGCTTCGAGCGCGAGCAGCGACGACGTGTACGACAGCGCGGAGTGCGGACCGCCGACGAGGAAGAGATTGGGAAAGCCCGAGACGACGGTCGAGGCCGCGGCGGACATCCCGTCGGTCCAGTGCTCGGCGAGCGATTCGCCGCCCGCGCCCAGGATGCCGGGCGCGTAGGCCGGACGCGACGTGTCGAATCCGGTCGCGAGCGCGATCATGTCGATGTCGCGGTAGGCGCGTCCGCTCGCGGCACGCAGGAGCCCGCCCTCGACGTCGGCGAGAGCGGACGGCTCGAGGTCCACGGCGTCGGAGGCGAGCGTCGGGTAATAGTCGTCGGAGAGGAGCACCCTCCGGCATCCGAACGGCGTCCGGGGAGCCAGCTCGGTGCGCAAGACGGGGTCCGGTACCTGCGCGACGCGGTGCGCATGGGCGGCGCGGACGGCCGCGGCGGCAGGCGTGAGGGCGCCCGAGCGTGCCGCGAACCTCTCGTCATCGTCTGCCATCAGCGTCGAGCGCAGCCCGGCGAGCGCCGCGGGGTCGGCGGCGAACGCGTGCCGTTCCGCGTCGGTGTAGACGCGCCCCCCGCGCGGGAGGACCCAGGCCGGGGTGCGCTGGAAGAGCGTGACATGCGCACCCCGGCGCACCAGTTCCGGCACCAGCTGGATCGCGCTCGCCCCGGTGCCGACGACGGCGACGCGCCGGCCGCACGGGTCCCACGACGGGTCCCACCGCGCGGTGTGCTGCACGGGACCGGGGAAGGTTGCGAGTCCCGGGATGAGCGGGATGTGCGGTTCCGACAGGCGTCCCGTCGCCATCACGAGGACCTCCGCCGTGAGCTGCTCTGCTCCGGAGAGCGTGATCCGCCAGCAGTCCTCGTCGCCGTCCCACGCCGCCCCGGTGAGCGCAGTGCCGAATCGGATGACCCGGTCTATCCCCTCGCGTGCGACGACGTCTTCGAGATACGTCCGGATCTCTTCCCCCGGCGCGTACTCACGTGACCAGGAGGGGTTCGGGTGCGTGCGCAGGCTGTAGACGTGCGCGGGCACGTCGCACGCCACACCCGGATAGCGGTTGTCGCGCCACGTGCCGCCGACGTTCTCCCCGCGCTCGACGATCGCGACATCGTGCCCCGCCGCGCGCAGCGCGAGCGCGGTGGCGACGCCGGCGAACCCGGCGCCCACGATGAGCACCTCGACGTGACGGGTCATGCCACCGCCGCTCGCGGCACCGGCGTGCCGTAGTCCGTGGTGCGGACGCGCAGCCGGCGACCCACTGACCCTGCCAGTCGCGTGGCCTCCGGGAGCGGCAGTTCGAGACCGTGCTCGACGCCGGCATCGGGACGGATGCGTCCGTCGAGGAGGGTTCCGCCGAGGTCGTCGCCACCCGCGCGCAGCAGGTCGGCGGCGCGTGCGCGCCCATGTCGCGTCCAGGGGATCTGGATGTGCCGGATGTGCTCGGACAGCAGGAGCCGCGAGACGGCGACCATGGCCCGGTGCTCGTCGTCCGCGGGCCTGTCCGTGACCAGCCGTGCGTCCCACCCGGGCATCGGGATGGGGACGAACTCCGTGAACCCCCCGGTGCGCTCCTGAATGCGGCGCAGCGCGAGGAGATGCGCGATCCGCTCCGACGCCGTCTCGACGTGGCCGTAGAAGAGCACGGACGTGGAGCGAAGACCAGTGCGGTGTGCGGCGCGGACGATCTCCCGCCATCGGTCGATCTCGAGGTCCTCGGGCGCGACGAGGCGCCGGACGCGCTCGCTCAGGATCTTCACACCGGTACCCGGGAACGTGCCCACTCCGCGTCGTTGCATCTCCGACAGGGCCTGGTGCAGGCCGGTTCCGGTGCGGTCGCAGAAGTCGGCGATGTCCTGGGGACGCCAGGCGTGCAGGTGCAGTTCCGGCGCTGCTGTCCGGACGGTGTCGACGAGTCGCCGGTAGAGCTGAGGGTCCTCACGTGCGGAGATACGCCCCTGGACGCACAGCTCCGTCGCCCCGAGGTCGGCGGCGTCGCGTGCGATCTCTGCGACGTCGGTGAGCGTGACGGCGCCCGGCGCCGGGTGCTCCGCGAGGGCATTCGTGGTGAGGTTGCGGTTGACGACGATGCCGACCGTGTCGCCGACCGTGAAGCGCCGCACCTCGTCGGCGGCGCATACCACGGCGACGAGGTCGTCGCCTTCTGCGACCAGCAGGCGCTCCCACTCGGCCGCGTCGAGGGATGCGGGGCTCGTCGCCGCACGCTCCACGAGGGCTCGGAAGGCCGATCGCTGCGTGCCGCCCGCTCGGCGGACGGGAAGGACGGCCGGCGTGGGGTCGGTCGCCTGCGCCGCATCTGCTTGGTGCATCGCGGCGAGCCCCGTGTCGGCGTCTGCGAGCGCGAGAACGGCGCCCTGCAGGTGTGGATCGATCCATTCCGCTGCGCCGGAGACGTACTCCGGATGTGCCGTCAGCCGCTCCCGCAAGGTGAATCCGGCTGCCGCCGTGTGCGCGGCGAGATCTTCCAGATGCGGCCACGGCCGCTCGGGGTTCACGTGGTCCGCGGTGAGGGGGGAGACCCCGCCCCAGTCGTCGACGCCCGCCTCCAGCAGAAGAGCGAGTTCGCCCGGGGAGCTGAGGTTCGGCGGTGCCTGGATGCGCATGCGGGGCCCGAACACGAGCCGCGCGACGGCGACCGCGGCGATGTACTCGTCGCGGTCGGCATCGGCGGAGGTCGCCATCGCGGTGCGGGGCTTCGCCCGGAAGTTCTGGACGATGATCTCCTGCAGATGCCCGTGCCGCCGGTGCGCGTCGCGCAGCGCGACCAGCGCCCGCGCCCGGTCGGCGAGCGTCTCACCGATGCCGACGAGGATGCCGGTAGTGAAGGGGATGCGGGCCTTCCCGGCATCCTCGATCACCTGGAGGCGGACGGCCGGGTCCTTGTCCGGGGAGCCGAAATGCGCCTGGCCCGGCTGCTCGAACAGGGCCCGCGACGTCGTCTCGAGCATCATCCCCATCGACGGCGCCACCACCCGCAGTGTCGACAGCTCGTCCGGACGCATGACTCCCGGGTTCGCGTGTGCGAGCAGGCCTGTCTGCGCGGTCACGAGGCGCGCAGCGTGCGCGACGTAGTCGATCGTCGATGCGAATCCGTGCTCGGTGAGCCACGCGCGTGCCTCCGGCCAGCGCTCCTCGGGACGGTCGCCGAGGGTGAGCAGCGCCTCCCGGCATCCCTGCGCAGCGCCCGCCCGCGCGATGCGCAGAATCTGCGCGTCGTCCAGGTACAGCGGCGCGCGCGCCCGGCTCAGCTGCGCCGGGGTGTCGACGAAGGCGCAGTAGTGACACCGGTCCCGGCACAGTGTCGTCAGGGGGAGGAACACCTTGCGCGAGTAGGTGATCACGCCCGGACGACCCGCGGCCCGCAGGCCCGCATCGCGGACCTCGCCGGCACGCCGCACGAGCGCGCGCAACGCGTCGCCGCGCGCCGCGAGGAGTGCGGTGGCCTCGCGTTCGTCGATGACGGCGGTGTCGAGCTCGGTGTCGGTGGTGGGCATGGCGGTCAGTCGTGCGCGGGGAAGCCGAGGTTGATGCCGCCGTGCGACGGGTCGAGCCAGCGCGAGGTGATCGCCTTCTCCCGGGTGAAGAACGCGAACCCCTGCGGGCCGTAGGCCTTGGCGTCGCCGAACAGCGATGCTTTCCAGCCACCGAAGGAGTGGTAAGCCACCGGCACCGGAATCGGGACGTTCACGCCCACCATCCCGACGCTGACCTCGCGCTGGAACCGCCGGGCGGCACCGCCGTCGTTGGTGAAGATCGCCGTCCCGTTGCCGTACGGCGAGGCCTCGATCAACGCCAGCCCCTCGTCATAGCCGGCGACGCGGACGACGGACAGAACCGGACCGAAGATCTCGTCGGTGTAGACGGCAGAGGTCGTCGCGACGCGATCGATCAGGGTGGGGCCGAGCCAGAACCCGTCGTCACCGCCGTCCACGACCACGTCCCTACCGTCGACGACGATCTCCGCGCCATCGGCGACGGCGATGTCGAGGTAGCCCGCGACCTTGTCGCGGTGAGCACGGGTGATCAGCGGCCCCATATCGCAGCCGCGGGTACCGTCTCCGGTGCGCAGCTGTCCGACCCGCTCCGCGATCTTCGTCACGAGCTCATCCGCGATGGTGTCGACCGCGAGGAGCACGGATACGGCCATGCACCGCTCTCCGGCCGAGCCGAACCCGGCGTTCACCGCCGCGTCGGCGGCGAGGTCGAGGTCGGCGTCGGGCAGTACGAGCATGTGGTTCTTCGCTCCACCGAGGGCCTGGACACGCTTTCCCGCGGCGCTGCCGCGCTCGTAGATGTACTTCGCGATCGGGGTGGAGCCGACGAAGGACAGCGCGGACACCACGGGGGAGTCGATCAGCGCGTCGACGGCCTCCTTGTCGCCGTGGACGATGCTCAGCACACCGTCGGGGAGCCCCGCCTCCTGCAGGAGCCGGGCGAGCCACACCGAAGCGGAAGGATCCTTCTCACTCGGCTTCAGCACGACGGCGTTGCCCGAGACGAGTGCGATCGGCAGGAACCACAGCGGAACCATCGCCGGGAAGTTGAAGGGACTGATCACGCCGACGATCCCCACCGGCTGGCGCACCGTGTAGACGTCGACGTTCGTCGACACGGACTCGGAGTACTCCCCCTTCAGCAGATGGCCGGCGCCGCACGCGAACTCGACCACTTCCAGCCCCCGGGCGATCTCCCCGAGAGCATCCGCGAGGACCTTGCCGTGCTCGGCGGTCAGGATCTCGGCGAGCTCCTGCTTTCGGGCGTTCAGCAGCTCACGGAAAGCGAACATCACCTTGAGACGCGTGGCGAGGCTGGCATCCCGCCATGCCGGCCATGCCGCTTCGGCGGCAGCCACCGCGACACCGACATCGGCGGCGGAGGCCAGGGCGACGGTGCCGGTCACCGTGCCGGTCGCGGGATTGAACACGTCGCCGGTCCGCCCGGACGTGCCGGCCCAGGCCGCGCCGTCGACCCAGTGCTCGATGGGGGTGATGCTCATGAGAATGCCTTTCGGATGGGGTTCTGGGTCAGATAGACGTGCTCAGCACGTCGTCGTAGATCGCGACGGCCTGCGCGATCTCCTCTGCGGTGACGACGCAGGGCGGGACGACGTGGATGCGGTTCTCGCTGATGAAGGGCAGGAGGTCCCGCTCGAACAGGGCGGACTTGATGCGGCCCATCACGGCGGCGGAGACGGGCTCCCGTGTCGCGCGGTCCGAAACGAGCTCCAGCGCCCAGAACACGCCTTCTCCGCGCACCTCACCGATCACCTCGTGGCGCTCGGCGAGCCCGGCCAATGCGGGGCCGAGCACGTCGACGCCGATGGCGTGGGCATGCTCCACGATCCCCTCGGAGGTCATCGCCTCGATCGTGGCGACGGCGGCGGCAGTGGCGAGCGGATGCCCGGAATAGGTGAGGCCACCGGGGAACACGCGCTCGTCGAACGTCGCGGCGACGGCATCCGAGAGGAGGACGCCGCCCAGGGGCACGTACCCCGAGTTCACGCCCTTCGCGAAGGTGATGAGGTCGGGGACGACGTCGTGCCGCTCGAACGCGAACCAGGCGCCGGTGCGGCCGAACCCCGCCATCACCTCATCGAGGATCAGGACGATCCCGAACTCGTCGGCGAGCGCGCGAACCCCGGGGAGGTACCCGTCGGGTGGGACGATCACCCCGGCGGTGCCCGGAATCGACTCGAGGAGGATGCCGGCGATGCTGCTCGGGCCTTCGGCCTCGATCACGCGGCGCAGGTGGTGCAGCGCGCGCTCGCACTCCTGCTCGGGGGTGTCGGCCCAGAACTCCGAACGGTACTGGTACGGCCCGAAGAAGTGCACGTGCCCGCGCGCATATTCGTTCGGGAGGCGGCGCCAGTCGCCGGTCGCGACGATCGCGGCCCCGGTGTTGCCGTGATACGAGCGGTAGCGCGAGAGGATCTTGTCACGGCCGGTGTGCAGACGTGCCATGCGGATCGCGTTCTCGTTGGCGTCGGCGCCGCCGTTGGTGAAGAACACCTTCTCGAAGCCGGCGGGGGCCAAGCCCGCGATCGCCTCCGCCGCGCGGCCGCGCGCGAGGTTGGCGGTGGACGGGGCGATCGTCGTGAGCAGGCGCGCCTGCTCGGTGATGGCCTCGACGACTGCGGGGTGCTGGTGGCCGATGTTGACGTTGACCAGCTGGCTGGAGAAGTCGAGCCAGGTCCGGCCGGAGTGATCCCACACTCGGGTGCCGCTTCCGCCCGCGATCGGGAACGGAGCGAGGTGCGCCTGCGCGGACCACGAGTGGAACACGTGCTCCCGGTCGAGTCGCCGGGTGAGGGTGTCGAGGTCGGTCTGATCGGCTGTCGTGCTCATATCTCGGTCCTTCGTGCGCCTGGCGCGGCATCCGAACGCGCGCGCGGGGGTTTCGTGGTGCGGGTCCCGGGGTGATGCCCCGGGACCCGCGGGGCGGCTGCTACTCGCCGCCCTTTTTCAGGGTGACGGTGAGGGGCTTGTAGTCGGCGCCCATGACGTCGACCCCCTCGTCCTTCAGCTCCTTGAGCGCCTTCTCGACGTACGTGTTCGAGTACGCCGTGGACGGCGGCTGCTTCGTGATGATCGTCGACCCGGTGTCGTTCTTGGTTCCGAGTGCGATGTCGACCGTCTGCTTCCACTGGTCGGCGTTGATCGTGCCGATGCCGCTCGTGGAGGGCCAGATGAGCTTGTTGACCTCGTTGGTCATCCACAGCTGGTGGCTCTGGCCGAGCGTCGATCCGGCATCCGTCACGACCTGCGAAGCCTTCTCCGCGTTGTCCCGCGCGAAGACCCAGCCCTTGATGGACGCCTTGATGAACTTCACCGCGGTGTCGGCGTACGCCGGGTCGTCGGCGAGCTTGCCCGCGTCGGCCCAGATCGCGTCCTGCAGCATCGCCGTGCCGTAGTCGTTCCAGTCGATGACGTTGAGATCTGACGGCTGGTACAGCTCGCCGGTGGCAGGGTTCTCGGTCTCGAGGACCTGGGCGTACTCGTTGTAGGTCATCGCCTGAGCCGCGTCGATGTCCCCGGCGAGGAACCCGTTCATGTCGAAGGCCTGCTGCACCAGCGAGATGCCCTTCGTCGTGTCGATGCCGGCCTTCTGCATCCCGGCGAACAGTTCCCACTCGTTGCCGTAGCCCCAGCTGCCGACCTTCTTGCCGGCGAGGTCCTCGGGCTTCGTGATGCCCTTGTCCTTGAACGAGATCTGCGTGGTGCCGGAGCGCTCGAAGATCTGCGCGATGTCGGTGACGTTCGACCCCTGTTCGATCGAACCGAGGACCTTCGGCACCCACGAGATCGCGAAGTCGGCGTTGCCCGAGGCGAGCACGTCGATCGGGACCGTGTCGGTGCCGGCCTCGTTGATCGTGACATCGAGGCCCTCGTCCTTGTAATACCCTTCCGCGAGCGCCGCGTAGTAGCCCGCGAACTGGGCCTGCGCGACCCATTGGAGCTGGAGAGTCACCTTCGTGAGCCCTCCGTCTCCGCTCGAGGACTCCGACGGCTGGGACGATCCGCCGCCCGAGCATCCGGCCAGTACCAAAGCCGCGGTGGCGCCGGCGGCGGCCACGGTCAGCAGTCGTCGTGTGCTGTGGTGCATGTGCTTCCTCCTTCGTGCATGGTGGGGTTCCTCCTCGCGCGTGCGAGGCAGGTCAGGCAGCTCGCATCCTCGAGGTGACGAGGACTTCGAGCAGGTAGGTGAGGCAGTAGAACGCGAGCCCGGTCAGGATGGCCCCGAGGACGAACGCCCAGGCCAGCGGATAGTTGCTCGAGGACACTGCGGAGGTGATGGCCTTGCCGAGTCCGGAGACCGGCCCGCCGAAGTACTCCGCGACCAGCGCGGAGATCACGGCGAGCGAGGACGCGATCCGCAGGCCGGTGAAGAAGTACGGCACGGCACCGGGGAACGTGACCGTCCAGGTGAGCTGGCGCGGCGAGGCGGCATAGGCGCGCATGAGGTCTCGGTGAATCGGCTTGACCTGGCGCAGACCCCTCAGCACGTTGAAGTAGACGGGCGTGAACACGGCGATCGCCGCGATGATCTGACGGCCCGTCTCGACGCTCGCGCCGAACATCGCGTAGAAGACCGGCGCCATCGCCACGATCGGTACGACGGCGAGGGCCGTGAGCACCGGCGCGCTGAGCTCGTCCATCGGGCGCAGCGCCGCCGCGATCATCGCCCAGATCGTGCCGATCGCCGTACCGACGACGAGTCCGATCAGGGCGTTGCGGGCGGTGCCGAGGCTCGCCTGCACGATCACGTCGTTGCGGCTCGCGAACTGCTGTCCGATCGTCAGGGGATCGGGGATGACGAAGGGCTTGATGTCGAATGCGACCACCGCGCCCTGCCACGCCAGGAGCACGATGACGCCGAAGATGATCGGCGCGGCGACCACCGTCCACCTCCGCGCCGTGGTCATCGGTTCTCCACCCCGCGCGCCCCCGTGTGGGGAGCGCCGTGCAGCGCCTCGCGCACCGCGCTGACGCGTTCGAAGAAGGTGGCCTCCTCGCGGAGGTCCTCCGTGCGCTCGCCCTGCAGGTTCATCGGCAGCACGGTCGTGATGCGCCCCGGCCTGGCGGACATGACCACGACGCGGTCGGAGAGGAACACGGCCTCGGGAATCGAGTGCGTCACGAACACGACCGCGGCGCCCGTCTCGGCGCAGATGCGCGCGAGCTCGGTCTGCATGGTCTCGCGGGTCATCTCGTCGAGCGCGCCGAACGGTTCGTCCATCAGGAGGAGCTTCGGCTTCTCCGCGAAGGCACGCGCGATCGCGACGCGCTGCTGCATGCCGCCCGACAACTGGTCGGGATACTTATCGGCGAAATCGCTCAGACCGACCAGCGAGAGCAGTTCGTCCACGCGGGCCCGGCGGGTCGCCCGCTCGGTCCCGTGGAGGTCGAGGGGAAGCTCCACGTTGGCGCGGACGGTCCGCCAGGGCAGGAGTCCCGCCTGCTGGAACGCGATGCCGTAGTCCTGATCCAGCCGTGCGCGCCGGGCCGTCTTGCCGAACACCTCCAGCGTTCCCGACGTTGCGGAGTCGAGATCGGCGATCAGGCGCATGAGCGTCGACTTGCCGCACCCGGAGGGTCCGATCAGCGAGACGAACTCGCCCGGCGCGATCTCCAGGTCGATGTCTTCGAGGGCGTGGACCTGAGCGCCCTTGCCGGTGCGGAATGTCTTCGAAACCTGAGCGACCCGGACTGCCGGCGCCGCATTCGTGCTCGAACTCATCCGTTCACCTCCACTCTGCGATAGCGGCGCAGCAGGGCGCCGATGAGGACCACGAAACCGGCGGCGATCAATCCGATGAGAACCGCGCCGAAGATGGGCGACCACTGCTTGGGCGGGTCCGAGCTCGCACTCGCGGCGAACTCGACGATGGCCCGGCCGATCCCGCCTCGCATGCCGATGGACACCTCGGCGACGACGGTGCCGACCACCGCGTTGGCGGCAGCGAGTCGCAGCGCCGGGATGAGGTACGGCACACTCGCCGGCAGGCGCAGACGCGTGAACGTGCGCCACCAGCCGATGCCGTACGAGCGCATCAGGTCGAGTTGTGCGCTGTCGGGCGACGTGAATCCGCGGAGAGCACCGATCGAGACGGGGAAGAAGGCGAGATAGCTCGCGATGACCGCGACCGACATCCAGTTGTCCCAGTGGAAGTCGCCGAACTGGATGCGCGTACCCCAGTTGCGCACGACGGGCGCGAGCGCGATGAGCGGCACGGTCTGGCTCAGCACGACCCACGGCAGCAGCGCCGACTCCGCCGTCCGGAACCGCTGCATCAGCATGGCGATGAGGAACCCGACCGCGACCCCGAGGAGCCATCCGACGGCGGCGATCCCGAGCGTGACCGACGCGGCCTGCAGCGTCGCGGCCCACAGGGGCGGCGCCCCCGGGGTGCGCGTGACCGGCTCCATCGCGCGTGCGACCATGTCCCACAGATGCGGCATGGCGACATCGCTCGTGCGGGGGAGGACGGTCAGGCCCGCGACCGCGACGCCGTCGGCGGGCGCGACGGCCTTGTAGACCTCCCAGATCACGGCGAGCAGGACCACGCCGGTGATGCCGAGGAGGACGGGGCGCAGGCGTGACCCCCTCATCGCGTGGCCGTCACCCTCTCGGTGAGCGCCGGGATCACCGTCTCCCCGTACGCGCGCAGGGTCTCCTCCTTGTTGTCGTGCTGGAGGTAGCCGGCGAACTGGGTGACCCCGATCGCGGCGAGTCGCTCGAGTTTCGCGATGTGCTCCTCGGCCGTACCGAGAAGGCAGAAGCGGTCGACGATCTCATCGGGGACGAAGTCGACGTGGTCGTTGGATGCCTTGCCGTGCGAGTTGTAGTCGTATCCCGTGCGGCCTTCGATGTAGTCGGTGAGTGCCCGCGGCACCTCGCCGGAGGGCCCGTACTTGGAGACGATGTCGGCCACGTGGTTGCCCACCATGCCGCCGAACCAGCGGCACTGCTCGCGCATGTGCTCCCAGTCGTCCCCGATGTACATCGGTGCGGCGACGCAGAAGGCGATCGACTCGGGGTCGCGCCCGGCCGCCGCCGCGGCATCCTTGACGGTCGCGATCATCCACTCCGCGATGTCCAGATCCGCCAGCTGCAGGATGAACCCGTCGCCGACCTCGCCCGTGAGCTTCAATGCGAGCGGACCGTACGCCGCAACCCAGACGTCCAGCTCCGAACCTCGGCTCCAGGGGAACTGGACCGTCGCCCCCTGGTACTCCACCG
Source organism: Microbacteriaceae bacterium PS02067 (assembly GCA_029960085.1). GTDB lineage: Bacteria > Actinomycetota > Actinomycetes > Actinomycetales > Microbacteriaceae > Microbacterium. The sequence continues at coordinate 24,160 of JASCPG010000022.1, read as the reverse complement.
GCCGCGAGTTGCCGAGCTCGCGGATCACATGGATCGATTCACGCAGCTGCGCGAGCGTGGTCGGCTTGCCGTTGGTCGCACGAACGGCCGAGTCGCCGCGCCCGATGCCGCAGATCGTGCGGTTGCCGTACATCTCGTTGAGCGTGGCGAAGACCGAGGCGGTCACCGTCCAGTCGCGCGTGGCCGGATTCGTCACGAACGGGCCGACGACGACGCGACGGGTGGCATTCAGGATGGCCGAGTGGACGACGTACGGCTCCTCCCACAGCAGGTGCGAATCGAACGTCCACACGTGGCTGAACCCGTGCGCCTCCGCCAGCTGGGCGAGCTGGACGGTGCGGGCCGCGGGGGGATTGGTCTGCAGGACAACTCCGAAGTCCATGTCACTCCTCAGATCAGGTACTGGCTCAGGCCGCGCTTGATGTAGCGCCCGTGCGACTTGTCGCCCAGGTACTGGCCGTTGTCGACGATCACCCGGCCGCGCGAGATCACGGTGTCGACGTGCCCGTCGACCTTCCAGCCCTCCCAAGCCGAGTAATCGATGTTCATGTGATGCGTGTCGACGCTGATCGTGGTGGTGCCGTTCGGGTCGTAGACGACGACGTCGCCATCGGCGCCCGGTTGGATGACGCCCTTCTTGCCGTACATGCCGAACATGCGGGCCGGCGTCGTGGAAGTGACCTCCACCCAGCGCTCCAGAGAGATGCGCCCCTCGACGACACCCTGGTACATGAGATCCATTCGGTTCTCGACGCTGCCCATGCCGTTCGGGATCTTGGTGAAGTCGCCTCGGCCGAGCTCCTTCTGGTCCTTCATGCAGAACGGGCAGTGGTCGGTGGAGACCATCTGCAGGTCGTTCGTCCGCAGCGCCTGCCACATGTGGTTCTGGTGGCCCTCCGCCCGCGAGCGCAGGGGAGTGGAGCACACCCACTTCGCGCCTTCGAGCTCGCCCCACTGCTCGCTGACGGCGGCGAGCTGCTCCTCGAGCGACAGATACAGGTACTGCGGGCAGGTCTCCCCGAACACGTTCATCCCGCGGTCGCGCGCGGCGGCGATCTGCTCGACCGCCTGCTTCGCCGAGACGTGGACGACGTATAGCGGCGCCTTCGTCATGTCGGCGATCATGATGACCCGGTGCGTGGCCTCCTCCTCGGTCTGCCACGGACGCGTGGTGCCGTGGAAGACCGGAGAGGTGCGGCCGGCGGCGATCGCCTGCTGCTGCAGCACGTCGATGATGGAGCCGTTTTCGGCGTGCATCATCATCATCGCGCCGTTGTCGGCGGCGCGCTGGAACGCCCGGAAGATCTGACCGTCGTCCGAGAGGAACACGCCCTTGTACGCGGTGAAGAGCTTGAAGCTCGTGACGCCCTCGGTGATGAGCTCGTCCATCGCGGTCAGGGAGGAGTCCTGGACATCCGACAGGATCTGGTGGAATCCGTAGTCGATCGCGCAGTTGCCCGCCGCCTTCTCGTGCCACGCGCGGTACTGCTCGAGGATGTTCTGGTCGGGATACTGCACGACGAAGTCGACGATGCTGGTGGTGCCGCCCCACGCGGCCGCACGCGTGCCGGTCTCGAACGTGTCGCTCGCGAAGGTGCCGCCGAAGGGCATCTCCATGTGCGTGTGCGCATCGATCCCGCCGGGGATGACGTACTTCCCGGTGGCGTCGATGACGGTGTCGACCGTCGCGCCCAGGTCATGGCCGAGCAGCGTCGACCCCGGAGCGAGCACGGCGACGATGGTCTCGCCGTCGATGAGGACATCCGCCTTGCCGGTGCCGGTCGCGTTGACGACCGTGCCGCCGGCGATCAGGGTGGTGGCCATGATGCGGTCCTTTCGCGTGTCAGGGGGCCGTGATCTCGCCGTAGGTGTCGGGGCGGCGGTCGCGATAGAACTGCCAGTCGTCGCGCATCTCCTGCACGAGGTCCATGTCGAGGTCGCGGATGAGCAGTTCCTCGTGCTCGGACGACCCGAGTTCACCGACGTAGTTGCCGCGCGGGTCGACGACCTGGCTGTTGCCGTAGAAGAACACCGCCTCGTCGCCGTACTCGTTGTCCTCGAGCCCGACACGGTTCGGAGCCAGCACGAAGTAGCCGTTCGCCACGGCGGCGGCCGGCTGCTCGATCTGCCACAGCCGGTTGGAGAGCCCGGGCTTGGTGGCATTGGGGTTGAACGCGAGGTGTGCGCCGTTCAGCCCGAGTTCCCGCCAGCCCTCGGGGAAGTGGCGGTCGTAGCAGATCACGACGCCGACCTTGCCGACGGCAGTGTCGAAGACGGGGTAGCCGAGGTTGCCCGGACGGAAGTAGAACTTCTCCCAGAACTTCTCCACGTGCGGGATGTGGTTCTTGCGGTAGCTGCCGAGGATCGTGCCGTCGGCGTCGACGACGACGGCCGTGTTGTAGTACACCCCGGTCTGCGCCTCTTCGTAGATCGGGAGGACCATCACCATGTGGAGCTCGCGGGCGAGCGCCGCGAACCGCTGCACGATGGGTCCGTCGACGGGCTCCGCGTAGCGGTAGTACTTCTTGTCCTGCGTGATCCCGAAGTACGGGCCGTAGAAGAGCTCCTGGAAGCAGATGACCTGGGCGCCCTGAGCGGCCGCGTCGCGCGCGAACTGCTCATGCTTGTCCAGCATCGATTCCTTGTCGCCGGTCCACGTCGTCTGCGTGATCGCTGCGCGCACTGTGACCATCTGTCTGTCCTTTCGAAGGCTTCACCGCTGCTTCTGATACTGTTCAACTTGAACATTTCGCGACCGTTTCTGACTGTGACGCCGCCGTAACACTTCGGTGGAGGGTCACGAGAGATGAGAGGCATCCGTGATCCGTCTCGAAGCGATCGAGGATCGCACCCCGTTCGGCATCGCGGCGGAGATCTCTCGACACGTCGAGGCGGGTGATCTCGCCCCGGGGGAACGACTTCCCACGGTGCGCGAGGTGGCGGCCCGCCTCGGGGTGTCGATCGGGACCGTGTCGACGGCCTGGAGTGCACTGTCTGCTTCCGGCGTGATCGTCTCGCGCGGTCGCGCCGGCTCCTTCGTGCGCTCACGGCCCGCGGAGTGGTTGAGTCCGCGGGTACAGGGCCTGAACGGCGACACCGGGAACATCCGGCTCGATCTGTCGGGCGGCACTCCCGACGCGGCGATGCTGCCGGCGCTCGACGCGGCGCTGCCGCATCTGGCAGCTCGAGCCGACACGGGGCGCTATTCGGAGGTGCCGACGCTCCCCGAACTGGAAGAACTGCTTCGCCGCAGCTGGCCGCAGCCGGATGTCGCGGCGCTCGCGATCGTCGATGGGGCGATGGATGGCATCTCGCGAACGCTCGAGCAGGTCGTGCGCTTCGGCGATCGGGTCGTCGTGGAATCGCCCGGCTTCCCGTATCTTTTCGACCTCGTCGAGGCCGTGCATGCCGTGCCTGTCCCGGTTGAGCTGGATGCCGACGGCATCATCCCGGAGTCGCTCGCCCGTGCGCTGTCCCGCGGTCCCTCGGCCCTCCTGCTGCAGCCGCGCGCACAGAATCCGACCGGGGTCTCGATGACTCCCGACCGCGCGCGCGTTCTGGCGGATCTGATCGGGCGCTCCGCCGGTCGTCGTCCGGTCACGGTCATCGAAGGCGATCACTCGGCCCTCATCTGCAGTGCGCCGGCAGTCACACTCGGACGATGGCTCCCGGGGAGCGTCGTGCACGTGCGCAGCTTCGCGAAGTCGCACGGACCCGATCTGCGCATCGCGGCGCTCGGCGGGCCCGCCGAGCTCGTTCAGCGCATCCAGGCTCGCCGCACGCTCGGTCCGGCGTGGACGTCGCGTCTTCTGCAGAAGATCCTCTACGTGCTGCTCACCGACCCGACTGCCATCGCGCGCGTCCAGGCCGCGCGGTTGATCTACCGGGACCGCACCGACCGGCTCGCCGCTGCACTGCGCCGGGCCGGTGTCGATGTCGGTCACCCCGACGGCTTCAATCTGTGGCTGCCGGTTCAGGACCAGCGGGCTGCGCTCGTCCGTCTGGCGGCGTCCGGGATCGCCGTCGCCCCCGGCGCCCCGTTCATCGCTCCCGGTGCCGAGACGACGCCGCACGTGCGGGTGACGGCAGGAATGGTCGTCTCCAACGTCCGGCTGGTGGCCGAGGCACTCGCGGATGCCGCCAGCGCGACGATGCCGGGAGGCTGAACGCGCTCAGCCGGGCAGTTCCGCCGCGGCCAGCGCGCGCACCGCCATTGCGCGCGTATGCGCCGCGTCAGTCATCCACAGCGGCGCGACCGTCGTGGTGACGCCCAGCGCGTCGATCTCCGCGCGATCGGCGGCATCCTCATCGGCGATCATCCAGCCGTCGAGGATCCCGCCCGACTCGCGCGCACCGTAGTGCGCCGCCACTCCGGCCGCGCTGCAGGTGACGCCCACGACCCGCAGGCAGATATCGGCCATCCCGCGCACCGGCGCGCCGCCGATGATCGGTGAGACGCCCACGACCCGTGCGCTCGCGGCGCGCAGGGCCCCCCGGACTCCGGGGACAGCGAGGATCGGATCGATCGAGACGACGGGGTTCGACGGTGCCACGACGATGGCATCCGCCTGCGCGAGAGCATCGAAGATGCCCGGGGCGGGAACGGCTGTCTCGATTCCGGGGTTGTCGAACCGCTCCGGCAGGATCGAGGCGCGAAAGCGGGTCCACCACTCCTGGAAGTGCATCGTCCGTTCGGCGGTCACGACCCGGGTGTCGACTTCGGCATCCGTCATGGGCAGGAGCGTCGCGCCGATGTCCCATCGGCTCTGAAGGCGACGGAGCGCTTCGCTGACGCTCGCGCCCTCGCGGAGCCACGACGTGCGGGCGAGATGCGCACCGAGATCGAGATCGCCGAGTTCGAACCAGTCCCAGCCGACGCCCCACGCGTGCAGTTCGCCGGCGACGCGCGTCGAGTCGCCGCGTCGGCCCCAGCCTTTCATGGTGTCCTTGACGTCGGCGAGCGCGTAGAGCATCGAATCCACGTCGGGCTGCAGACGCACTCCGGCGAGCCACAGATCGTCGCCGGTGTTGCAGACGACGGTGAGTTCACCGCCACGCTCGCGCACTTCGTCGCGCAGGCCGACGGCGAACGTCGACCCGCCGACACCGCCGGCGAGAAGGACGACACGGGGGGAGCGATTCATGGCCCCAGCGTACGACGGCGCCGGCATCCGCCTATCGTGGGCTCGTGACCCCCACCCCATCCACCCCCGCAGCCGAGCTGCGGATCTGGCCCCTGACCGGCATCCCGGAGATATCTGCGGGAGACGACCTCGTCGCCCTCGTGGCCGCCGCCGCGGACGGGACGCTGCGTGACGGCGACATCCTCGTGGTCACCTCGAAGATCGTGTCGAAGGCCGAGGGGCGACAGTTGCCGGCATCGGAGCGGGAGCAGGCGCTCGCGCGCGAGACCGTCCGCGTCGTCGCGGAGGACGCGACGGGGGCGGTCCGGATCGTGGAGAGCAGACTCGGGATCGTCGCGGCCGCCGCGGGGATCGACGCGAGCAACACGCCCGACGGCATCATCCTGCTGCTTCCGGAGGACCCGGATGCCTCCGCTCGGACGCTCGCCGCGGGGCTGCGCTCTCGCACCGGCGCGCGGATCGGCGTCATCGTCTCGGACACGCTCGGCCGTGCATGGCGGGACGGGCAGACCGACGCGGCGATCGGCGCCGCGGGCGTCCACGTGTTCGAGGAGCTGCGCGGACAGGTGGATGCCGGTGGCCGGCCCCTCGCGGTGACACGCCCGTGTGTCGCCGACGAACTGGCATCCGCGGCCGATCTCGCCAAGCGGAAGGCCAGTGGGTGCCCGGTCGCGGTCATCCGCGGGCGCGATGATCTGGTCGGTGGTCTGGACCTGCCCGGCGCACGCTCGATCCCGCGGCCGGTCGAGCGAGACCTGTTCTCGCGAGGCGCTCGAGAGGCGTTCGAGGAGGGCCGCGCTCAGGGCCTCGCAGAGGCCGCCTCGCCCCAACGGTGACCCCCGCCGCGCGCGACGTTTCCACTCGCTGCGCTCGGTCAACGACCGGGGGGTTCCGCATCTCCGGTCGTTGAGCGAGCCGCGCAGCGGCGAGTCGAAACGCGTCATGTCACAGGCGTTTCCACTCGCTGCGCTCGGTCAACGACCGGGGCACGGACTCCGCTCGGTCAACGACCGGGGGTGCAGCCGCGCCGGTCGTTGAGCGAGCCGCTCCGCGGCGAGTCGAAACGCGTCATGTCACGGGCGTTTCCACTCGCTGCGCTCGGTCAACGACCGGGGGGGCGCGCTGCGCTCGGTCAACGACCGGGGGGGGGCCGCGCTGCGCTCGGTCAACGGTCGGGTGGCACCTCCGGTCGTTGAGCGAGGCGCGGAGCGGGGAGTCGAAACGGGCCACGGTATGATGGGCGCACCAGCATCGATCCGGCCATCACCGGGGAGCTCGCGGAAGAACGTCCCGGTTCGCCAGGACAACTAGACCCGCGCGGGGCAGGCCCGTCACAGCCGCAGCACGAGAGGCCCGGCGACGGGCAAGCGGGGTGGTACCGCGGTCAGTGCGCAAGCGCAGATCGTCCTCGCAGGAAGCATCGCAAGACGCAACGCACCTGCTGGAGTGACAATGACCTACCCCCGCCCCTCGACGTCGGCCTCGGCTTTCGGCCCCGCCGCCGACACGGTCGTGCCGAGCCCACGCTTCCCCGAGATCGAGCGCGACGTGCTCGCCTACTGGGCCGCCGACGACACCTTCCGGGCGTCGATCGCGCAGCGCGAGGGCGCCGAGGAGTGGGTCTTCTACGACGGCCCGCCGTTCGCGAACGGACTCCCGCACTACGGGCACCTGCTGACCGGGTACGCGAAGGACCTCTTCCCTCGGTTCCAGACCATGCGCGGCAAGAAGGTCGACCGGGTCTTCGGGTGGGACACGCACGGCCTCCCCGCCGAGCTCGAGGCCATGAAGCAGCTCGGCATCACCGAGAAGAGCGAGATCGAGGACATGGGCATCGCGTCGTTCAACGCGAAGGCCAAGGAGTCGGTGCTCGAGTACACCCAGCAGTGGGAGGACTACGTCACCCGCCAGGCTCGCTGGGTCGACTTCGAGCGCGGCTACAAGACGCTCGACACGGGCTTCATGGAGTCGGTGCTGTGGGCGTTCAAGAGCCTCTGGGACAAGGGTCTCGCCTACGAGGGCTACCGTGTGCTGCCGTACTGCTGGCGCGACCAGACCCCCCTGTCGAACCACGAGTTGCGCATGGACGACGACGTCTACAAGATGCGTCAGGACCCGTCGGTGACCGTCACGTTCCCGCTCGTGGGCCAGAAGGCGGAGTCGCTCGGTCTCACCGGGGTCCGCGCTCTCGCGTGGACGACGACCCCGTGGACGCTGCCGACGAACCTGGCCCTCGCAGTCGGTCCCGACATCGAGTACGTCGTGCTGCCGGGCGGCCCGAAGGGCGCGGCGGACGTCGTCGGCGACACGGAGGCGGCCACGGCGCACCGCTACCTCCTGGCATCCGACCTGCTCGCGGGCTACACGAAGGACCTCGGGTACGAGAACCCGGCCGAGGCGGCCGAGGCCGTCGAGCAGACCGTGCGGGGCGCGGACCTCGCCGACGTGCACTACGACCGCCTGTTCGACTACTACGCGGATGCCGAGACGTGGGGCACCGAGGATGCCTGGCGGATCCTCGTCGACGACTACGTCACGACGAGCGACGGCACGGGTATCGTGCACCAGGCCCCCGCCTACGGTGAGGACGACAAGCGCCTCGCCGATGCCGCGGGCATCCCCACGATCCTGAGCCTCGACGACGGCGGGCGGTTCCTCTCGCCCGTGTCCGACGTCGCGGGCGAGCTGTGGATGGATGCCAACCGCCCCCTCATCCGTCTGCTGAAGGCGGAGGGACAGCTCCTGCGCGAGGCATCCTACGAGCACTCCTACCCGCACTGCTGGCGCTGCCGGAACCCCCTCATCTACAAGGCCGTCTCGAGCTGGTTCGTGCGGGTCACCGACATCAAGGACGATCTGCTCGCGGCGAACGAGCAGATCACGTGGGCGCCCGAGAACGTCAAGCACGGTCAGTTCGGCAAGTGGCTCGAGGGAGCGCGCGACTGGTCGGTGAGCCGCAACCGCTTCTGGGGGTCGCCGATCCCGGTGTGGAAGAGCGACGACCCGGAGTACCCGCGCGTCGACGTGTACGGCTCGCTCGCCGACCTCGAGCGCGACTTCGGCCGGCTCCCCGTCAATGAGGCGGGCGAGGTGGACCTCCACCGGCCGTACATCGACGACCTCACCCGACCGAACCCCGACGACCCGACCGGCCGTTCGACGATGCGCCGCATCGAGGACGTGTTCGACGTCTGGTTCGACTCCGGCTCCATGCCCTACGCCCAGGTGCACTACCCGTTCGAGAACCAGGAGTGGTTCGACACGCACGCGCCCGCCGACTTCATCGTCGAGTACATCGGCCAGACGCGCGGCTGGTTCTACGTGATGCACGTCCTGTCGGTCGCGCTGTTCGGTCGGCCCGCATTCTCCGGCGTCGCGTGCCACGGCATCGTGCTCGGCAGCGACGGCCAGAAGATGTCGAAGTCGCTGCGCAACTACCCGGATGTCTCCGAGGTCTTCGACCGCGACGGCTCGGATGCCATGCGCTGGTTCCTCATGGCGTCGTCCGTGCTGCGGGGCGGGAACCTCGTCGTGACCGAGGAGGGCATCCGCGCGGGTGTGCGTGAGTTCCTGCTGCCCCTCTGGAACGCGTGGTACTTCTTCGCGACCTACGCGAACGCGGCGGGCGGGGCATCCGGCGAGGGCTACGAGGCCCGCTGGCGCACCGATTCGACCGATGTGATGGACCGCTACATCCTCGCGCTCACGGGAGATCTCGTGCGCGACGTGGCATCCGATCTCGAGTCGCTCGACTCGACGACGGCGGCCGCGCGTCTGCGTGACTTCGCCGAGGCGCTCACCAACTGGTACATCCGGCGCTCGCGCGACCGCTTCTGGGTCGGCGTGACCGCTGACCCGAGGAGCACCGAGGCGTTCGACACCCTGTACACGGTGCTCGAGACGCTGACGCGCGTCGCCGCACCGCTCATCCCGCTCGTGTCCGAACGGATCTGGCAGGGGCTCACGGGCGGACGAAGCGTGCACCTCACCGACTGGCCGGACGCCGCCGCCTTCCCCGCCTCACCCGCGATCCGCTCGGCGATGGATGCTGTGCGGGAGGTGTCGTCGGTCGCCAACGCCCTCCGGAAGAAGGCCGGCAAGCGCGTGCGACTGCCGCTGCCGCTCCTCACCGTCGCGACAGCCGACGTCGCGGGGCTGGATGCCTTCGGACACACCATCCGCGAAGAGCTCAACGTGAAGCAGGTCGACCTCGTGCCGCTGAGCGACGGGCTCGCGGAGCAATACGGGATCAGCCGGCGCCTGACGGTCAACGCTCGTGCGCTGGGCCCGCGGCTCGGCAAGCAGGTGCAGCACGTCATCGCCGGTGCCCGGAACGGTCTGTGGGAGGAATCGGCTGGCACCGTTATCGTCGACGGCATCCCGCTCGAACCGGGGGAGTACGAGATCGCCCTCGAAGCAGGCGGTGTCGCCGACGGCACGGCGATCGCCCTGCTGTCGGGCGGCGGCTTCGTCCTGCTCGACACGCTGACGACGCCCGAGCTCGAGGCAGAGGGCCTCGCGCGCGACGTCATCCGCGCCGTGCAGGACACCCGCAAGGCCGCCGGCTTCGACGTGAGCGATCGCATCCGCCTCGGGCTCCTGTTCGCCGCCGCCGCCGACGGTGACGCCGTCGCGTCGGCCTTCGACACCGCCCGCGTCGCCGAGGAGACGCTCGCCATCGCGCACCGCCTCGCGGTCGCCGAGCGCGACATACATCTTCCCGCCGACGCGCCGGGCGAGGTCTGGTACCCGCTCGCGTTCGGAGCGAACCCCGAATATGTCGGGTACGTCCCCGCCGGAACGTACGCGAACACCGGCGGCTTCCACGTCGCCGTGACCCGGATCGGAGGACAGCCGTGAGCGATCGCACTCGCGCGGACGCCGTGTACGCGAGCCTGCTGACACGGCAGGGGGAGCAGTGGGTGCAGCCGCGCGTCGAGCGGACGCGCCGCGTGCTGGAACTCCTCGACGACCCGCAGAAGACGTACCGGGTCGTGCACGTCACCGGCACGAACGGCAAGACATCGACGTCGCGCATGATCGAGTCGATCGTGCGCGCACACGGTCTTCGGACGGGGCTGTTCACGAGCCCGCACCTGGAGCGCTTCACCGAGCGCATCATGATCGACGGCGCCCCGATCGAGGATGCCCTGATCGCGGATGCCTGGGACGAGATCGAGCCCTTCGTCGGCATCGTGGATGCAGAGCTCCAGGCATCCGGCGACGCGCCGCTGACGTTCTTCGAACTCCTCACGGTGCTCGCCTTCGTCGCGTTCGCCGACGCCCCCGTGGACGTCGCGGTCGTCGAAGTCGGCATGGGCGGCGCCTGGGACTCGACCAACACCGCGGACGGCGACGTCGCGGTCATCGCGCCGATCGACATCGACCACGCCGACAAGCTCGGCGAGACGATCGCGGAGATCGCGACCGTCAAGTCGGGCATCATCAAGGACGGTGCCGCCGTCGTCTCCGCCGAGCAGGATGCCGCGGCGCTGGCCGTGCTGCAGCGCGCCGCGGCGGCGAAGGACGCCAGCCTTGCGGTCGAAGGCCAGCAGTTCGGCCTCACGACGCAGCACCTCGCCGTCGGCGGGCAGCAGATCGGCGTGCGGGGGCTCGCGGGCACGTACGACGATCTCTACCTGCCGCTGTACGGCGCGCACCAGGGCCACAATGCCGCCCTTGCGATCGCCGCCGTCGAGTCGCTCATCGGGGGCGGCGAACAGGCGCTCGCGACCGACGTCGTCGCGGAGGGGCTCGCCGAGGTCACCTCGCCCGGCCGCCTGCAGCTCGTCGGCGTCGCACCCACCGTGCTCGTCGACAGCGCCCACAACCCGCACGGTGCCCGCTCCCTCGTGCAGGCGCTCGGCGACTCCTTCGACTTCGACGAGTGGGGCATCGTCCTCGGCGCGTTCGGAGACAAGGACGTCGCAGGGATCGTCGGCACGCTCGCTCCCGTCGCGGCGCACATCTTCGCGACCGCGCCCGATTCCGAGCGCGCCGCAGACGCCGACACGATCGCGGACGTCGCGGAAGCCGCCGGCGCGCAGGTCACCGTGCACCCCGACCTCGCCGACGCGGCTGACGCCGCCCGGGAGTGGGCGTCGAGCTCCGACCGCCGCGCTGTCGTGATCGCCGGCAGCGTCGTGCTCGCGGGCCAGGCATTGCAGCTCGCAGCTGAAGAGGACTGGAAGGACGGGTGGCGCGCGTGAGCGACGACGCCACCGGGTCCTCGACGCCCCGCCGCGGGCGCCGCCCCCGCGGCGCCGCGGAGTCGCTTGCCGCCGTCGTGCTCGGCTTCGAGTCGATCATCGTGTTCCTCGGCGGGCTCGTCATCTATGGCCTCGGCACCCTGCCGGAGCAGATCCCCGACTGGTGGGGCGTGGTCGCCGGTTCCGTGCTGGCCGCCCTCATGATCGCGACGGTGGGTGTGCTGCGCCACCCCTGGGGCGTCGGCCTCGGCTGGCTGTGGCAGGTGCTCGTCGCACTCGGTGGCATCCTCGTTCCCGCCCTCCTCGTCGTCGCCGTCATTTTCGGAGCCATGTACGCATATGCGACGATCAAGGGCGGCGCACTCGACCGCCGCAACGCGGCACGTGCCGCCCAGAACGGAGACTGACATGCCCACGGAAGAGACCCTCGTCCTCGTGAAGCCCGACGGCGTCGCGCGCGGCCTCACCGGCGCGATCCTCGCCCGCATCGAGGCGAAGGGGTACGCACTCGTCGACATCAAGCTCGTCGAGCCCGAGCGCGACCTCCTCGCTCAGCACTACGCCGAGCACGAGGGCAAGCCCTTCTACGAGCCGCTGCTGGAGTTCATGCTGTCCGGCCCCGTCGTCGCGATCCGCCTCGCGGGCAACCGCGTCATCGAGGGTTTCCGCTCGCTTGCAGGGACGACCGACCCGACGACGGCCGCGCCCGGCACGATCCGCGGCGACTTCGGCCGCGACTGGGGTCAGAAGGTGCAGCAGAACCTCGTGCACGGCAGCGACAGCCCGGAGTCCGCCGCGCGCGAACTCGCGATCTGGTTCGCCTGATCGCGCTCAGAAGAGCGACGCGATGACGTCGAGGCGGAGTTGCGCGATGAGCGCGACGACCACATAGGTCACGAATGCCATGAGAGGCACCCACGGTGCCAGCGCCGCGCCGAACGCTCGGACGCCCGGCGAACGCGTGATCGTGCCGGACTTCAGCAGCTGTACCCAGACGGCGTAGAACGTCGGGATCGTGACCGCCCAGGTCACCATGCACCAGGGGCAGAGTGTGCCGAGCTCGAAGATGCTCTGGCCGATCAGCCACAGCACGAAGCCGAACGCGAACGTGATGCCGGCGGCGAACGCCAGCCAGAACCACCGGGCGAAGCGGGCGCCGGCGAGCACCGCCATGCCGACGACGATCGGCGCCATCCATCCCGTGAGGCCGAGGATCGGGTTCGGGAATCCGAACACGCTGCCCTGCCACGAGTCGAGGTTCCGCGAGCACTGCACGAGCGGGCTGAAGTCGCACGACGCGGGGCCCGCGTCGGGATCGCCCAGCTTGTGGAACTTCTCGAGCGTCAGGGCGAAAGCGGCGATCCAGCCGATCACACCGGCGATCACCAGCCAGACGGCGAGCGTGCGGGGGCGGGTATCGACAGTTCGGGTCGGCATGCGGCGATTATGGCATCCGAATCCTATGCGTCTGCATAGTCGTGCGGGCGGGCGCGGATGCCGACGAGCAATCGTCGGAGGAAAGTGGAATAATGGACGCCGATACCGCAGCGGCCGCGCCGCAGCGCATCACCGAAGACTTCGGGCGATGACCGCCCTTGCGCAGTACGAGCCCCGCCGGAGAGCGGGTGAGGCTGCAGACCGTATAGTTCGCGGAACCTCCGGACCGGAGCGAATCCGCCAGATCTGCCGGGCAGGCCCGCGGAGCCGCCCCCGAGGAGTACGCCAGAGATGGCCGATGAGAACAATGACACTTTTGACCCGGCATCCGATGACGCAGCGCAGCCGCTGACGTCGCAGTCGGACGCCTCGCCGCAGGAGGACGTCATCGCGGAAGCGGAGGCGATCGTCGCGGAAGAGGAGCAGGCGGATGCCGCCGCCGTCGCCGATGCGGAGAGCATCGTCGATGACGCCGTGGTCGCGGAGGAGGTCGCCGAAGAGGCGGCAGAGGCCGCAGCCGTCGCAGAGGTCGTGGCCGAGGCGGAGGTCGTGACGGAGGCCGTCACCGCGGTGTCCCTCGGCCTCCTGCCCGCGGAGTTCGTCTCGCAGGTCTCGACGCAGCTCTTCTTCTACGCTCCCGAGGTCATCGCGCTCCCGGCGCGATTCGACGAGGACGATCGTGACGAGCAGGGCGAGCAGGGGATCGGACAGGGTTCGAGTTCGCGGCGCCGCAACCGCCGCCGCGGAGGCGGCGCGTCGGGGACCGACGGCGACGACGCACCCGTCTCAGAGCGTGGCGGTCGTCAGCCGCGCCAGCGCGCCGTCGAACTGATCACGGAGCCGCAGCGCATCAAGGGATCGACGCGCCTCGAGGCGAAGAAGCAGCGCCGCCGCGACGGGCGCGAGGCCGGGCGCCGGCGCACCGTCGTCACCGAGGCGGAGTTCCTCGCCCGTCGCGAGGCGGTCGACCGCGACATGATCGTGCGCTCGAAGAACGGGCGCATCCAGATCGCCGTCCTCGAGGACAACGTCCTCGTCGAGCACTACGTGGCGCGGAGCCAGGAGTCCTCTCTCATCGGCAACGTCTACCTCGGCCGCGTGCAGAACGTTCTGCCCTCCATGGAGGCCGCGTTCGTCGACATCGGGCGCGGTCGCAACGCCGTCCTGTACTCCGGTGAGGTCGACTGGGATGCCGTCGAGACCGGCAACCAGCCGCGCCGCATCGAACTGGCGCTGAAGTCCGGTGACCGCGTCCTCGTGCAGGTCACGAAGGACCCGGTCGGGCACAAGGGTGCGCGCCTCACGAGCCAGATCTCCCTCCCCGGCCGATACCTCGTGTACGTGCCCGGCGGCGCCATGAACGGCATCTCGCGGAAGCTCCCCGACACCGAGCGGGCGCGCCTCAAGCGGATCCTCAAGGAGGTGCTCCCGGAGTCGAGCGGCGTCATCGTCCGCACGGCCGCCGAGGGCGCGACCGAGGACCAGCTGACCCGCGACGTGCAGCGTCTCACGAGCCAGTGGGAGCACATCTCCCAGCAGGTCGAGACGCAGCAGGCGCCGTACCTCCTGCATTCCGAGCCCGACCTTCTCGTGAAGATCGTGCGGGATGTCTTCAACGAGGACTTCTCGAAGATGCTCATCCAGGGCGAGGACGCGTACCAGACCATCACGGCGTACCTCACGGGCGTCGCGCCCGACCTTCTCGAGCGCGTCGAGAAGTACGAGGACGAGCAGGACCCGTTCGAGCGCTACCGCGTGACGGAGCAGATCGAGAAGGCGCTCGACCGCAAGGTGTGGTTGCCCTCGGGCGGCTCGCTGGTCATCGACCGCACCGAGGCGATGACGGTCGTCGACGTCAACACGGGGAAGTTCGTCGGCTCCGGCGGAAACCTCGAGGAGACCGTCACGAAGAACAACCTCGAGGCGGCGGAAGAGATCGTCCGGCAACTGCGTCTGCGCGATATCGGCGGCATCATCGTCGTCGACTTCATCGACATGGTCCTCGAATCGAACCGCGATCTGGTGCTGCGTCGCCTCATCGAGTGCCTGAGCCGCGACCGGACGAAGCACCAGGTCGCCGAGGTCACGTCCCTCGGTCTCGTGCAGATGACCCGCAAGAAGCTCGGGCTCGGCCTCCTCGAGACGTTCAGCGAGCCGTGCGAGGTCTGTGCGGGCCGCGGCGTCATCGTCCACCACGACCCCGTCGTGAAGCACCGCTCGGCGGCCCCCGCGGGCAACGGGCAGTCCGGTCGCCGATCGCGTTCGTCGTCCGGCGGCAGCGGCGCCGGCGCGAACGGGAACGGCGCGAACGGCGGCACGCACGTGATCACGGAGGGCGCGAAGTCCGCGCTCGCCGCGATCGCCGCCTCGACGATCCACCACGATGCGGCGACGGATGAGGACGCGCCCGCCGGAGAGGCTGCCGACGTCGCCGCCGAGAAGCCCGCGGAGGCCCCGAAGAAGCCCCGTCGCAAGCGTGGGGAGGGTCGCGGTGGACGTTCGGACAAGGCGGATGCCGCGGCATCCGGCGCTCCGAAGACCGAGAAGGACATGCTCCTCGACTCGGTGCTGAGCGCCCTGCCGGAGCCGAAGGCTCCCGGTCAGGGCCGCGGACGGCGCCGCGTGACGACCGCCGCGCTGAGCGGCACGCCGGTCGTGGCGACGCCTCCCAGCGAAGAGTCCTAAGTGGTCTCGGGCGGCGCGGCCGGGTGAGTGTCCTTCCGGCCGCGGCGTTCGCGCGCTGTGACACGCAGCCCCGAGCCGATGAGACGGGTGACGAGTTCGTGACCGCTCACGTGTTCCGCACCCGCGGCGATGAGCCGGGCGAGCGCGTCCTCGGGGACGTCGTAGTGATCGAGGTCGAACGCGCGGCGCGGGATGCCCTGCGCCGCCGCGAAGGCGTGCAGTTCGTCGAGATCGCTGTCGCTCACGAGGTGCGCCCAGAGGCGCCCGTGCGCGGGCCAGTGGGCATCATCGACGAGAACAGCCATCGCCCCATCGTACGGAGCCGCGACACGCGCGCGGCGTGCTTTTGCCCGATCGACCGGCATCCGGTAAAGTAGTCCCTTGGTGCGTCGAGGTCCTGCCTCCGCACCGTGACTTTCCGTCTCTCCAGACGACAACCGGAGCCGAGCGCTCCACAGAAGAAACAAGGTGTGAAGTGGTTTACGCAGTTGTGCGCGCCGGCGGCCGGCAGGAAAAGGTCGAGGTCGGCACGGTCGTCGTGCTCGACCGCCAGAAGGCGAAGGTCGGCGAGAACATCGAGCTCGCCGCAGTGCTGTTCGTCGACGGCGACACCGTGACGACCGACGCCGACAAGCTCGCGAAGGTGACCGTCACCGCCGAGGTCCTCGGCGAGGAGCGCGGTCCCAAGATCGTGATCCAGAAGTTCAAGAACAAGACCGGCTACAAGAAGCGCCAGGGGCACCGTCAGGACCTCACGCGCGTCAAGATCACCGGCATCAAGTAAGTCTCGAAAGGCGCTGAGATGGCACACAAAAAGGGCGCAAGCTCTACCCGTAACGGTCGCGACTCCAACGCCCAGCGACTGGGCGTGAAGCGCTTCGGCGGCCAGAAGGTCCTCGCCGGCGAGATCCTCGTCCGCCAGCGCGGCACGCACTTCCACCCGGGCGCGAACGTCGGCCGCGGTGGCGACGACACGCTGTTCGCCCTCGAGGCCGGCGCGGTCGAGTTCGGCACGAAGGGCGGCCGCAAGGTCGTCAACATCGTCGCCGCTGCGGAGTGATCCGTCGCGCGAACGATCCACGGCACTGAGGTGAGGGGCGGGCTTCGGCTCGCCCCTCACTCATATCCGACGTCCATCTCAGAGGGAGAGCGAACGACATGGTCACTTTCGTCGACCGCGTGACGCTGCATCTGCGTGCGGGCAAGGGCGGCAACGGATGCGTCTCCGTCCGCCGCGAGAAGTTCAAGCCGCTCGCCGGCCCCGACGGCGGCAATGGCGGGCACGGCGGGGATGTCGTGCTGGTCGCCGACCCGCAGGTGACGACGCTCCTCTCCTACCACCACTCGCCGCACCGCCACGCCGGCAACGGCGGGTTCGGCATGGGCGACAACCGCTCGGGCGCGGCGGGGGAGAGCCTCGAACTCGGGGTTCCCGTCGGCACGGTCGTCAAGGACATCGACGGCACGACCCTCGCCGACCTCGTCGTGCCGGGCACGCGTTTCATCGCCGCTCCCGGCGGTCAGGGCGGCCTCGGCAACGCGGCGCTCGCGAACCCCAAGCGCAAGGCGCCGGGCTTCGCCCTGCTCGGCACGCCCGGTTTCGAGGGCGACGTCGTCCTCGAGCTGAAGACGGTCGCGGACGTCGCCCTCGTCGGGTTCCCCTCCGCCGGCAAGTCGAGCCTCATCGCCGCCGTGTCTGCGGCGCGGCCGAAGATCGCGGACTACCCGTTCACGACCCTGCACCCGAACCTGGGCGTCGTCCAGGCCGGTGACGTGCGCTTCACGGTCGCGGACGTGCCGGGCCTCATCGAGGGCGCGAGCGAGGGCAAGGGCCTCGGGCTCGAGTTCCTGCGCCACGTGGAGCGCTGCACCGCGCTCGTGCACGTGCTGGACTGCGCAACGCTCGAGCCGGGTCGCGATCCGCTGACCGACCTCGACATCATCCTCGAGGAGCTCGGCAACTACCCCGTGCCCGAGGGTCAGGTCCCCCTTCTTGAGCGCCCCCAGCTCGTCGCGCTCAACAAGGTCGACGTGCCCGAGGCGAAGGACCTCGCGGACCTCGTGCGGCCCGACCTCGAGGCACGCGGGTATCGCGTGTTCGAGATCTCGACCGTGAGCCATGAGGGGCTGCGTCAGCTCACCTTCGCTCTCGCGGACATCGTCGCGCAGCACCGTGCCGACGAGGCCGCGGCGCCCGCGCCCGAGCGCGTCATCATCCGCCCCAAGGGCGCGGAACGCGAGTTCTCGATCCGCGTCGAGGGCGGCACGTACGGCGACGTGTTCCGGATCCTCGGTGACAAGCCCGTGCGCTGGGTGCAGCAGACGGACTTCCAGAACGAAGAGGCCGTGGGCTTCCTCGCCGACCGACTCGAGAAGCTCGGCGTCGAGGACGAGCTGTACCGCGCAGGTGCGGTCGCCGGCTCCACCGTCCTCATCGGTGAAGGCGACGCGGTCGTCTTCGACTGGCATCCGTCGCTCTCCTCCGCCGCGGAGCTCATGACGGCGCCGCGCGGCACCGACCCGCGACTCGACCTCAATCCGCGCCGGACGACGTCGCAGCGCCGCGAGCGGTACCACGAGCGCATGGATGCCAAGGCCGACGCCCGCGCAGAACTCGAGCAGGAGCGCCTGGCCGGAGTGGACGGCTGGGACGAGTGGGTGGAGGACGACGAGTCGTGACCATCGGGAACCGCGCCGAGCTGGCAACGGCTCGACGCATCGTGGTGAAGGTCGGATCGTCGTCGATCAGCGGCGAGAACGCGAGCAAGATCCAGAGCATCGTCGAGGCGCTCGCGTCGACGCACGCCCGCGGCGCCGAGGTCGTGCTCGTCTCGTCGGGCGCGATTGCGACGGGAATGCCGTACCTGTCCCTCGAGGAGCGACCGGTAGACCTCGCGACGCAGCAGGCGGCAGCCGCTGTGGGCCAGAACGTCCTCATCTACCGTTACCAGGACTCGCTGCGCCCGTTCCGCATCGTCGCCGGTCAGGTGCTCCTCACCGCCGGCGACCTCGAGAACGCGACCCACCGCTCCAACGCCAAGCGCGCGATGGACCGGCTCCTCGGCCTTCGCATCCTCCCGATCGTCAACGAGAACGACACGGTGGCGACGCACGAGATCCGCTTCGGCGACAATGACCGGCTCGCGGCGCTCGTCGCCGAGCTGATTTCTGCGGACGCGCTCGTGCTGCTGAGCGACATCGAATGCCTGTACACGCGGCCGCCGAGCGAGCCGGGCGCGCTCCCGATCGACACCGTCGCGTTCGGCGACGACCTCGCCGGCTTCGAGTTCGGCGCCGGTGTCGTCAACAGTGTCGGCACAGGGGGCGCGGCGACGAAGGTCTCGGCTGCGCGGCTGGCCGCGGCTGCAGGCATCGGCGTGCTCGTCACGAGCGCCGACCTCGTGAACGAGGCGATGACCGGGGAGCACGTCGGCACCTGGTTCGCCCCCGATACACTGGCGAGATGACCTCCTCCGTGACCCTCACGGCGACGACCGCCCGCGAGCGCATGGAGCGCGCCAAGGCGGCGTCCCGCTCGATCGGCCTGCTCAGCGACTCCGAGAAGGCTGATGCTCTCACCGCGATCGCCGACGCTCTCGAGGCATCCGCGGCGCAGATCGTCGCGGCGAACGCCGAAGACCTGGCGCGGGGCGAGCGCGATGGGCTGTCGGCAGGCCTTCTCGACCGGCTGCGGCTCGACGAGGCGCGCGTCGCCGCCCTCGCCGCCGCCGTGCGCGATGTCGCAGAGCTGCCCGATCCCGTCGGCCGCGTTCTCGACGAGCGGACGCTTCCGAACGGTGTGGCCCTGCAGAAGGTGTCGGTGCCGTTCGGCGTGATCGGGTCGATCTACGAGGCGCGCCCGAATGTCACGGTCGACATCGCCGCACTGGCGCTGCGTTCGGGCAATGCCGTCGTCCTGCGCGGCGGGACCGCCGCCGAGTCGAGCAACGCGGCACTCGTCGGGGTGATGCGCGATGCCCTCGCCGCGCGCGGCATCGACCCCGAGGCCATCCAGACGGTCGACGAGTTCGGCCGTGACGGCGCCCACGCGCTCATGCAGGCCCGCGGACTCGTCGACGTGCTCGTACCGCGGGGGAGTGCGCAGCTCATCGAGACCGTCGTCACCCAGTCGTCCGTCCCCGTCATCGAAACCGGCGCCGGTGTCGTGCACATCGTGCTCGACTCGTCCGCGCCGCTGGAGTGGGCCGAGCAGATCGTCGTGAACGCCAAGGCGCAGCGCCCGAGCGTGTGCAACGCCGTCGAGACGGTGCTCGTCGTGCGGGATGCCGCCGACCGCCTCATCCCACCGGTCGCGACGGCGCTGACGGACGCCGGCGTCACGATCCACGGCGACGACGAGGTGCGCCGCTTCGTCGCGGACGCCGTGCCCGTCACCGACGAGGACTGGGCGACCGAGCACATGAGCCTCGACCTGTCGATGCGCGTCGTCGACGATCTCGACGAGGCCCTCGACCACATCCGCCGGTACTCGACGCAGCACACCGAGTCGATCATCACGACCGATGACGCGCACATCGAGCGATTCCTCGCCGAGGTCGATGCCGCCGTCGTGATGGCGAACACCTCGACGCGTTTTACCGACGGCGGCGAGTTCGGGTTCGGCGCGGAGGTCGGCATCTCGACGCAGAAGCTCCACGCGCGGGGGCCGATGGGCCTGCCCGAACTCACGAGCACGAAGTGGCTCGCGCGCGGTTCCGGGCAGATCCGCGCCTGAACCGCCTAAACTGAACCTACCGAACCGAACGGAGCCCGCATGACCCTCGCCACGATCGCCGCACTCGCCGCAGAGACGACCGAGCACCACGGCAACGTCCAGGCTGAGACGTTCGTCTACGGCGCGATCGCGTTCGTCGTCTTCATGGCGCTCCTGCTGGTCACCGTCTCCTTCCGCAACGTCGCCAACCGCCACTCGCACAAGGCGGAGGCGTACGCCAAGGCGCACCCCGTGGATCACGCTCAGGTGGGCCACGGTCACCACTGAGGCGCCCGAGATGGTTTCGGAGCGCACTCCGCGCATCGGGGTGATGGGCGGCACGTTCGACCCGATCCACCACGGTCACCTCGTCGCCGCGAGCGAGGTGGCGCAGTCGTTCGATCTCGACGAGGTCGTCTTCGTCCCCACGGGCATCCCGTATCAGAAGGACAAGGTCACCGAGAGCGAGCACCGCTACCTGATGACCGTCATCGCGACGGCATCCAACCCCCGCTTCACGGTGAGCCGGGTGGACATCGACCGTGACGGCCCGACGTACACGATCGACACGCTGCGTGATCTGAAGACGGCGCGGCCGGATGCCGAGCTGTTCTTCATCACGGGTGCGGACGCCATCGCGCAGATCATCGGATGGCGCGATCACGAGGAACTCTGGGATCTCGCGCACTTCGTCGCGGTGTCCCGACCCGGGCACGTCCTCAGCACCGAGGGCCTGCCGAGCGACGACGTCAGCCAGCTCGAGGTGCCCGCGCTGGCGATCTCTTCCACGGACTGCCGCGCGAGAGTTCGCGCGGGAAACCCCGTGTGGTACCTCGTCCCCGACGGCGTCGTCCAATACATTGCGAAGCACCACCTGTACCGGAGCGAGGCATGAGCACACCCGATCAGCCAGAAGCACCGCAGCTGACCCGTCGTCAGCTGCGCGAACTGCGCAACACCGCATCGAACCCGGTGATCACACCCGAAGACGCGGCCGAGGCCGCCGCAGAGGCCGCCGCGCTGGAGAACACCGCCGTCGTCGCGCCGCTGCCGCGCGCCGCGGAACCTGTCGTCGTCGCGGAGCAGCCGCCTGCCGCTGACGAGGTCGATCTCGACTCCCCGGCTCTCACACGCCGCGGTGCGCGGCGACAGGAGCGCCTGCGCACGGCATCCGTCCCCGTCGTCGGTGCCGATGACGCCGAGGAAGAGCACGCGGATGAGCACGCCGCCGAAGCGCCGGGCGCTGAACCCGAAGCCGGCGCCCCGGACCATGACGAGCCCGCCGACGTCGACGCAGAACGGTCGGATGTCGCAGACGCCGCGCCGTCCGAGAGCGAGTCCATCAGCGCCGACGCTCACGACGAGGTCATCGTCGCCGACGTCGACGAGATCGACGACGAGGCCTCCGAGGAGGAGCTCGGGCAGGCCGTCATCGCGGACGTGCCGGGCTGGTCTGCGCCTGTCGCCGCGGCCGACGCCGACGCCGCCACTGGTCTGGAGGAGCTCGTCACGGCCGCGACGGATGCTCCCGCGGAGGACGAAGAGCGCGCAGTGGTCGCCCCGACGTTCGGTTCCGGGCTGCTTGCGGGCGAGGGCGTGGAGATCGAGCTCCCGGCATCCTTCGACCAGCTGCTGACGCGCGGATCGGCGACGGTCGGCTCGTCGGCGACCTCGAACGCGCTGATCCTCTCTCAGACGCCCGAGACCGGGTCGATCACGGCGCCCGTCACCGCGACGGGGGAGGTCCTCATCACGGGGATGTTCAACCTTCCTGAATCGCTGGGCTCGACCGGAACCGCGCACGGCTCGTCCGACGGCAAGGATCTCGACGCGCTGCTCGTCGACGGCGAACTGCCGCCCGCGTCGTCTCCCACCCCGATCGCCGCGAGCGCGGCGATCAGCACGATCAAGAGCGACGACGACATCATCAAGCCTCCGGCCCCCGAAAAGGGCAGCCGGCTCATGCTCGCGCTCGGCATCACCGCGGGGGCGCTCGCCCTCGCCCTCATCGGCGTGCTCATCGTCGCGCTCGTGACGGGAGCGATCGGATGACCGCCAGCGCACGCACGGAGGAACTCGTCCGCATCGCGGCCGCCGCAGCGGATGCCAAGGGCGCCGAGGACCTCGTCGCCTTCGACGTCTCCGACCCGTTGCCGCTTGTGGACGCGTTCCTCCTTGCCACCGGCACCAGCGAGCGCAATGTCGCCGCGATCGCCGACGCGATCGAGGAGGCGATGCTCGAGCAGGGCGTCAAGCGCCTGCGGCGCGAAGGCAAGGCCGAAGCACGGTGGATCCTGGTCGACTTCGGGGACCTCGTCGCGCACGTCTTCCACGAGCAGGAGCGTGCCTTCTACGGCCTCGAACGGCTGTGGAAGGACTGCCCGGTACTTCCCACGGGCATCCCGGCCGACGCGCCCGGATAGCGGTCGCGATTCGTGGCATCCCCTCGCGTGTAGTAGGATCGAAGGGTTGCCGCGAGAGCGGTGGCATCCCACACAATGGGCCTGTGGCGCAGCTGGTAGCGCACCTGCATGGCATGCAGGGGGTCAGGGGTTCGAGTCCCCTCAGGTCCACCGCACGCACAAGGCTCGAACCCTTGCCAATGGAAACGTTGGTTGAGGTTCGGGCCTTGTGTGCGTCTGCGGCCCAGGTCAGTGCGTTGGCGTTGACCTGCGGGTCGAGGAGCATCTCGAAGGGTCGGTTGTGCTCGACGCGCAGCTCGTTGTCCTCGTCGATGAAGACCTTCGTGAAGAACGCCTGGTTACACAGCCGCCGGTTGGTGTCGTCGCAGCGGGCGTAGATGTCAGCGCAGTTGGCGAGCAGGCCGAGCGCATCATCGAGGTGTGCGCGAGCGTCGGCGTAGTCACCGAAGTGGGCGTCGATACGGCGGGTCACCTGGTCGAGTTCGGCGACGATGCGGTCTTGCTCGCGCTTGAGCACGGAGAGCGGGATCGCGTCGGCGTAGTGCGCTTGCATGAGGCGGTCTTGCTCGCTTTCGAGCCGGTTGCGGTTGGTGGTGAGGCGTTCCAGTTCCTCGGTTTCGGCGGCCATGAGCCGGTCGAACTCGTGGTGGAGCCTTCCCGCGAGTGCGTCCTGCTGCGCCGGCGTGATCTGGACGCGCGTGTAGTAGTCCTCGACGAGTTTCTCGACGTCCTCGATGAGCATCGCCTGGCGCGTGCAGTCGGTGCGCTTGGAGTGCCGCCCGGAGCATACGAAGTAGCAGTAGACGTTGCCATGGCGGTTCTTCGCGTTGGAGACGATGAGCCGGGAGCCGCATTGGCCGCAGTGGATAGTGCCTTTGAGGTAGTGGCCGTGGACTTGGGTTGCCTCGACGGCGCACTGGTGCGCGGTGAGCACGGACTGGACCTGGTACCAGACCTCACGATCAACGCCCCCTCCCACCAACACTGGGAGCGCGAGGGTCGAACCTCGTGAGAGTGAGCCCCCGATGACCACCATTGCCGACGATCCGGCAGCCAGCCTCATCGACCCGCCCAAGACCGCGGCTGCTGCCGTGTCGTACCTGCGGGTCTCAACCCGCGAGCAGGCAGAGAAGGGCGGCACAGACGAAGGCTTCTCGATCCCAGCCCAACGCGAAGCGACCAGGCGCAAGGCCGAACAACTCGGCGCCGTTGTGGCATAAACCTCGCTGCCACAACCGCAACGTCTCCGGACTCATTCCCAGCAGCCCGGCCACATGCCGGACCGCGCTCATCATCGTCGGGTGCGACGGCCGCGTCTCCGCGAGCATCCGCAACGCCCGCTCACGCATCTCCGGCGAATACTTCTTGTTCATCGTGTTCCATCCTTGCTTTAAGAACGGAACGAAAGTCAGGCCGATTCAGCTTGAACACCTGCTTCGAGCGGCCCTCGACCATGTCCAGCAGCCTGGCCGGGCCCGTCTTGTTCCTCGCGGGGGTGAGGTCGATGATCACGGTCACGTACTTCTCGCCAAACCGTGTGTGACGCCA
>JASCPG010000021.1 GCA_029960085.1 Microbacteriaceae bacterium PS02067 | reverse complement strand
CCGGCTCGCTCTGACCTGACATCGAACGGCGGATGCCGCGGGGCCGAGGCTCCGCGGCATCCGCCGTTTCGGTACGCCGCTAGTCGAGGAAGAGCGCGCGCAGGCGCTTGGTGGTGAACAGCAGCCCGACCGCGATCATCACCAGGTAGTAGGCGACGTGCCCCCACATCGCGGGGCTCAGGATGCCCGTGGTGAGCCCACGGACGAGTTCGACGCCGTGCCACAGCGGGAACGCCTGGATGACCCCCTGCACCCAGCCCGGGTACTGCGTGATCGGGAAGAGCGTCGCCGAGAAGAGGAACATCGGCAGCAACACGAAGTTGATCCAGTCCATCTGCTGGAAGGTCTTCATGTAGCTCGTGACCGCCATGCCGAGGCTCGCGAACCCGAAGGCGATGAGCGTGACGGCGGGGAGGGCGAGGAGGGCCGTCCACGCGAGGTTCAGCCCGAGCACCTGCATGATGATCATGAACCCGGTCGCGTAGACGAGTCCGCGCAGCAGGGCGTAGAGGATCTCGCCGAGCGCCACGTCGAGCGGCCCGAGCGACGTCGCGAGCATGCCCTCGTAGAGCTTGCCGTAGTTCATGCGGAAGAAGACGTTCCACGTCGAGTCGTAGATCGCCCCGTTCATCGCCGAGACGGCGAGAAGCGCCGGCGCGATGTAGGCCGCGTACGACACGTCATGTCCCCCGAAGGCGACGTTGCCGATGAGCGACTCCAACCCGATGCCCATCGAGGCGAGGTAGAGGACGGGCTCGAAGAAACCCGAGACCACGACGGCGAGGTTGCCGGAGCGGGCGCTGCGGACGCCGCGTTCGACGACCGCCTGCGGGTTCCCGGCCCAGAGCGACCGCACCCCGCCGCGCCGGATCCTCCGGGCACTGGGCGATTCGGTGACGGCGGTCATTGCGCGAGCCTCCGGGTGAAGATACGGCGGGCGATGAGGAACGCGCCGACGCTGAGCACGAGCAGATAACCGAGGTGGACGGCCATCAGCCACGGCTCGATCGGCTTGTCGTACGAGACCGCACGACCGAGCTCGGACGCGTGCCACAGCGGCGAGATCCAGCCCACCCACTGCAGCCAGATCGGCAGGTTGGCGAGCGGGTAGAACGTCCCCGAGAAGAGGAACATCGGCATGAAGATGAACCGCTGCACGAGCGCGAACTGGCCGGAGTCGTGTTCGAGCGACGCGGCGTACGCCATGAGCGGCAGCCCGAACGACAGTGCCGCGAGCGCGCCGATCGGCATGAGCAGCCACCCGGTCGCGAGGTTCGGCACCGCGCCGAAGATGACGAGCACGGCGAAGTACACGACGACGACGATGACGATGCGCAGGAGCGCCCCGAGGATCGTGCCCGTCACGATCTGCGGCGACGAGATCGGCGAGGCGTTCGGCCCGAAGTAGAGCCGCCGCCATTTGAACCCCGCCATGACGGGGTAGGTGAACTCCTCGGATGCCACCGAGATCCCCGCCGTCATGAGAAGTGCCGGAGCGATGAAGACGAGGTAGCGGACGGAAGAGTCGCCGTCCTGCACAGGAGTGGAGATGAGGGCGGCGAGCCCGGCGCCGAGGCCCAGCAGGTACAGCAGGGGCTGCCCGAGGGCGCCGGCGATGATGGTCCACTTGTACGCGCCCATCGTGCGGATGACGTGCTCCGCGAAGTACCAGCCACCCAGACGCCGGGGGCGTGCACCCCACGCGAGCGCTTCGGCGCGCGCCGCCTCGACCGAGGGGTCGGGGATGATCGGGTGCGTCGTGTCGGTGCCGACCGCGGCCGACGTCACGGGCCTGCTCATTCGATCAGCGACCTTCCGGTGAGCCGCAGGAAGACATCCTCGAGACTCGACCGCCGCACGAGCGAGGTGACCGGCTCGAGCCCGAGTGCGTGCACCCGGTCGAGGGATGCCTCGCCGTCGGCCGTGTACACGAGGATCCGGTCGGGCAGCACCTCGACCCGGTCGCCGACCGCCTGCAGCTGCGGCGCGACCTGCTCGTTGCGGTCGGAGCCGAAGCGCACTTCGAGCACCTCACGGCTGGAGTGCTCGCGGATGAGCGACGCCGGGGTGCCCTCGGCCATTATGCGACCCTTGTCGACGACGATGAGTCGGTCGCACAGCTGCTCGGCCTCGTCCATGTAGTGCGTCGTCAGGACGAGCGTCGTGCCCCGCTCCTTCAGCCGGAAGAGGCGATCCCACAGCACGTGGCGCGCCTGCGGGTCGAGCCCCGTCGTCGGCTCGTCGAGGAGGAGGATGCGCGGGTCGTTGATGAGGCCGCGGGCGATCGTGAGGCGACGCTTCATGCCGCCCGAGAGCGCCTCGACCTTGCTCGAGCCCTTGTCCTCCAGCTGTGCGAACGCGAGGAGCTCCTCCGCCTTCTGGCGGCAGACCGCCGCAGGGAGCCCGAAGTAGCGCCCGTACATGTAGAGGTTCTCGCGCGCATTGAGCTCACCGTCGAGGTTGTCCTGCTGCGGGACGACGCCCAGGCGAGACCGGATCTCCGGGCCGTACGCGTCGGGGTCGAGGCCGAGGATCTCGAGCGCTCCACCCGTGCGCGTGGACACCGCGCCGATCATCTTCATCGTCGTGGACTTCCCCGCGCCGTTCGGGCCGAGCAGGCCGAACGATTCGCCGGGCGGCACCTCGAAGCTCAGCCCGTCGACAGCGACGAAATCGGGCTTTCCTTTGACCTTGTACGCCTTGACGAGATTCTCGGCGCGGATGACGGGAGCAGACACCAGACCACCGTAGCGCCGGGCGGGGACAACGATTCACCGTGGAACCGGCAGGATGGTGGCAGCGAAAGGACTGCACATGACCACGCCCGCACGCCCGGCCGTCCTCGTGATCGGCGAGGCCCTCATGGACATCACCGACTCCACCGACGGCGTCTCCGAGACGCCCGGCGGCGGCCCCGCCAACATCGCCCTGGGTCTGGCCCGGCGAGGCGTCGCCGCGGCACTCCTCACGCATCTCGGGACGGACGAGCGCGGGCGGGCGATCGCGCGGCACCTCGAGGCATCCGGGGTCGGCATCCTGCCCGAGTCCTTCCACGACGCGCCCACGTCGACCGCGCGGGCGACGCTCGATGCCACGGGCGCGGCGACCTATGAGTTCGACATCGCGTGGGAGGTGCCGGGCGGACTGAGCCTCGGCGAGACGCGGGTCATCCACACGGGCTCGCTCGCGACCTTCCTCAACCCCGGCGCCGACGCCGTGCAGGCGCTGCTCGATGCGCACCCGGACGCGATCGTCACCTTCGACCCCAACATCCGGCCGGGGCTCGTCGGCTCCCCGGAAGGCGCCCGCAGCCGTTTCGAGCGCATCGCCCGGCGCGCGCGCGTCGTGAAGCTCAGCGACGAGGATGCCGCGTTCCTGTACCCCGACCTCGACATCGCGGGCGTGATCGCGGCGATCCTGGACCTCGGTCCCGCCATCGTCACCGTCACCCGCGGCGGATCCGGCGCCACGCTCGCAACGCGAGAAGGCACCGTCGACGTCACAGCCCCGCGCGTCGACGTCGTCGACACGATCGGTGCGGGCGACACCTTCATGGCATCGCTCCTCGTCGAACCACTGCTGCGAGCCGGGACCGTGCCGACCGCGGCGCAGCTCGCCGAGATCGGCACGCGGGCCGCCGCTGCCGCCGCGATCACGGTGGGCCGCGCGGGTGCAGATCTCCCCTGGGCGCGCGAGCTCGACGACTGACGGACCGTGGTGGGCGCCGATGTCAGCCGTCAGGCCGTCCACAAGAAACACGGACGAAGATAGAGACACCCGAAACATCGCAGAAAGCCGTCATGTCCTCTGCCACCCCCGCACGCCGTTCCCCGTTCTCCCGCCGCGGAAAGGACGACGGTCCGCGCGCGAGCCTGCGCCAACTGCTCCCCTTCGTCTTCGAGCACAAGGCGACGCTCATCGTC
Organism: Microbacteriaceae bacterium PS02067; assembly: GCA_029960085.1. GTDB lineage: Bacteria > Actinomycetota > Actinomycetes > Actinomycetales > Microbacteriaceae > Microbacterium. The sequence continues at coordinate 38,551 of JASCPG010000021.1, read as the reverse complement.
GTCGCCGTCCTCAGCATCCTCGCGGCGGCGGCGACCCTCGGCCAGCCGTTGCTGGTCGGCCAGGTGATCGACCGCGTCCAGAAGGGCGACCCCCTCGGCATGCTCGTGTGGGCGCTCGTCGCGCTCGTCGTGATCGGGTCGATCATCAGCGGCATCCAGCATTTCCTGCTGCAGCGCACCGGCACCGCTGTCGTCTACTCGAGCCGGCGGCGCCTCGTCGCGCAGCTGCTGCATCTGCCGGTCCAGGAGTATGACGCGCGCCGGACGGGCGACCTCGTCTCCCGCGTGGGCACCGACACGACGCTCCTCTACGCCGTGCTGACGCAGGGGCTCGCCGATTCGATCGGCAGCGCCTTGATCTTCGTCGGCGCGGTCATCGCGATGCTTCTCATCGACCCCGTGCTCCTCCTCCTGATCCTCGTGGTGGTGGGGGCGTCGGTCGCCGTCGTCGGGGCGCTCAGCGGGCGCATCCGCCGCGCAACGGCCGTGCAGCAGGAGCGGGTGGGCGAACTCGCCTCGGGCGTGGAGCGGGCCGTCGGGTCGATCCGCACGATCCGCGCCGCCGGCGCTGCGAACCGTGAGCAGGAGGACATCGAGCGCACCGCCCGCGGGGCCTACGACGCGGGCGTCGCCGTCGCGAAGGCGTCGGCGTTCATCGTCCCGATCGCGGGCATCGCCCTGCAGCTGTCGCTGCTGGTCGTCCTCGGTGTGGGTGGGTTCCGCGTGGCATCCGGCGCGATCACCGTCGCCCAGCTCGTGACGTTCGTGATGTTCCTCTTCTTCCTCGTGCAGCCGCTCGGCTCGTTCTTCGGCGCGATCACCTCCGTCAACCAGGCGCTCGGCGCCCTCGGACGCATCCAGGAGGTGCTGGACCTTCGCACCGAGACCGCGTGCGATGCGGAGATTGCCGCCTCAATCCGCGCCGCCGACACCGGCACGGTCGGCGACGCCACCGCGATCGAGTTCCGGAACGTGCACTTCGCCTACCCCGAGACCGTCGTCGCCGCGCGCCGCCGCGGCGAGGACGAGGCCGCCGCGCTCCTCGCCGAAGTCCACGCGGACGCGACCGTCCCCGAGCCCACGGATGCCGCGCGCGGGGGCGTGCTGCGCGGAGTGTCGTTCCGCGTCCCCCGCGGGTCCCGCGTCGCCCTCGTCGGCCCCTCCGGCGCCGGCAAGTCCACGACGCTCGCTCTCATCGAGCGCTTCTACGACCCGACGGACGGGGCGATCCTCGTCGACGGCGTCGACGTGCGCACGGTGGACCGCGCGCGTCTTCGCGCACAGCTCGGCTACGTCGAGCAGGATGCCCCGACGCTCGCCGGCACGATCGGCGACAACCTCCGGCTCGCCACCCCCGCGGCATCCGATGCCGCGTGCGAGCGCGTCCTGCGCGCCGTGAACCTCGGCGACGTGCTGGAGCGCTCGCCCCTGGGTCTCGAGGCTCCCGTGGGCGAAGCGGGCGTCATGCTCTCCGGCGGCGAGCGCCAGCGCCTCGCGATCGCCCGCGCCCTGCTCGCTGCTCCCCCGATCCTGCTGCTCGACGAGTCGACGTCGTCACTCGACGGCCTCAACGAGCAGCGCATGCGCGACGCGATCGACGCGGTCGCCGCAGGACGCACCCTCGTCGTCATCGCCCATCGCCTGTCGACGGTCGTCGACAGCGACCTCATCGTGGTCCTCGACCGTGGCGAGGTCGTGGGGCAGGGCACCCACGCCGAACTCGTCGAGACGGTGCCGCTGTACCGCGATCTCGCCCGGCATCAGCTGCTCGTCTAGACGGTTCGCCCGCGCCGGCCGCCTGCGCTCACGGAGAGCAGATACGGCCGGCGCGGACGCCGTCCCCCGGTTCAGGAGCGAGCGAGTCTCAGGCGGTAGCGCAGCGCGGCGAGCTCCGCGTAGAGCGCCGCGGGCACCTTCCCGTCGAAGGTCCGGTAGAACTCCTCGGTGAGATCGGCTTCCTGAAGCCACAGCGCGGGGTCGATCTCGAACAGCGCGTCGAGGTCCTCTTGCGGCACGTCGATGCCGTCGAGGTTGAGGTCGCTCGTCTCGGGGAGGCGCCCGATCGGGCTCTCCACGGCGGGGACCGACCCCTCGATCCGCCGGATGATCCAGTCGATGACACGGGCGTTGTCGCCGAAGCCTGGCCACAGGAACCTGCCACCCTCGCCCTTGCGGAACCAGTTGACCTGGAAGATGCGCGGAGCCCGGTCGAAGCGCAGCTTCTGGCCGACCTTCAGCCAGTGAGCGAAGTAGTCGGCCATGTTGTAGCCGCAGAACGGCAGCATCGCGAACGGGTCGCGGCGCAGTTCCCCCACCGTGCCCTCGGCGGCGGCGGTGCGCTCGGACGAGATGTTCGAGCCGAGGAAGACGCCGTGCGTCCAGTCGGTCGCCTCGACGACGAGCGGCACGTTGGTCGCGCGGCGACCGCCGAAGAGGATGCCGTCGATCGGCACGCCCTCCGCGGCATCCCAGTCGGGGGCGATCTGCGGGCACTGCGCGGCGCTCACCGTGAAACGCGAGTTCGGGTGCGCCGCGGGGCGACCCGACGCCGGGGTCCAGGGGTTCCCCTCCCAGTCGGTGAGCTCCGCGGGAGCCTCGTCGGTGAGGCCCTCCCACCAGACGTCGCCGTCGGGGCGCAGAGCGACGTTCGTGAAGATCGTGTTGCCCCACAGGGTCTCCACCGCGGTGACGTTCGTCGATTCGCCCGTGCCGGGTGCCACGCCGAAGAATCCGGCCTCGGGGTTGATCGCCCAGAGCCGCCCGTCCTGCCCGGGGCGCAGCCACGCGATGTCGTCGCCGAGGGTCTCCACGCGCCAGCCGGGGATCGTCGGGCGCAGCATCGCGAGGTTCGTCTTGCCGCACGCGGACGGGAATGCGGCCGCGAGGTGGTACGGCCTCCCCTCGGGCGAGATCACGCGGATGAGAAGCATGTGCTCGGCGAGCCAGCCCTCGTCACGGCCGATCACCGAGGCGATGCGCAGCGCGAAGCACTTCTTCGCGAGGATCGCATTGCCGCCGTAGCCCGAGCCGTACGACCAGACCTCGAGCGTCTCGGGGAAATGGACGATGTACTTCTCGTCGTTGCACGGCCACGAGACATCCTTCTGCCCCGGTTCGAGCGGTGCTCCGACGGAGTGGATCGTCTTGACCCACGGCTTGCCCGCCGCGATCTGCTCGACGACCTCGGTGCCGACGCGGGTCATGATGCCGATGGAGGTGACGGCGTATGCTGAGTCGGTGATCTGCACGCCGATGTGCGAGAGCGGGCCCCCGACGGCGCCCATCGAGAACGGGACGACGTACATCGTGCGACCCCGCATGGAGCCCGCGAAGATGTCGTGCATCGTCTCGCGCATCGCGACCGGGTCGGCCCAGTTGTTCGTCGGGCCGGCGTCCTCCTCGCGCTCGGAGGCGATGAAGGTGCGCGCCTCCGTACGGGCGACATCACTCGGGTGCGAGCGCGCGAGGTACGACCCCGGGCGCCACTCGGGATTGAGCTTGATGAGCTTTCCCTCTTCGACCTGCTCGCGAAGGAGTGCCTCGTTCTCGGAGCGTGACCCGTCGACCCAGTGGATGCGGTCGGGGCGGGTGAGCGCCGCGACCTCATCGACCCAGGCGAAGAGCTCTTCCAGTCCTGCACCTGCCGTCGTCGGCCGCGTACCGAAGGAGCGATACGTGCCACCGGCGCCCGTGTCGGTGGACGAGCGGGTGAACAGGTCGGCGATGGCCATGTCGGCTCCTTCAGTCGAGGTGGATGTCTCCACTTTGCGCCCCTTGAAGGGCATTTATCGTGAAGATGCCCGTCAAGAAACATGATTCTTTCGCTATGCTCAAGGAATGCCCACGTCTGCCCTCGAGCTGTCCACGCTCGGCCACCGCATCCGTCATCACCGCACCGAGCGCGGCTACACGCTCGACGAGCTCGGCGCGGTCGTCGGCGTCGCCGGGAGCCAGCTCAGTCTCATCGAGAACGGCAAGCGCGAGCCGAAGCTCTCGCTCCTGCAGGCCATCGCGACCGCGACCGGCACAGACGTCACGAACCTCCTCTCCCCGGAACCGCCGAACCACCGCTCGGCGATCGAGCTCGACCTCGAGCGCGCGCAGACATCCCCGGTCTTCCGACGCCTCGGCATCCCTCCCGTGCGCGTCACGAAGACGATGACCGACGAGACGATCGAGGCCGTGCTGGGCCTTCATCGCGAGCTGCAACGTCGCGAACGCGAGGCGATCGCGACGCCCGAGGAAGCGCGGCGCGGGAACACCGAGCTGCGCCTGCGGATGCGAGAGCGCGGCAACTACCTCCCCGACATCGAGCACCTCGCCGAGAAGCAGCTGAGAGCCGCGGGACACAGCTCGGGCGCGCTCACGCACCGGACCGTGAGCATCATGGCCGAGCAGCTCGGCTTCGAGCTCATCTACGTCGACGACCTCCCCCACTCGGCGCGCTCGGTCACCGACCTCGAGAACGGGCGGATCTACCTGCCGCCCGCATCGATCCCCGGCGGCCATGGCCTGCGCTCGATGGCGCTGCAGGCGATGGCGCACAGACTGCTCGGCCACACGCCGCCGAGCGACTACGCCGACTTCCTCCAGCAGCGGCTCGAGATCAACTACTACGCGGCCTGCTGCCTCATGCCCGAGACGGCATCCGTGGCTTTCCTCACCCAGGCGAAGAAGGACCGCAACCTCGCGGTCGAAGACTTCCGCGACGCGTTCGGCGTGACGCACGAGGCCGCTGCGATGCGACTCACGAACCTGCTGACCGAGCACTTCGACATCCGCCTGCACTTCCTGCGCGTCGACGGTTCGGGAGCGATCACGCGCGTCTACGAGAACGACGACCTGCCCGTGCCGGAGGATGTCACGGGATCGGTGGAAGGCCAGATCGTCTGCCAGAAGTTCGCGGCGCGCTCCGCGTTCTCGCAGCGCAATCGCACGGTCGAGCACTACCAGTACACGGACACTCCCGCGGGCACGTTCTGGTGCTCCAGCCAGACCGGCAAGACGAGCGACGGCGAGTTCTCGATCAGCGTGGGCGTGCCCTTCGACGACGCACGCTGGTTCCGCGGACGCGAGACGCAGATGCGGGCCGTGTCGACGTGCCCGGACGAATCGTGCTGCCGACGACCGGCTGCCGAGCTGACCGGGCGCTGGGAGGGAAAGGCCTGGCCGAGCGCCCGCGTGCACATGCAGATGTTCTCGCCGCTGCCCCGCGGAGCCTTCCCCGGCGTCGACGACGGCGAGGTCTACACTTTCCTCGAGCGTCACGCTCCGGCGTCGTCCTGAGGTGCGCGATGGCGCGTCGAGCGCCGCCACATGGATAGTTCTCCCCATGGTCGCTCCGGCACCGCCTCGTCTAGCCTCGCTGTCAAGGAGGTGCGCCGTGGGGATGATGCTGCCGAACGAGCTCGTCTGGGTGCTCGAGAAGCTGGGCTTCGAATGGCCGGACATCGATGAGGACGAAGTCCACAAGGGCGCCGCGCTCGTACGGGGGTTCGGGGCTGACCTCAAGGGCGTCATCCAGGCGATCGACCGTCAGATGAACGGCGATGTGACCGCGGCGATGCGAGGGCAGACCGGGCCCGCCACGCTCGGCGCGTGGAACACGAACCGAGCGCAGAACCTGCAGAGGCTCGTGGACATCATGCCGCCCGCCGCGGTCGCGATGGACATCGGCGCGGGGGCGATCCTCGCCCTGAAGATGAAGGTCATCGTCGATGTGACCTCCACCCTCATCACGCTCGTCGCGATGCTCACGAACCCCGTCACGGCCGCGGGCGCGGGCCCGATGCTGCTGATCAAGAAGAAGCTGCTGAACGCGGCCGTCGACATCGCCGTGGAGCAGGTGATCGGCCAGGTCGCACCGATGGCGATCGAACCGCTCTCGGAGCAGCTGCCGGCGATCATCGACGCCGTCCTCGATGCACCGCTCGTCGAGGGCGCCATCGGCGACTCCGATGAGTTCTACGCGGACCTGGAAGCCCTCGAGCAGGCGCGTGCGACGATGAAGCTGCACGGCTCGGACATCCAGGCCCTCACCTCGACATTCTTCGCGGAGTTCTCCGCCCTCGACTTCGGCGGCGACGGATGAGCGGGCTGCGGCCCGTGATCCGCGAGCTGCGCGAGGCCGCAGTGAAGGGCGGCGCTCATGCCAAGGACCGGCTCCACCACCTCGCCGACAACCTCGACGACCATCTCGACACCGTCATCCGACGGGTGAAGGACAAGGACAACTTCGACGGCAAGCCCGGCCCCGTGAAGGAGTTCGACACGGGCTCCTACAAGGACCTGAAGAAGGGCGAGGTCGTCGGCGACGGTCTCCAGCACGACCACATCCCGTCTTCGGCGGCGGTCATCCGCGCACGCGAGAACGAGTTGGGCGAGAAGCTCACCCCCGCCCAGCGGCGCGCCGTGCACAACGACGCCGCCGCCGTCGAGATCTCCGACCTCCTCCACTCGCAGAGCCGCACGTTCCGCGGAAGGAACACCCCCGCCCAGATCGAGATGGACGCCACTGACCTGAGAGGCGCCATGGAGCGCGATCTGCGGACGCTCCGAGGCAACCTCCAGACCGAAGGACGCCTCAGTCCCGAACGGATTGATACGGTGATCCAGTCGATTCGAGACCTGAATCTGAAGCGAGGCATCGGATGATCGAGGGCGAGATCACCATCTTCCTGAGCGCGCTCGACGCGCCCGCGGACGACCCGCGCCTGCGGGCCGCGATCGCACACATCGGCGGCACACCCACCGTGGAGAGCTACGACGACGGCGACACCCAGGAGACCTACCTCGTGATGTCGGAGCACGGCGGTGACGTGCTCCTGATCGACGGCACGGTGCACACCGTGTTCCTGTACGCGTCGACGGACGAGGAGCACGGCGCCTACGCGCGATTCGCCGCCCTGATCGACGGCATCGACGAGAGCTCGACGCGCGAGGGCGTGCAGGCGGCATTGGGCGACCCGCTGCGGGCCGCACCGTCGTATCTCACCTATGCCGCGGGAGCGGGCTACGTGCAGTTCGACTTCGACACAGGCGTCCTCTCCAAGATCGTCGTCATGCGCGAGCTGGTCGGCGGGATGCCGAGTGCATCAGCGACGGATGCCGGCGATGCCGCACGCCCCGCGGCACGGGCGATCGAGGGCGAGCTCTCCGCGTTCATCGACGCGCTGGGCGCCCCGCTCTTCTCATCCGAGCACCTCGCCCTCCTCGGACTGATCGGACCCGCGTCCGAGTCGCGCGACGAGGTGCGCGACGGTGTCACGTGGCAGTACGAGGACTCGGAGCGCAGCGGAGTGCTGCTCCAGTTCAAACAGGAGCGTCTCGCGGGCGCCCTCATCCGACTCACGGGAGACGACGGGACCTATCCGGCGCCCGATCGGCTCATCGCGGGCCTCGACCTCCCCGCCGACCGGGCGACGGTTCGCGCCTCGCTCGGTCAGCCGGTGCACAGTCGCGAGGACATGGACCTCTACCTCGCGGGCGACGCCTACGTGCGCGTCGACTACGAAGACGACCGCAGCACGGATCTCAGCGTCGTGGCATCCGGCGTCGGCGTCTGACGGCGAGAGGATCCCGCCCTGTGCGGTCGGCGTCCTTGTGGCGGCAGCCGTGACCGACCGGCTCCCCCGGATCGTCTCGTGCGAGTGAAGGACCAGATCGCGAGAGTCGCCGACGATCGCATCGTCCGGGACACGCCGCCCGCCGTCGCCGCGATACCGGAGACGATCGCCGACACGCGACGACCCCTCGCCGACGTCGAATCCGACGCCTCCCGCCTCTGACGAGGGCACCCGGCGCGTTTTGGTCGCCCGGCCAGGGCGGGTGTATTCTCGCCGCTGGTGAGGTTTACCTAACCTAAGTCGAATCGGCGCATCGCCGACGATGAAGGAGCGCGCCACCCCGAGGGGCGCAGCACGTCGGAACCGGCCTCACGACACCACGTCCCGAAACGAACGCAGTGCCCGCCGAATTCTTCGCCACCTTCCTCATCGGCCTCCGCGAGGGCCTCGAGGCCGCCCTCGTCGTCGGCATCCTCGTCGCCTATCTCACGCGCGTCGGGCGCCGCGACGTCCTCCCCCGACTGTGGTTCGGCGTCGGCCTCGCGGTCGCGCTGGCCGTCGGCATCGGCGCCGTGCTCACGTTCGGAGCCTACGCGCTGACGTTCCAAGCCCAGGAGCTGATCGGCGGCCTCATGTCGCTCCTCGCCGTGGGCATGGTCACCTGGATGATCTTCTGGATGCAGCGCACCGCTCGCACGATGAAGCGCTCCCTCGAAGGCGAGGTCGAACGCGCCCTCGCCGCGGGAGGCCTCTGGGCCATCGTGATCATCGGGTTCGTGTCGGTCGCGCGTGAAGGCATCGAGACGACGCTGCTCCTGTGGTCGATGGTGCAGTCCGTCGCCGGCGCGCCGGCGGCCCTGTTCGGGGCCCTCGCCGGCATCGCCACCTCCGTCCTGCTCGGCTGGCTGCTCGCTCGCGGCATGGTCCGCATCGACCTGCGCGTCTTCTTCGGATGGACGGGCGCCTTCCTCGTGGTCGTCGCTGCGGGCGTCCTCGCGTACGCGATCCACGACCTGCAGGAGGCGGCAGCCCTCCCCGGCCCCTTCACGACGCTCGCCCCGATCGACCCGGCCACGGGTGCCGTCGCCACCGGCTGGAGCGCCTTCCCGTTCGGCTGGGCGTTCGACGTCACCGGCGCCATTCCGCCCGGCTCCACCCTGGCGACGCTCCTGCAGGCCACCGTCGGCTTCATGCCGCAGATGTCCTGGCTGCAGGTCGTCGCCTGGGCCCTCTACGTCGGCATCGTCGGCACCGTCTTCGTCCGGGGCCTGCGCCGTCGGCCGAGCCGTAGCGCGGCGGATACCCCGGCATCCGCCGACACGCACCCCTCCGCACCAGAACCGCAAGGAGCATGATGATCCGCCACCGCATCCTCGCCGCCACGGCCGCCACGGGCCTCGCCGCCCTGGCCCTCTCGGGCTGCGTCGCGAAAGCCGACGTCGCCCCGCAGGGCGCCCTCACCGTGACCTCGACCGACACGTCGTGCGACGTGTCGACGGCGACGGCGACGAGCGGCACCCTGTCGTTCGACGTGACGAACTCGAGCTCGCAGGTGACCGAGTTCTACCTGCTCGCCGATGACGGCCTGCGTATCGTCGGCGAGGTCGAGAACATCGCGCCCGGCGCCGAGCGCAGCCTCACGGTGGTCGCGCAGCCGGGGTCGTACTTCACCGTCTGCAAGCCCGGCATGCTCGGCGACGGCGTCGGCAAGGCGGCCTTCACGGTGAGCGGCGAGGCGGTCGCCGCAACCGGTGACGACGCCGAGCAGAAGCAGAAGGCCGAAGACCTCTACGGCGCGTTCGTGAAAGCCCAGGTGGAGCAGCTGGTCCCCGCCGTCGACACGCTCGTCGCGGCCTACGAGTCGGGCGACGACGCGAAGGCGAAGGAGCTCTTCCCGGCGACGCGCGCGTTCTACGAGCGGATCGAGCCGGTGGCCGAGTCGCTCGGCGACCTCGACCCGCGGATCGACTACCGCGAGGTGGATGCGAAGGCCGAGGGTCTCGACTGGACCGGATTCCACCGGCTCGAGAAGGACCTCTGGGTCCCCGCGCAGGACGCGCTGAACTCCGACGGCGAGACTCCCGCCTGGAAGGACTGGGCGCCCTCGACCCCCGAGGAGCGCAAGAGTTACGGCGACAAGCTGATCGCCGACGTCGCCCAGCTCAACACCTATGTGCACTCCGACGACTTCGCCGCGGCGCTGAAGGCGCAGGGCATCGCCGGCATCTCGAACGGATCGATCGCCCTCCTCGACGAGGTCGCGAAGGGCAAGATCTCCGGCGAGGAGGACTGGTGGTCGGGCACCGACCTCTGGGACTTCACCGCGAACGTCGAGGGCTCGAAGATGGCGTTCTCGCTCGTGAAGGACTTCGCCGACGCCAAGGGCGACACGGGCAAGAAGCTCGTCACCGAGATCCAGCAGGGCTACGACGACCTCGACGCCGCGCTCGCGAAGCACGGCTCGCTGACAGCCGGATTCGTGAACTACAGTGCCCTGACGGAGTCGGACAAGCGCGAGTTCACCGACCTCATCAACGCACTCGCCGAACCGCTGTCGAAGCTCACCTCGACCATCCTGGAGTGATCACGAACGAGAAGACGGACCCCACCCTCGCGCACGACCCGCAGTCTGCGCCTACCGGACTCAGCCGGCGCGGGCTGCTCGGGCTCGCCGCGGGAGTCGGAGCGGCGGGACTTGCCGTCGGCGCGGGGGCCGGGTCGATCGCGGGCGTCGCCGCGGGGCGCCAGAAGGCGGGGGATGCCGCGGCATCCGTCTTCCCGTACTTCGGCGCGCACCAGGCCGGGATCACGACGCCCGTGCAGGACCACCTGCACTTCGCGGCGTTCGACATGATGGCCCGGACGAACCGTGACGACCTCGTCGAACTGCTGCAGGACTGGACGTATGCCGCTGCGCGCATGTCTCAGGGCCTCGACGTCAGCGCGACGGGTTCGGTGGGCGGATCGCCCGAAGCGCCGCCCGACGACACTGGCGAGGCGCTCGGGCTCGCCGCCAACGGACTCACCATCACGATCGGGTTCGGCCCGACCCTGTTCGAGACCGAGGACGGCACGGATCGGTACGGGCTCGCGGCGCGGCGCCCCGCGTCGCTGCAGAAGCTGCCGCCGTTCCTCGGCGAGGACCTCATCCCGGGCCTCTCCGGCGGCGACCTGTTCGTCCAGGCGTGCGCCGACGACCCGCAGGTCGCCGTCCACGCCGTGCGGAACCTCAGCCGCATCGCCTTCGGGCGCGCGAAGCTGCGGTGGTCGCAGCTCGGCTTCGGCAAGACGTCCAAGACGACGGCCGACCAGGCGACGCCCCGGAACCTGTTCGGGTTCAAGGACGGCACCGCGAACATCCTCGCCGACGACGCCGACGCGCTCGCCGCGCACGTCTGGGTGGGTGCCGAGGACGAGCCCGCCTGGATGGCGGGCGGCTCCTACCTCGTCGCACGCAAGATCGCAATGCGCATCGAGACCTGGGACCGGCTGCGACTGTCGGAGCAGGAGCGCACCTTCGGTCGCGACAAGGGCGAGGGCGCACCCCTGTCGGGTGGGAAGGAGCAGACCGCTCCGGACTTCCACGCGACGAGCGCGACGGGCTCCCCCGCGATCGACGCGCGCAGTCATGTCCGCCTGGCGCACCCCGACCTCAACGACGGAAACCGGATCCTCCGGCGCGGCTACAACTACGTCGACGGCAACACGGCCCTCGGTACGTTGGATGCCGGTCTCTTCTTCCTCTCGTACCAGCGTTCGCCGGAGCAGTTCGTCCGCCTGCAGAAGGCGCTCGCGACCGACCTCATGGCCGAGTACGTGACGCACGTCGGGTCGGGCGTGTGGGCCGTCCCGCCGGGGGCTGCGGCGGGGTCGTACGTGGGAGCCGGGCTCTTCGCCTGAGCCCGGCGCGCGCGGTCAGGGCGGTCTGCGCGGTCAGCGGTCAGCGCGGTGAGGGCAGCCTGCGCGGTCTGCGCGGTCAGGGCAGTCTGCGCGGTCCGCGCGGTCAGTCGCCGAGGAACGCGCGAAACCGCTCGAGCGCTGCGGTGACGGCATTCTCGTCGACGCCCGGAGCGGCGACCTGTGCGACCGGCGCGAGGTGGTGGCGCCCGACCGCGAGCGAATGCTTCCAGGTGCCGACGACGGCTCCCGAGGCATCCATCAGCACGGGGCTCACCGCGCCGTTGCGGGTCGGGCCGATCGCCGCGGCGAGGTCCGGCCCGCACACGAGCGTGCGATCGGCGTAGGACAGGTAGTACTCGTCGAACGGCGGCAGGGCGAGGATGCCGGCGGGCACGGCCGCAGGGCGTGCTGCATCTGTGACGCCGGTTACGGGCCGCGCGGCGACGTCGGCGCCGGTCTCGACGAACACGCCTTCGTCGATCTCCGCGACGCGGTCGGCGGCTCCTTCTTGCGCCGTGCGCGCGAGCCCCTGCGGCAGCCCCGCCCACCAGCGGAAGTCGGCGAGCGTGGCCGGACCGTGGCCCCGCAGGTAGCGCACGAGCAGCTCCGCGAGGGGATCGGCCGGTGTCATGGCATCCGTGATCCACTCGTCGGCGGCGACGAGGTACTGCTCGCGCGTCGGCGCGCCCTCCCGAGGGATGACCGGCCCCAGCACGATCACGGCGCGGCGGCACAGCGCGGTGAGGATCAGGTTGCCGCGGATGCCTGTGGTGTCGACGCCCGAAGTGCGGAGCACCTCCGCGAGTTCCGCCCGGGTGAGGCGGTTGCCGCCGCGCAGTGCCGCGCGCACGGGAGCCTCGCACCGCGCGAGCGCGTCGCCCTCGTCGAGGCCGAGCCCCCGGTGGATGCTCGCCGCCTGGCGGCTCTGCCGCTCGGCCGTGATCGAGAGCATCCACTCGAGGTCGCGCGGATCGAGGATGTGCACCGTGCCGCGCTGCGTCCACGACCGGATGAGGTCGCCGCGCTCGAACGCGGCATCCACGTCGCGGAGCGTCGGGTCACCCGCGCTCCGGACGGCGAGCGCCCAGCGACCGCCCCAGAACTCCTGCGCCTGCGTCGCCGCCAGGTGCCGGGCCACTGCGACGACGTGGGCGCCGGTGCGCTCAGCAGATGCGCCCGCTGCCGCGCCGACCGCATCGCCTCGATGTCCATGCGCCCATCATGCCCGGCGGCCGGGCCGTATACTCGTCTCGTCCGGTCGGCGACGACGCCGCCGGTGCTCGAAAAAGGGGCACGCGAGACACATACGGCATCCATCACCGTTTCTCGCCCCGGGAGGCCCCATGCCCACCGTCTCCGCGCACGTCGCCCAGACCCTCGCCCTGCACATCGACCACGTCTTCGGGGTGATGGGCAACGGCAACGCCCACTTCCTCGATGCGCTCGAACGCTCGACCGAGGTCCACTACACGGCGATGCGCCACGAAGCCGGCGCCGTCGTCGCGGCGGATGCCTACGTCCGCGCGGGCGGCGGCCTCGCCGCGGCGACCGCGACCTACGGGGCCGGGTTCACGAACACCCTGACGGCGCTCGCCGAAGCAGTACAGGCCCACGTGCCGCTCATCCTCGTGGTCGGCGACGAGCCGACGAGCGGCCCGCGCCCGTGGGACGTCGACCAGATCGCGCTCGCCTCCGCCGTCGGCGCGCGCACCTACACCGTCGGGCGGGCGGACGCCGCAGCGACCACCGTCATCGCGATCGAACACGCCCTGTCGTACCGGGTGCCCACCGTGCTCGCGATCCCGTACGACGTCGCGAAGCTCGAGGCGGGACCCGTGCCGCCGGCGCCCAGTCCGACGCTGCCGGCACCGCTCGCGCCGTCGTCGCCCTTCACCCGGGCGGCCGTGTCGGACCTCGCCCGCGCCCTGGCATCCGCCGAGCGCCCCGTGCTGCTCGCCGGGCGCGGGGCGTGGCTCGCCGGCGGCGGCGAGGCACTCGGTCGTCTCGCCGACGCGACGGGCGCGATCACGGCGACGACGGCGCTCGGGCGCGGGATCTTCCCGCGCACGGAGTTCGATCTCGGGGTGACCGGCGGTTTCGGCGCCGAGGCCGCGATGGACCTCATCGGCATGGCCGACGTCGCGGTCGTGTTCGGGGCCGGGCTGAACCAGTTCACGATGCGGTTCGGCGGGCTCTTCTCCCCCGGTACGCGCGTCGTGCAGGTCGACATCGCGCCGGCCGCGACGCACCCGCACGTCGGCGGGTTCATCCGCGGCGACGCGCGCCTGGTGGCGGAAGCCCTCGTGGAGGAGCTCGCCACAAGGGGCGGCGCGGGCGTGGCTGCGCACCGGCCCTGGCGCGAGAGCGTGGACATCGCGGCGCTGCGCGCGCGGGAGCCCGGCGACGCCCTCGCGCCGGACGGGCGGCTCGATCCGCGGTCGGTCGCGGTCCGCATCGGCGAGCTGCTGGAGAGCAACCCCTCGACCCGGGACCGGGTCGTCGTCACCGACGGCGGGCACTTCCTCGGGTGGGCGAACATGTACTGGCCGGTCGCCGCGCCCGACCGGATGCTGATGGTCGGCACGGCGTACCAGTCGATCGGCCTCGGGTTCCCGTCCGTGCCGGGAGCGGCCCTCGCCAAACCCGACGCGACGGTCGTGCTGTCGACCGGGGACGGCGGCGGGCTCATGGCGCTCGCCGATCTCGAATCGGCCGTGCGGGTCGCGGCCGGTCGGGGTCTCGCCGTCGTCTGGAACGACGCCGCCTACGGCGCCGAGATCAACCTGTACGGACTGCAGGGCCTCGCCCGCGCGCCGATGCTCATCCCCGAGGTCGACTTCGCCGGCCTCGCGGCCTCCGTGGGCGCCCGCGGCGTCGTCGTCCGGACGCTCGCCGACCTCGACGCGCTCGCCGAGTGGGCGCGCACACCGGCATCCGATCGCCCCTTCCTGCTGCTCGACTGCCGCATCTCCGGCGAGGTCATCGCCCCCTACCAGCAGGAGATCATCCGCGTGAACTCCTGACCCCGGCGGCCGCGGCGGCCGCGGTGGCCGCGGCCACGGTGACGTTCTCAGGAACTCCGCACTCTCACCGGGCGCCGATACCCGCCGTTCCGCGGTCAGCCTATGCGGAGGTCACCAGATCTCCTGAGTACGTCACGCGGGGTGGGCAGGGCCGGGCAGAAGAGATCGGGCCGCGGCGAAGAACAGGCACAGCCGGGAATGCGGGAGCCTGGCCGAACGCTGCAACCTGAGCGCACACTGGTTCCAGCACGCGGACTCCCGCACACCGGGTGCAGCGCAGAACGGGGATGCCATGGAAGGTCTCGAAGTCACGGTCCTGCTCGGGCTTGCGATCCTCGTCGGCACGGCGCTCGCGCCGCGGATCCGCGTCGCGACCCCGCTCCTGCTCGTCATCATCGGTCTGCTCCTCGGGTTCGTGCCGCAGCTGCGCGAGATCCAGCTGCCGCCCGAGACGGTGCTGCTGCTGTTCCTCCCCGTCATGCTCTTCTGGGAGAGCCTCACGACGTCACTGCGCGCCGTCCGCCGTTCGCTACGCTACATCGTCCCCATGTCGACGCTGCTGGTCGTCGCCTCCGCGCTCGCCGTCGCGTGGGTCGCGTCCCTGTTCGGTATGCCGTGGCCGGTCGCCCTGCTGCTCGGGGCGGCCGTCGCACCACCGGATGCCACGGCCGTCGCCGCCCTCGGACGCCTGCTCCCGCAGCGCATGTTCATGAAGCTCAAGGCCGAGAGCCTCACCAACGACGGCACCGCCCTCGTCCTGTACGCGATCGCCCTGTCGCTCGCGCTCGGCGACAGCGTGAGCGCGTGGTCGGTGACCCTCACCGTGCTCGTCGCGTACCTCGGCGGTGCGGCGGCGGGCATCGCCGTCGCGGCGCTCGCCTATCTGGCACTCCGCCGCCGGCGCCCCGCGATCGTCATCAACATCACGCTGCTGCTCGTGCCCTTCACGGCGTTCCTCCTCGCGGAGTTCGTCCACGCGTCAGGCGTCCTCGCCGTCGTCTTCGCCGGGCTCATCGTCGCCTGGACGCTCCCCCGCATCACGACCGCCTCCTCGCGTCGCCAGGCGATGTCGGCCTGGCCGTTCGGCGTCTATCTCCTCAACGGCGCCCTCTTCGTGCTGATCGGGCTCGAAGTGCAGTACGTCGTCCACGATATCCCGGCGCGGATGATCGGCACGCTCCTGCTCGTGACGGTCGCCGCGTGGGGCGCGCTCATCGTCGTGCGCTACCTCTTCCAGCTGCTGTTCGCACCGTTCTCGCGCCCCGCCGGCGGCGCCCCGTACAGCCACAACCGCGGTCGCATCGTGAGCACGGTGGCCGGGTTCCGCGGCGCGGTGTCGCTCGCGATCGCGCTGTCGGTGCCGGATGCCATCACCGGCACGGGCGATCTGTCCGGCCGCGACGCGGTCGTGTTCGTGACGGCGGGCGTCATCCTGCTGAGCCTTCTCGTGCAGGGGCCGCTTCTTCCCGCGATCGTGCGGTGGGCGCGCCTGCCCGACGACGGCACTGCCGAGGACGAGTACGAACTTGCGCAGCGGACGATCTCGGGCGCCGCGATCGCCGCCCTCGACGACCTGGCCCGCGAGCACGGGATCAGCGACGAGGTCCGCGACCGGATCCGCCGTGAGGGCTACGAGACGCTCGAGCTGCAGAACGCCCGGGCGTATGCCCGGCAGCGCCGCGGCGAGGAGGAGCAGATCGCCGACCTCGAGTCGGCGTTCGTCGCACCGGATGCCCCGGACACGGGCTCCATCCGGGCGCCGGGCGGCCCCACAACGGATCAAGCCACGGACACCGCACCCGGCGCCAGGCGAACGGTCACGGTCGAGGCGACGGCTGCGGCCGAGACCTCCGCCCTCCAGATGCTCGCGACGAGCGCCGGCATCGACCTCACGCAGCGCTCCCCGCTCGTGCGGTTCGAGGAGATGACGCGTCTGAAGCTCGCCATCCTCGACCGCAAGCGCACCGTGCTCTGGCGTCTGCGGCGCGAGGGCACGATCGACGACCTCGTGGAACGGCGCGTCGAGGCGCACCTCGATCTCGAAGAGCTGCGCCTGCGCGGCGTCGAGCTGTCCGACTGAGCCGCGAGTCTGCCCGTCAGTCCGACTGAACGCCGCAGCCGCCGGACGGCGCCAGCCGACCCGACGGTCACGGGCTCGCAACGCCGCGCCTCACCCCCGCGGCAGCAGCCACCGCCCGAAGAAGGCGCTGAGCGATTCGGTCGCGTCGAGCGCCGTGATGTGGGCGACGTACTGATCGGGGCGGACGACCACGACGGCGCCGCCTCGTGAGATCCCCCGCTCCGCGTAGATGTCGACATCGTTCCACCGGGTCGGTGCGGCACTGAAGACCTTCTCCCAGTCCGGGATGCCGAGGGGCCCCGATTTCGGGCGGAAGATCTCCGGCACGGTCGTCGCGTCGACCTCGTCGAAGCTCTGCGGGACGATGAGCTTCACGTCGAAGAGCGCATCGCGGTCCGCGCCCTCGGGCGTGTGCCGGGCGACGAGTCCGCCCGGCGACGCGAGCCAGGCGGCGAGCGCCGCGGCATCCGACCCCTCCGCGATGCCGTCGGCACCCGCGAAGACGTAGATGCGCCAGCGCCCGTCGGCGGTCGCGTGGTGACCGAGGTGGACGACGTTGCCGTCGGCGACGAGGGTCACCGGCGCGCTCTTGAACCGCTTTCCGAGCGGGAAGCCCGTCGCGAGGTCCTGCTGCGCGTCGGATGCCACGACCGCCGTCCCCGGCGCGTACTGCGTCATGAAGCCGGAGGGGAACTCCGCCGTCGCCAGGTAGTAGGTCGCGAGGTCTTCGGGGTCGCTGATCTCCTCGGGCTTGCGCGCCATGAGCGAGGACCACTCCCGGTCGAAGTCGATCAGCTGTTGGGCGACCGGCCGCCGCTCCGCCGAGTAGGTGGCGAGGAGCGATGCCGGGGAGGCCCCCGTCACGACCGCACCGAGCTTCCACCCGAGGTTGAAGCCGTCCTGCATCGAGACGTTCATGCCCTGACCGGCCTTCGCGGAGTGCGTGTGGCACGCGTCGCCGGCGAGGAACACGCGCGGGGATGCCTCGGACTCCTCCTCCGGCGCGACGTCGTCGAACCGGTCGGTGACGCGGTGGCCCACTTCGTACACGGAGCTCCAGGCGACCTGCTTCACGTCGAGCGTGTAGGGGTGCAGGATCTCGTTCGCGCGGCGGATGATCTCCTCGATCGGGGTCTGCCGCACGCGGTGGTCGTCATCGGCCGCAACAGCGCCGAGGTCGACGTACACGCGGCACAGGTACCCGCCCTCGCGCGGGATCAGGAGGATGTTCCCCGCCTCGGCGTTGATCGCGCACTTGATGCGCCAGTCGGGGAAGTCGGTGTCGACGAGGACGTCCATGACACCCCAGGCGTGCTGCGACACGTCACCGACGTGCACCCGCCCGATCGCCTCGCGCACGCCGCTGCGCGCACCGTCCGCGCCGACGACGTACCGCGCCCGGATGGTCCGCTCCCCCGTGGCATCCTTCACACGCACCTCGACGCGCGCCTCGGGGTCCTCGGGCACGGTGAGCCCGAGGAACTCGACGCCGTAGTCGGGCACGATGCGGCCCGGCCCGTTGAGCGCTGCCTCGGCGAAGTAGTCGAGCACACGCGCCTGGTTGACGATGAGGTGCGGGAACTCGCTGATGTCGTACGCGTAGTCGGCGGTGCGCGAGCGCCGCACGATCTTCGCGGGGTCGGCGGGGTCGGGGCCCCAGAAGTTCATCCAGCCGATGTTGTAGGCCTCGGCCACGATGCGCTCGGCGAACCCGAACGCCTGGAAGGTCTCGACGCTGCGCGGCTGGATGCCGTCGGCCTGACCGAGCACCAGCCGCCCGTCGCGCCGCTCGATGAGCCGGGTGACGACGTCCGGGTACTGGGACAGCTGGGCGGCCAGGAGCATCCCCGCCGGACCCGAGCCGACGATGAGGACGTCGACCTCGTCGGGCACCGCCGCCGGCCGATCGGTCCCGGTGCCGGCGGCGGGGAGGATGCGCGGGTCCTGAGAGACGTACCCGTGATGGTGGAACTGCATCGTCGAAACCTCCTGGACGAATCGGGTCAGGCGCGGGAGACGCCGTAGATGGGGCTCACCGACTGCTCGGCTTCGTGGTCGGGGCCGAGCGGGATGCCGGTGCGATCGCGCAGCAGCAGCGTGGCGGCGAGGCCCACGAGCGTCATGACGGCGAGGTAGACGGTCACCGCTCCGGTGCCGCCGGTCGCCTTGACGAGTGCCGCGGCGATCAGCGGGGCGAACGCGCCGCCGAGAATCGCGCCGAGGGCGTAGGAGATCGAGACGCCGGAGAAGCGGATCGAGGCCGGGTACAGCTCCGTGTACATGGCCGCCTGCGGACCGTAGGTGAAGCCGAGACCGATCGTGAGGGTTGCAAGGCCCAGGAACAACAGCCAGATGTTGCCGGTGTTCACGAGCGGGAAGAGCGCGGCGACACCGCCGAGCTGCAGGATCCAGCCGATGATGTACGTCGTGCGGCGGCCGATGCGGTCGGAGACGAAGCCTGCGAGCAGCGTCGTGAGCAGCCACGTGAGGGCAGAGCCGGCCACGGCCCACAGGACGGGGCCGCGGTCGAGCTTGAGGGGACCCTCGGGGTTCGTGGCGTAGCCCTGGATGTAGCCGCCGGTCGTCATGTAGCCGACCGCGTTGTTCCCCGCGAACACGAGGGCCGCGATGATCACGAGCAGGATGTGCTTGCGGAACAGCTGCACGATGGGCATCCGCGTCTCCTCCTTGCGTTCGGCGAGCTCCGCGAACACGGGGCTCTCCTCGACGCGACGGCGGACGTAGTAGCCGACGAAGATGAGCACGACCGACAGCAGGAACGGCACGCGCCAGCCCCACTGCTGGAACTGGTCACCGGGGGCGAGCATCGCCATCAGCGCCATGACGCCCGAGGCGAGGAGGAGTCCGAGCGGCACGCCGATCTGCGGCGCCGCGCCGAAGGCGCCGCGGCGGCTGCGCGGAGCGTGCTCGACGGCCATCAGGACCGCGCCGCCCCACTCGCCGCCGGCGGAGATGCCCTGGAGGATCCGCAGCAGCACGAGGATGATCGGCGCGACGATTCCGATCGACTCATACGTCGGCAGTAGGCCGATGAGGGCTGTCGAGATGCCCATGAGGATGAGCGTCCACATCAGCACGGGCTTGCGCCCGTACTTGTCGCCGAGGTGCCCGGCGAGGAAGGCGCCGAGGGGACGGAACAGGAAGCTCACGCCGACCGTGGCGAAGGCGACGAGAGCGCTGTCGGCGCCGAGCGGCGCGAAGAAGAGCTGGCCGAACACGAGACCGACAGCGGTCGCGTAGATGAAGAAGTCGTACCACTCGACCGTCGTCCCGATGACGGTGGCGAACACGACGCGGCGTCGGTCCTCGTGCGTGGCGATCGTGCCGGTCGGGGTGAATCCGCTGGATGCGGAGGATGCTGTGCTCATGGGTGACTCCAGTGTCAATGGGTGACGTCGTTGTCGGGAGGGCCGGATCCGAAGATCACTTGCCCACCTGCAGCCGATCATATACGATTTCGAATACGACGCAAGAGCGGATGTACGAGCGAGGGAGCTCATGACCAGTCACGACGACACACCGGATGCCCGGTTCGCCGCACTCCCGGTGCGCCCCGGCAAGATCATCGCGGTGCACCTGAGCTACTCCTCCCGTGCCGACCAGCGCGGGCGCCGCCCCGCCGCACCCTCCTACTTCCTGAAGGCGTCCAGCTCCGTCGCCGCGACCGGCGGCACGATCGCCCGCCCCGCCGGCACCGAGCTGCTGGCCTTCGAGGGCGAGATCGCGCTCGTGATCGGCGAGCCGGCGCGGCGCGTCGCACTCGCGGATGCCTGGGACCACGTCGGCTGGGTGACGGCCGCGAACGACCTCGGCCTCTACGATCTGCGCGGCAACGACAAGGGCTCCAACGTGCGCTCGAAGAGCGGCGAAGGCTTCACTCCCCTCGGCCCGGACCTCATCGATGCGCGCACGGTCGACCCCGCGGCGCTGCGCGTGCGCACATGGGTGAACGGCGAACTGCGCCAGGACGACACGACCGCAGGGCTGATGTTCCCGCTCGCGCAGTTCGTCGCCGACCTCTCGCAGCACCTCACGCTCGAGCGCGGCGACATCATCCTCACGGGCACTCCCGCCGGGTCCTCCGTCATCGTCCCGGCCGACGTCGTCGAGGTCGAAGTGGATGCCCCGGCATCCGGTGCCAGCTCGGGCCGCCTCGTCACGACGGTGATCGACGGCCCGGACGTCGCCTTCGACGTGGGGATCGGGTCGCTCCCCACGGTCGATGACACGCAGCGCGAGGAGGCGTGGGGCTCGCGCGAGAGCGCCGGGCTTCCGCCGCTCGAGCCTCCGACCCCGGACACGACCCCGCAGGGTCTCACCCCCCGGCTGCGCGAGAAGCTCGAGCGCGTGCCGGTCGCCGGCCTGTCGCAGCAGCTGCGCAAGCGCGGCCTCGACAACGTGACGATCGACGGCGTGCGGCCCCTGCATCCCTCGCAGAAGCTCGTCGGCACCGCCAAGACGCTCCGATTCGTGCCGGGGCGCGAGGATCTGTTCGCCAGCCACGGCGGCGGTTACAACGCGCAGAAGCGCACGTTCGACGCCGTCGGCGAGGGCGAGGTCATCGTCATCGAGGCGCGCGGCGAGGCGGGCTCGGGCACGCTCGGGGACATCCTCGCGATCCGGGCGCAGGCCCGCGGCGCGGCGGGCATCGTTACCGACGGGGGCGTCCGCGACGTCGACGCGGTCGCCGCCGTCGGCATCCCGGTCTACACCGTCGGCGCCCACCCCGCGGTGCTCGGCCGCAAGCACGTGCCGTGGGACCACGACGTCACGATCGCCTGCGGCGGCACCACGGTGCAGCCGGGCGATGTCATCGTGGGCGACGCCGACGGCGTCATCGTGATCCCGCCCGCCCTCGCCGAGGAGGTCGCCGACGCGGCCCTCGCGCAGGAGGTGGAGGATGCCTGGGTCGCCGCCCGCGTCTCGGAGGGCCACCCCGTGGACGGACTCTTCCCGATGAACGCGCGGTGGCGCGCGCGCTACGACGCGGAGCGTGACGCGTGACCGCGGCGACGAGCCTCAGCAAGTCGCAGCAGGCCTACCACTGGATCAAGGAGCGCATCGCGCGGCAGGAGTTCACGCCCGGCTACCGCCTCGTGCTCGGCTCCATCGCGGGCGACCTCGACATGAGCGTCGTGCCCGTGCGCGAGGCGATCCGCCAGCTCGAGGCCGAGGGGCTCGTGACCTTCGAGCGGAACGTCGGTGCGCGCGTCTCGATGGTCGACGACTCGGCCTACCGCTACTCGATGCAGGCCCTGTCGGTCCTCGAGGGCACGGCGACCGCCCTCGCCGCACGGCGTCTCACGGCCGACGACATCCGCGCCGCACGCTCGATCAACGAGCTCATGATCGAGACGCTCGACCACTTCGACCCCCGCGCGTTCACGTCGCTGAACCACGACTTCCACCAGGTGCTGTTCGGCAAGTGCGCGAATCCCCGCATGATCGAACTCGTCGACGCCGAGTGGGCGCGCCTCGGGCACCTGCGCGAGTCCACGTTCAGCTTCGTCCCCGGCCGCGCCCTCGAATCCGTCCACGAGCACGAGAACATCCTGCGCCTGATCGAGAACAGCGCTCCGCTCGGCGAGATCGAGAAGGCCGCGCGGCGCCACCGCTCGGCGACGCTCGACGCCTACATGATCCACGAGCATCCCGATGA
Organism: Microbacteriaceae bacterium PS02067; assembly: GCA_029960085.1. Taxonomy (GTDB): domain Bacteria; phylum Actinomycetota; class Actinomycetes; order Actinomycetales; family Microbacteriaceae; genus Microbacterium. The sequence continues at coordinate 16,303 of JASCPG010000021.1, read as the reverse complement.
GGCCCTCGGCCTCCCCGCTTTCTGACACCAGCCCCGTCGAAGGAGACACCATGACCGACGCACCCGCGCTCGATTCGCGCCACACCCCGGCCGACCTGCCCGACCGCATCCGCCACTACATCGACGGCGAGTTCGTCGACTCGCTCGACGGCGACACGTTCGACGTGCTCGAGCCCGTCAGCAATGAGGTGTACGTGCAGGCCGCGGCGGGCAAGAAGGCCGACATCGAACGTGCCGTCGCGGCCGCCCGCCGGGCGTTCACCGACGGCCCGTGGCCGAGGATGCTGCCCCGCGCGCGTTCCCGCGTGCTGCACCGCATCGCCGACATCGTCGAATCGCGCGACGCCCGGCTCGCGGAGCTCGAGTCGTTCGACTCGGGCCTGCCGATCACGCAGGCGCTCGGTCAGGCCCGCCGCGCCGCCGAGAACTTCCGGTTCTTCGCCGACCTGATTGTCGCCCAGACCGACGACGCGTTCAAGGTCCCGGGGCGTCAGATGAACTACGTCAACCGCAAGCCGATCGGCGTCGCGGGGCTCATCACGCCGTGGAACACGCCGTTCATGCTCGAGTCGTGGAAGCTCGGCCCGGCGCTTGCGACGGGCAACACCGTCGTGCTGAAGCCCGCCGAGTTCACGCCCCTGTCGGCATCCCTCTGGGCCGGCATCTTCGAAGAGGCAGGCTTGCCGAAGGGCGTCTTCAACCTCGTCAACGGGCTCGGCGAGGATGCCGGTGACGCACTCGTCAAGCACCCCGAGGTTCCGCTCATCTCGTTCACGGGCGAAAGCTCCACGGGCCAGCTGATCTTCGGCAACGCGGCGCCGTTCCTCAAGGGGCTGTCGATGGAGCTCGGCGGTAAGAGCCCCGCGATCGTCTTCGCGGACGCCGACCTCGACGCCGCGATCGACGCGACGATCTTCGGCGTGTTCTCCCTCAACGGTGAGCGCTGCACCGCCGGCAGCCGCATCCTCGTCCAGCGCGACGTGTACGACGAGTTCGTCGAGCGCTACGCCGCGCAGGCGAAGCGCGTGAAGGTCGGCTACCCGCACGACCCCGCGACCGAGGTCGGGGCGCTCGTGCACCCCGAGCACTTCGCGAAGGTCATGAGCTACGTCGAGATCGGCAAGGGCGAAGGCCGCCTCGTCGCCGGCGGTGGTCGCCCGGATGCCTTCCCCGAGGGCAACTTCGTCGCCCCGACCGTCTTCGCCGACGTCTCCCCCGACGCGCGCATCTTCCAGGAGGAGATCTTCGGCCCCGTCGTCGCGATCACGCCGTTCGACACCGACGAGGACGCCCTCGCCCTCGCCAACAACACGAAGTACGGCCTCGCCGCGTACGTCTGGACCAATGACCTCAAGCGCGCCCACAACTTCGCGCAGTCGCTCGAGGCCGGCATGGTGTGGCTGAACTCCAACAACGTGCGCGACCTCCGCACCCCGTTCGGGGGCGTCAAGGCATCCGGCCTCGGCCACGAGGGCGGCTACCGTTCGATCGATTTCTACACCGACCAGCAGGCCGTGCACATCACGCTCGGCAAGGTCCACAACCCCACCTTCGGCAAAGGAGCCTGATGATGACCCAGCGTGACCAGATGACCCTGACCTCCTCCGGGTTCTACGTGAGCCAGGAGGCTCCGATCCACTCGCCCAACCCCGTGGCGACGCCGCAGTCGGCACCGCCGGACATCCTGCGCTGCGCGTACATGGAGCTCGTCGTGACGGACCTCGCGGCCTCCCGCGAGTTCTACGTCGACGTGCTGGGCCTGCACGTCTCGGGCGAGGACGACGAGGCGATCTACCTGCGGTCGACCGAGGAGTTCATCCACCACAACCTCGTGCTGCGCAAGGGCCCCATCGCCGCCGTCGCGGCCTTCAGCTACCGCGTGCGCTCGGCGGAGGACCTCGACCGGGCCGTCGCGTTCTACACGGAGCTCGGATGCCGCGTCGAGCGCCGCCCCGAAGGCTTCGTCAAGGGGATCGGCGACTCCGTCCGCGTCGAGGACCCGCTCGGGTTCCCGTACGAGTTCTTCTTCGAGACGACGCACGTCGAGCGCCTGTCGTGGCGCTACGACCTGCAGACGCCGGGGGAACTCGTGCGCCTCGACCACTTCAACCAGGTCACGCCCGACGTCCCGCGGGCCGTCCGCCACTACCAGGACCTCGGCTTCCGTGTGACGGAGGACATCCAGGACGAGGCGGGCACCGTCTACGCCGCGTGGATGCGCCGGAAGCCCACCGTGCACGACACCGCCGCGACCGGCGGCGACGGCCCGCGTATGCACCACGTCGCGTTCGCGACCCACGAGAAGCACAACATCCTCGCGATCTGCGACAAGCTGGGCGCGCTCCGCCGCTCGGATGCCATCGAGCGCGGCCCCGGCCGCCACGGCGTCTCGAACGCGTTCTACCTGTACCTGCGCGACCCCGACGGCCACCGCGTCGAGATCTACACGCAGGACTACTACACGGGCGACCCCGACAACCCCGTCATCACATGGGACGTGCACGACAACCAGCGCCGCGACTGGTGGGGGAACCCCGTCGTGCCGTCGTGGTACACCGAGGCATCCCTCGTGCTCGACCTCGACGGCAACCCGCAGCCCGTCATCGCCCGCACCGACGACAGCGAGATGGCCGTCACGATAGGCGCGGACGGGTTCTCGTACACCCGCCGCGACGAGGGCGCCGACTCCATGCCGGAGTACAAGCAGGGCGAGTACAAGCTCGGTCACCAGCTCTGACGGAGGGCGCATGCTGACACGCGAACAGATCGACGCGATCGCCGAGGAGCTCGCCAAGGCGGACCGGACGCACGGGGTGATCCCCCGCATCACGGCGCGCTACCCGGAGGCGGCGATCGAGGACTCCTACGCCATTCAGGGCGTGTGGCGCGACCGGATGGTGGCGTCGGGGCGACGCCTCGTGGGGCACAAGATCGGGCTCACGTCGAAGGCGATGCAGCAGGCGACGGGCATCACGGAGCCCGACTACGGCGTCATGTTCGACGACACCGTGTACCGCTCGGGGGCGACCGTGCGCACCGCGCACTTCTCGAACGTTCGCATCGAGGTCGAGCTCGCCTTCGTCCTGAAGGCGCCGCTCGCCGGCCCCGACTGCACGCTCGCGGATGCCCTGGATGCGATCGACTACGCCGTGCCGGCCCTCGAGATCCTGAACTCGCACATCGAGCTCGAGGGCCGCACGATTGTCGACACGATCAGCGACAACGCCGCGTACGGGGCGATGGTGCTCGGTGACGAGCACCGCCGCCCCGACGAGATCGACCTGCGGTGGGTGCCCGGTGTGCTGTCCCGGAACGGCGAGATCGAGGAGACGGGCGTCGCGATGGGGGTGCTCGGGCATCCGGCCACCGGGGTCGCGTGGCTCGCGAACAAGCTCGCGCAGCATGGTGCGAGACTCGAGGCGGGCGAGATCGTCCTGGCGGGCTCGTTCACCCGGCCGATGTGGGTGTCGGCGGGCGACGAGGTGCACGCCGATTTCGGGCCGATGGGAGTCATCACATGTCGTTTCGCGTGAGTGCGACCTTCCGCGACCGCCTGGCCGAAGCGCCCCGCCCCCTCGCGGGTGCGTGGGTGTGCACGGGCTCCGCCCTCGTCGCCGAGATCATCGCGGGTGCGGGCCTCGACTGGCTCCTCATCGACATGGAGCACGGGCCGAACTCCCTCACGACGGTGCTCGCGCAGCTGCAGGCGGTCGACGGATCGGGGACCATCCCGGTCGTCCGCGTGCCGGTGGGCGACATCGTCACGATCAAGCAGGTGCTCGATCTCGGTGCACAGAACGTGCTCGTCCCGATGGTGTCGTCGGCTGCCGAGGCATCCGCCGTCGTCGACGCGGTGCGCTACCCGCCGCGCGGGCGCCGCGGCGTCGGGTCGGCCCTCGCCCGCTCCGCGCGGTGGAACCGTGTCGAGGACTACCTGCAGAACGCGGATGCCTACGTGTCGGTGTTCGTGCAGATCGAGACGGCGGAGGGTGTCGCCGCGGCGGCGGAGATCGCCGCCGTCGACGGGATCGACGGCGTCTTCGTCGGCCCGAGCGACCTCGCCGCCTCGATGGGCCTGCTCGGCCAGCAGACCCACCCCGACGTGACCGCGGCCGTGCGGGCGACTTTCGCCGCCGTCAAGGGCGCGGGAAAGCCCGTCGGCGTGAACGCGTTCGACCCGGCCGTCGCGCAGTCCTACATCGAGGCGGGTGCGGACTTCGTCCTCGTCGGGGCGGATGTCGCCCTGCTCGCCCGCGGGTCGGAGGCCCTCGCGGCCCGGTGGATCCCGAGCGCCGACGACACGCAGCGGGCGTCGTACTGACGCGATCCTCGCGAGTGTCAAGGGTCACGAGCCCGAAACGAGTTCGTGCCACGCTGGGCCCATGCAGCGCACCGTCACCAGCCACATCGTCCTCGACGTCGCGCAGACGGCGGACCTCGTCTTCGCGATCGCCGTCGCCGACGCCTACACCCCGGCATCCGAGTCCGTCAGCGCCACCCTCGACGGCGCGAGTGTGCCGCTGCGCACCCTGACCGATGCGCACGGCGGACGACTGCACCGCGTGATCGCGCAGCCGGGGCGCCTGATCGTCGACTACGCGGCGACGATCGACGGCGCAGTCCCGCCTCTGGCCATCGCCCCGGGAGACGAGACCGAGCTGCTCGTCTACGGGCGCCCGAGCCGCTACGCCGAGTCCGACGCGCTCGCCCCGACGGCGGCGGCGGAGTTCGGCGGCATCGACGACCCCCGCGACGTGCTGCTCGCCGTCTCATCATGGGTCGGCACACAGTTGTCGTACGTGAGCGGATCGAGCCTGCCGACCGACGGCGCGACTCGGACCCTCCTCGCGCGCCGAGGGGTGTGCCGAGACTACAGCCACCTGTGCGTCGCGCTGCTGCGCGCCCTCGGCATCCCGGCGCGGCTCGTCGCGGTCTACGCGCCGGGCCTCGAGCCGATGGACTTCCACGCCGTCGCGGAGGCCTGGGTCGACGGGCGCTGGAACGTCGTCGATGCCACGACACTCGCCCCGCGCGGCACCCTCGTCCGCATCGCGACGGGGCGGGATGCCGCGGACACGGCATTCCTGAACGTCCTGCGCGGCCGTGCCGACCTCGTCGAGGTCGCAGTCACGGCGACGGCCGACACCCTGCCGACCGACGATCTGGACGTGCTCACTTCGATCGTGTGAGCAGCGGCTCCGCCTTCTTCCCGCACGCCGGGCGGCGTGGCACGCTGGTCACATGAAGTCCTGGATCGTGCGATTCGCATCGCTGTACGTGTTCAACGTCGTCGTGCTGCTCGTCATCGGATGGGTACTCTCGACGGTGCGCGTCGGGTGGGCGGCCCTCTGGGCATCCGTCATCCTCACAGCCGCCACGATCTGGCTGAAGCCGGCGATCGGGAAGGCGTTCTCGAACGCCGCCGCGAAGTCGTCCTCGAGCCGGACCGCCGCCGGGGAGAAGCTCGTCCAGTACGGCGCCGTCCTCCTCGTCGAGCTCATCATCTGGGTGCTCGTCGTCCTGTTCTCGGGCGTCCAGGTGCGCGGTTTCGTGTGGGGGTGGGTACTGCCGCCGGTCCTGCTCCTCATCGCGTGGATCATCTACGACGCGATCGACGATCGCGTCGAGGCGAAGACGGGCGAGGTGTACGACCGGGCACGCAGCGGTATCCGCGGCGGCACAGCCCCCTCGGCCGGTGGCACGAGCGCACCCTCTCCGTCCGTCGCGGCGGAGCTCGACGACGGGCTCACGCCCGAGCAGCGCAAGATGCTCGACGACCTCGGCACATGACGACCGCGTAACAAACGGACGCGTGCGGAGCCCGGCGGACGCCACAGCGGAGATGATGGATGCCGCGGCATATGCTCTGCCGCTCTCCACAGCCGAAGGATCCCCATGTCGCGTCCTGCACTGCGCACCGCCCTCGTCACCGCCGTCTCCGCGGCCGCACTCCTCCTCGCCGGCTGCGCGGGTGGGGCCGCTCCGACCGGATCGGGCGACGCGGGCTCCGGCTTCGTCACCCCGGGGAAGCTCACGATCGCGACGGGAACGCAGGCCTACGAGCCGTACGTGCTGAAGGACGACCCCGCGTCGGGCGAGGGCTTCGAAGCGGCTGTCGCGTACGCCGTGGCGGACCAGCTCGGCTTCAAGAAGGAGGACGTCGTCTGGGTGCGCACCTCGTTCGAGGCGGCCATCGCACCGGGGCCGAAGGACTTCGACTTCAATATCCAGCAGTACACGATCACCGACAAGCGCAAGGAGGCCGTCGACTTCTCCTCGCCGTACTACGAGGCGAGCCAGTCGGTCGTCGCGGTCAAGGGCGGCAAGGCCGACGGGGTCACCGACATCGCGGGGCTGAAGAAGCTGACGCTCGGCGCGATGGCCGGGTCGACGAGCGCCGCGACGCTCGAGCAGGCGATCGCCCCGACGACCGCGCCGCAGCTGTACAGCTCGAACGAGGATGCCACCGCCGCGCTCAAGGCCGGCCAGATCGACGCCGTCGTGCTCGACACCCCGACCGCATACGTCGCGACGGTCGTCCCGTACATCGAGAACTCGTTCGTCGTGGGGCAGTTGCCCGCCGCCGGCATCCCGGATCAGTGGGGCCTGCTGCTCGCGAAGGACTCGCCCCTGACGGAACGGGTGACGAAGGCCGTCGACACGCTGCGCGAGAACGGCACTCTCGCGGACCTCGAGAAGAAGTGGCTGAGCGTGCTGACGGATGGCATCCCGCAGCTGAAGTGACCCGTTCGGGTAACGTCGTTCCGTGACCACGCACAGCCCGAGCGCCCTCGAGATCGAGCGGCGCGCGTACCGCCGCGGGCGGCAGGGCCGGTCGATCCTCATCGCGATCGGCTCGACGCTCGCGTTCGCGGTGATCGTGTGGGCCACGGTGATCAACACGCCCGGATGGGCGAAGGTCCAGGCCACCTTCTTCGACCCGGCCGCCGCGCTCGAGGCGCTGCCGAAGGTGTGGGACGGCTTCCTCATCAATCTGCTCGTGCTGGCGCTGTCGGTCCCCGCCGTGGCGGTCGCGGCGCTGCTGCTGGCGACGCTCCGGACACTCCGCGGCCCGGTCTTCTTTCCGCTGCGGGCACTCGCCGCGGGGTACACGGACCTCTTCCGAGGCATCCCCTTCATCATCGTGCTGTACCTCGTCGGGTTCGGCCTGCCGACGATCGTCGGGGTGCGACTGAATACCATCGCGCTCGGGGTGCTCGCGGTGACCCTCACCTACTCGTCGTACGTCGCCGAGGTGATCCGCGCCGGGATGGATGCGGTGCACCCGTCGCAGCGGCTCGCCGCGCGGGCGCTCGGGCTCGGGCACGTGCAGACCCTGCGGCGGGTCGTGCTGCCGCAGGCGCTCCGGAAGATCACGCCTCCCCTCATGAACGACTTCGTGTCTATGCAGAAGGATGTGGGACTCATCTCGATCCTCGCCGTCATCGACGCGATCGCTGCGGCGCGGTCGGTCGTCGCGGTGACGTACAACTTCACGCCCTACGTCGTCGCGGCGCTGCTGTTCGTGCTGCTCGCGATCCCGACGATCCGGCTCACCGACTGGTACACCGCGCGGCTGCGCGAGCGCGAGCAGGCGGGAGCGGTGCTGTGACGGGGGCGCCTGTCGGTGGCCCTCCCGACCCTCCTGCTCTGCCCGCTCTGCCCGCTCTCCGGGCGGAGGATCTCTGGAAGGCGTTCGGCGACCGCGAAGTGCTGCGCGGGGTGTCGCTCGAGCTTCGCCCGCACGAGGTTGTCGCACTCATCGGGGCATCCGGATCGGGAAAATCGACGCTCCTGCGGTGCCTCGGCCTGCTCGAGACGATCGATGACGGGCGGATCTTCCTCGGCGACGAGGACATCTCCGACCCGCGCATCGACGGCAACCGGGTGCGGGCGAGGCTCGGCGCGGTGTTCCAGAGCTACAACCTGTTCCCGCATCTCAGCGTCCTCGACAACGTGACGCTCGCCTCGCGCGTCGTGCACCGGATGCCGCGGGCGGATGCCGAGGCGCGCGCGATGGGGCTCCTCGAGCGGATCGGGCTCGCCCCGTTCGCACGCGTGCATCCCGACCGACTGTCGGGCGGCCAGCAGCAGCGCGCGGCGATCGTCCGTGCGATCGCGACCGACCCCGAGGTGCTGCTGCTCGACGAGATCACCTCGGCCCTCGACCCGGAGCTCGTCGGCGAGGTGCTCGAGCTCGTCCGCTCCCTCGCCGCGGAAGGCACGACGATCCTCATGGCGACGCACGAGATGGCGTTCGCGCGCGACGTCGCCGACCGGGTCGTCTTCCTCGATCAGGGCGTCATCGTCGAAGAGGGCGCCCCCAGTGAGGTGTTCGGCGCACCGAGGCATCCCCGCACCCGCGAGTTCCTCGCACGGTTCCGCGCCTGACCGGGGTGTGGCGCGGGGCGTGGTGCTGGCGGCACTCCACCACCCGCCGCGCCACTGGCCCCCACGAACTCCGCAGAATGTGACGGACTCCGCACCCATCTCCTGGGTTCAGTGCGGAGTTTGTGACGATCTGCGGAGTTCGTGCGTGGGGCGAAGCGCGGATGCCACGGATGCGGATGCCAGCCGCCGTCCGCCGCCCGCCACCCGCTGCCCGCCACCGGTCGCCAACCTCACCGCGGACGCATAGCCGCGCGGCCTAGCCTGAGCCCACGCCTCCCATCGATGCCCTGCTCACGACCTGGCGCGCCGACCCCGTGACGATCGCGGTGCTGGTCGGCGCGGCGCTGGCGTATGCCCTCGGGATGCGCCGCGCGGCACGTCGGGGCACCTCGTGGCCCGCCCACCGCGCCGTGCTCTTCTACACGCTCGGCCTCGGGTCGTACGCCGTCATCGAACTCGGCTTCCTCGGGACGTGGTCGGCGGAGCTCCGCTGGGCATTCGTCGCGCGGATCGCGCTTCTGCTGATGGCCGTGCCCGCCCTGATCGCCCTCGGACGCCCACTCGACCTCGCGCGCGCGGGGCTCGCGGATGCCGGGCGACGCCGCCTCGACTCCGTGCTGGACGGCCGCGTGTTCCGCGTGCTGGGCAACGCCATGTTCGCCACGATCCTCGTCGCGGCGGCGTTCTGCGTGTTCCTCACACCGCTTGCGGGCGTCCTCCGCACCTCACCCGTGATCGGCGAGGGCATCGGCGTCGTCGCCCTCACGGTCGGTCTCCTGCTGGTGGTGCCGCTCATGGCACTCACCGGCATCCACACCACGACGTTCCTCGCCGTGGAGTTCATGCTGGCGTTCGTGGAACTCGTGGTCGACTCGATCCCCGGCATCCTGCTGCGCCTGAACGACCACGTCGTCGACGGCGTGACCGCGGCGACCGGCGCGGGGTGGTGGCCCAATCCCCTGCGCGATCAGCACCTCGCAGGCGACCTGCTGTGGTTCATCGCCGAGGTCGCCGACGTGCCGATCCTCATCATCCTGCTCGTGCGCTGGGGTCGGCGCGACCGCGTCGAGGCGGCAGACTTCGACGCGCTCACCGACGAGGAGCACGACGCGCTCGTGCAAGCGCACCTCCGCGGCATCCACCGTGCCTGACGCGCACCGCGCGCTTCCCGCCCTGCGCCACGCCCGCGGCGAGCCCGCTGCACGCTCACGAACTCCGCAGAATGCGACGAACTCCGCAGCCATCGCCGGGCTCCGGTGCGGAATTCGCGACAATCTGCGGAGTTCATGCGCCAGCGGCGCCCGGATGCCAGGGCGCGCTTGCACCCCGAGCCCGCGGCCAGCTCAGCCCCGGATGCCGCGCTCGGCAGCCTCCACCACGTTGGTCATGAGCAGGGCGACCGTCATCGGTCCGACGCCACCGGGGTTCGGCGAGAGCCAGCCCGCGACCTCGTCGACGCCGGGGGCGATGTCGCCGTACACACGGGATTTGCCCGTCTCGGGGTCGACCTCGCGCGTCACACCGACGTCGAGCACGGCGGCCCCGGGCTTGACGTCCTCCGGCCGGACGAGGTGCTTGACCCCGGCCGCGCCCACGATGACATCCGCCTGGCGCAGGTACGACGGCAGATCGCGCGTCCCCGTGTGCGTGAGCGTCACCGTCGCGTTCACCGCGCGGCGCGTCAGCAGCAGCCCGATCGAGCGGCCGATCGTCACGCCGCGGCCGACGACCACGACGTGGGTGCCGGCGAGGCCGTAGCCGTTCCGTTCGAGCAGCTCGATCACGGCGCGCGGCGTGCACGGCAGCGGCGAGGAGATCTCGTCGTTGACGTTCAGCACGAGCTTGCCGAGGTTCGTGGGGTGGAGGCCGTCGGCATCCTTCGCCGGGTCGATCCGCTCGAGGATCCGGTCGGTGTCGAGATGACGCGGCAGCGGCAGCTGCACGATGTAGCCGTGGCAGGTGGGGTCGGCGTTGAGGCGATCGATCTCCGCCTCGACGTCGGCCTGCGTGGCATCCGCCGGCAACTCGACCTGGATCGAGTTCATCCCGATCGCCTCGGACTCACGGTGCTTCATGCCGACGTACAGCTGGGATGCCGGGTCGGCGCCGACCAGCACCGTCGCGATCCCCGGCGTGACGCCCCGTGCCTTGAGCTTCTGGACGCGCTCGGCGAGCTCGGCCTTGATCGCCGCCGCCGTGGCCCGCCCGTCGAGAACGGTCGCCGTCATCGGTGGCTCCCGGCCCGTGCACTCACCGAGACGCAAGCCCCCGCCCCAGAAACCCGGGAGTTTCGCGCGGCAGGTTGCGTCTCGGCGGAGGGGCGGACCGTCACTGGGTGAGCCCCGGGTACAGGGGGAAGGCGGCGGTGAGGGATGCCACGCGGGTGCGCAGCGCCTCGAGGTCGGCGCCCGGCTGCAGGGCCAGGGCGATGACGTCTGCCACCTCGGTGAACTCGGCGTCGCCGAAGCCGCGGGTCGCGAGCGCGGGCGTCCCGATGCGCAGGCCCGAGGTCACCATCGGCGGGCGCGGGTCGTTGGGCACCGCGTTGCGGTTCACCGTGATGTGGATCTCGTGCAGGAGATCCTCGGCCTGCTTGCCGTCGATCGCGGCGTCGCGGAGGTCGACGAGCACGAGGTGCACGTCGGTGCCGCCGGAGCGCACGGCGATCCCGGCATCCTTCACGTCCTGCTGCGACAGGCGCTCGGCGAGGATCGCGGCGCCGCGCACGACACGCTCCTGACGCTCCTTGAACTCGGGCGTCGCGGCGAGCTTGAACGCGGTCGCCTTCGCGGCGATCACGTGCATCAGCGGACCGCCTTGCTGACCCGGGAAGACGGCGGAGTTGATCTTCTTGGCGATGTCCTCGTCGTTCGTGAGGATGAAGCCCGAACGCGGACCGCCGATCGTCTTGTGCACGGTGGACGAGACGACGTGAGCGTGCGGCACCGGCGACGGGTGCAGGCCCGCCGCGACGAGACCGGCGAAGTGCGCCATGTCGACCCACAGGAGCGCCCCGACCTTGTCGGCGATCTCGCGGAAGCGCGCGAAGTCGAGCTGACGCGGGTACGCCGACCACCCGGCGATGATCACCTTCGGCTGGTGCTCGACGGCGAGGCGCTCGACCTCGTCCATGTCGATGATCGACGTCTCGGGGTCGACGCCGTACGCGACGATGTTGTACAGACGCCCGGAGAAGTTGATCTTCATGCCGTGCGTGAGGTGCCCGCCCTGGTCGAGCGAGAGGCCGAGCAGCGTGTCACCGGGGCGTGCGATCGCGTGCAGGACGGCGGCGTTCGCGGATGCCCCGGAGTGCGGCTGCACGTTCGCGAACTCCGACCCGAAGAGGGCCTTCGCGCGGGCGATGGCGAGCTCCTCGGCGACGTCGACCTCTTCGCAGCCGCCGTAGTAGCGCCGGCCCGGGTAGCCCTCGGCGTACTTGTTGGTGAGCACCGAGCCCTGAGACTGCAGCACCGAGACGGGCACGAAGTTCTCGGAGGCGATCATCTCGAGGTAGCCGCGCTGACGCTCGAGCTCCCGCTCGAGCACCTGGGCGATCTCGGGGTCGACCTCGGCGAGCGGGGCGTTGAAGTACGGATCGGTCATCGTGTCCTCCTGGTGGGCGGGTGTTCTCGAGACGCCGTCGCTGCGCAACGGCACCCGATCATCGAGCTACCCGACCCAGGCGAACGGTCGATTGCCAAGTGGTCGCTCCCCGGTGGTGGTCCACCTCAACGCCAGTTGCGACACGATGAGCATATCGGATGCCACTAGGCTGACCCCACCCTATTTGTTAGGATTCTTTACATGAAGCGTCGGCGGCCCCCCGTCCTGCCCGCCCCGGTCTCCCTGGAGGCATCCGATGCCGCGCCGTTCGCCCTCGAGGCGAGCACGGCCATCACGGGCGATGCGGAGGCGGTCCGGGCGCTCCGCGCGGCCGTCCGCGCACGCACCGGGCTACCGGAAGTGCCCGCGTCGCGCGCGGCCGACGCCACCATCGCCCTGACCATCACCGCGGACGGACCGGCCGAGTCGTACGTGCTGGATGCCTCGGCGGCGGGTGTCACCGTGACGGGCGCCGACGCGGCAGGCCTCTACTACGGCATCCAGACCCTCGTCCAGCTGATCACTCCCGCGGGGGACGGGTGGGAGATCCCCGCGGTGCACATCGCCGACGCACCGCGATTCGCCTACCGCGGGGTCATGCTCGACGTCGCCCGACACTTCCACCCCGTGAGCACCGTGCAGGCGTACATCGAGCGCGCGGCGAGCCTCAAGTTCAACGTGCTGCACCTCCACCTCTCGGACGATCAGGGGTGGCGGCTCGAGATCGCCTCGCGCCCGCTTCTCACCGAGAAGGCGTCGGCAACCGCGGTCGGCGGCGATCCGGGCGGGCTCTACACGCAGGCCGACTATCGCGCGATCATCGAGCACGCGGCCGCGCGCCACATGATCGTCGTGCCCGAGATCGACCTCCCCGGCCACACGCACGCCGTCTCGCTCGCCTACCCCGAACTGGTCGAAGCACCCGTGCTCAGCGACGAGATCCGCGAGACCGCGCGTGTGCACGGCGGCGGACTCCCCGCGAGCGGCGTCGCGTACGAGGGGATGGCGGTCGGATTCTCGTCCCTGAAGATCCGTGATGACGCGACCTGGGCGTTCCTCGCCGATGTGCTCGGCGAAGTCGCACGGACGACCCCGGGACCGTATCTGCACATCGGCGGCGACGAATGTCTCGGCACGGCCCCCGCGGACTACGCCGCCTTCGTCGACCGCGTGACAGCGCTCGTCGCGCATCTCGGGAAGGTCCCGGTCGCCTGGCACGAGGCCGGCGCATCGTCGGGCATCCACCCCTCGACCCTCGGGCAGTACTGGGGGTTCGTCACGCCGACGGACGGCATGGACGACAAGGCGCGCACGTTCACGGACCTCGGGTCCTCTCTCATCCTGTCGCCCGCCGACGCGATCTACCTCGACATGAAGTTCGACGCCGACTCGCCTCTCGGACTGACGTGGGCCCGCGGGGTGACGAGCGCCCGACGCTCGTACGAGTGGGACCCGGCATCCGTCATCGCGGGTGTGGGCGACGAACAGATCCTCGGCGTCGAGGCGCCGCTGTGGTCCGAGACCGTCCGCACGCTCGACGACATCGACGCGCTCGCCTTCCCTCGGATCGCATCGGCCGCCGAGGCCGCATGGTCCCCCGCCGTCGGGACGAGCGAGCTGCGCACCTGGGAGTCCTTCGCAGCGCGCGTCGCCGCCATGGCACCACTCTGGAAGAGCCAGGGCATCGGGTTCACACGCCTTCGGGGCATCCCCTGGAGCGACGACACGGAAGAGGTCCGCTCATGACCACCGTCATCCACTCCGTCCGCCTCATCGACGACGGCGCCGTGACTCCGGATGCCTGGATCGCCTTCGCGGACGGGCTCGTGCAGGCGACCGGCACGGGCGAGGCGTGGCGTGAGCTTCCCGCGGCCGACGTGATCGACGGGCACGGAGCCCACCTCGCACCCGGCTTCGTCGACATCCACGGTCACGGCGGCGCCGGCGCGTCGTTCGACGACGGTGTGGAGGCGATCCGCACAGCGCGGGCGATGCACCTCGCGCACGGCACGACCCGCGCCGTGGTCTCGCTCGTCACCGCATCGATCGACGACCTCGCGCGCCGGGTCGCGGTCGTCGCCGACCTCGTCGAGCGCGATGCGACGATCCTCGGCTCACACCTCGAGGGCCCGTTCCTCGACGTGGCGCACAAGGGCGCCCACACCGAGAGCCTGCTGCGCCCCGCGGACGCGGCCTCCGTCGCCCGCCTCGTCGACGCCGGCCGCGGCACCGTCCGCCAGGTGACGCTCGCGCCCGAACTCCCGGGCGGCCTCGATGCGACAGCCCAGTTCGTCGCGGCGGGCGTCGCGGTCGCCGTCGGACACACGTCGGCCACGGAGGAGCAGACCCGGGCGGCGTTCGACGCCGGGGCGACGATCCTCACGCACGCGTTCAACGGCATGCCCGGCATCCACCACCGCGCCCCGGGCCCCGTCGTCGCCGCGATGCGCGACGACCGCGTCACGCTGGAGCTCATCGCCGACGGCATCCACGTGCATCCCGACGTCATCTCGCTCGCGTTCGCGGGCGCACCCGGCAGGATCGCGCTCATCACCGATGCGATGGCGGCGGCCGGGGCATCCGACGGGCACTACGAGCTCGGTGGACTCGCCGTCACCGTCACCGCCGGCACGGCGCGACTGGACTCGAATGGCGCGATCGCGGGGTCGACGCTGACGCAGGATGCCGCGCTTCGCCTCGTCGTCCGAAGCGGACTCGCGCTCCCGAGCGCAGTCGCGTCGCTCACCTCGGTCCCCGCCCGGGCCATCGGTGTCGCAGGGCGCTACGGGAGCCTGCGTCCGGGCGCCGCCGCAGACGCGGTCCTCCTCGACGACGACCTGCAGGTCCGGCAGGTCTGGGTGAACGGCGCCCGCGAGGTCTGACGCCGCCGCAGACGACCGCGGGGCGGAGACGCTCCCCCGCGCCTCCGCCCCGCTCTCCGGTTCCGTTGCGGGCAAGCCCCGCCCGCTACCGGATCCGGCAGACGGTCCGCAGGCTCATCACCCCCCGTGCACCTGTCTCCCACAGGTGTGCGAGAAGACCGTCTGATCAAGAGACGCCGCAGACCGGGATCTATGACGCGACTTCTCGGATTTATTTCCTGCACGCCCATCTCGGCATCCAACTGGGGATCCCCTTCGTCATCGGATCAGGGAAAATGGGAAGGTCGCGTCATGATCCGGGCGCGACGGGGTCTCTTCGTCGAGACACACCATCACCCCTGCACGCGAGCGGACACCGCATGACCGAGCACGACGACACGCGCCCCGATGTCACCGACATCGCCGACGCGGATCTCGTTCTGCGCACGCGCGCGGGGGACGCGGACGCATACGCGGAGCTGTGGCGTCGCCACTACCGGTCCGGCATCGTGGTGGCGAACTCCATCACCTCCGCATTCGATGCGGACGACCTCGTGCAGGAGTCCTACGCGCGGATCTATCAGACCATCCAGCGCGGCGGCGGGCCCACGGGCGCCTTCCGCGCCTATCTGTTCACGAGTATCCGCAACACAGCGGCCCGTTGGGGTCAGGCCCGACGCGAGACGTCGGCCGATGAACTCGAGTCCGTCGCCGACCCGGATGCCGAGGCGCACGCCACGGACGAGGCGCTCGACCGGAGCCTCACGTCACAGGCCTTCCGCAGTCTTCCCACCCGCTGGCAGGAGGTGCTCTGGTACACCGAGATCGAGCAGATGAAGCCGTCGGAGGTCGCTCCCCTGCTCGGGATGAAGGCGACGGCGGTCGCGCAACTCGCCTTCCGCGCGCGCGAAGGTCTGCGTGAGGCGTGGGTGCAGGCGCACTTGCGCGCAGCACCCGCCGACTCGGAGTGCCGCTGGACGATCGAGCACCTCGGTGCATACGCGCGCGGGAATCTCGGCCGCCGCGATGTCGGAAAGGTCGAGGCGCACCTGGCGGGGTGCACGCGCTGCACGATCGTCGCCGCCGAGGCGCAGGATGTCTCTCGCCGACTCGCACTGATACTCCTTCCGCTCACGCTCGGCGCCGGCGGCGCGACGGCCTACCTCGCGACTGTGCAGGGCGGCTCGGCGCCGATCGTCGCGCTCGCTGCGGGGGTGTCGCCCGTGATGCCGGACACCGTCCTGACCACCGGTACGGGGGGCCTCGGCGGCACGACGGGCGCTGCGGGCGGGGTCGCCGGAACCGGTGGCGCCGCGGGCGGTGTCGTGGGAGCCGCGGCCGCGAGCGGCGCGCTCGGGAGTGTCGGCGCGCTCGTCGGGGTCGCCGCCGCCGCGGTCCTCCTGGTCGGAGGCGTGGCGACCGCCGTCGTCCTCCCCCACCAGGTCCCT
>JASCPG010000020.1 GCA_029960085.1 Microbacteriaceae bacterium PS02067 | reverse complement strand
GCCCCCCTCGGCCCCCCCCCAACCCCGCGCCGGGGGGTGTGCGGGGGGGGGGGGGGGGGGGGCCCCCCCCCCCCCCCCCCCCCCACTCCACCACCGTTTCCGCGACCATGACCGCGACGACAGGAGTCGACGATGACCACCCCAGTGCTCGAGAGTGAACGACCGTCCGCCGAGGATCGGGCCGCCCGACGCCGGCAGAAGCGGGCCGAGGCCTGGGCCGAAGCCGCGGGAGCGGGCTGGAAGGTCTGGCTCGTCAAGATCGTGTGCCTCGGCATCATCGATGCCCTCGCGATCTACGCGATCCTCGTCGTCCTCCACAACGGAGACTGGATCGTCCCGCTCGTCATCGCCGTCGGTGTCATCGCGATCAACGTCGTGTACTTGAAGCCGGGACTCCTCCCCGCGAAGTACCTGACCCCGGGGCTCGTCTTCCTCTTCGTCTTCCAGATCTTCGTCGTCCTCTACTGCATCTACATCGCCTTCACGAACTACGGCTCCGGTCACGTCTCGACAAAGGACGATGCCGTCAACGCGCTCCTCATCCAGAACCAGCAGCGCGTCGAGGACTCCCCCGCCTATCCGCTCACCGTGCTCGAGCAGGGCGGCTCCTACTTCTTCCTCGTGACGACGCCCGACGGGGAAGCCGAGCTCGGCGGGGCCGACCGCCCGCTCGAACCGGTCTCCGATGCGGAGTTCTCCGGCGATCGCGCGATCGGAGCACCCGGATTCACATCGCTCGACTTCGGTCAGATCGTCGCCAGCCAGGATGCCATCACCGCTATCACGGTGCCCGTCTCCGATGATCCGAACGACGGTACGCTGCAGACCCGCGACGGCTCGACGGCGTACCAATACGTGTCGACGCTCGTCTGGGATGCCTCCGCAGACACGATGACCAATACGCAGACCGGCGTCGTCTACCACGACAACGGCCACGGCTCGTTCGAGTCCGCCGACGGTCAGCAGTTGGCGACCGGGTGGCAGGTGTGGGTCGGCCTCGAGAACTTCGTCCGCGCGTTCTCCACCGAGTCGATCCGTGGGCCGTTTATCGCCGTCACGTTGTGGACGTTCGCCTTCGCCATCCTCTCGGTCGCGACGACCTTCGCGCTCGGACTCTTCCTCGCCATCGTCTTCAATGACCCCCGGATGAAGAGCCGCAAGTACTACCGGGTCATCATGATCCTGCCGTACGCCTTCCCCGCCTTCCTGTCGGCGCTCGTCTGGCAGGGCATGTTCAACCAGGACTTCGGCTTCATCAACCAGACCCTGCTCGGGGGTGCGTCCATACCCTGGCTCCAAGATCCGTGGCTCGCGAAGGTCTCCATCCTGATCGTGAACCTCTGGCTGGGCTTCCCCTACATGTTCCTCGTGACGACCGGTGCCATCCAGTCGATCCCCGACGACATCCAGGAGGCCGGTCGTGTCGACGGCGCGGGCGTGTGGCAGATCTTCCGCTACATCAAGTTCCCGCTGCTGCTCGTGTCGGTCGCACCACTGCTGATCTCCTCGTTCGCGTTCAACTTCAACAACTTCAACCTGATCTACATGCTCACCGGCGGAGGACCCCGCTTCGCGGATGCCTCCATCAATGTCGGCGCGAGCGACATCCTGATCTCGATGGTCTACAAGGTGGCGTTCGTCGGCGCGGAGCGCGACTACGGACTCGCAAGCGCCTTCTCGATCATCATCTTCGTGCTGGTGGCCGTGATCTCCTACGTGAGCTTCCGCCAGACCAAGGTCCTCGAGGAGCTGAACTGATATGACCATCCAAGAAGCACTCCCCGGCGGCGGTCCGCTCGCCGCCGCGTCCGGCGCAGCCGAGGCATCTGCGGGCGTCCCGGGCGCGAAAGAGCCTCGCCGCCCCTTCGGTCGCTGGTTCCGCGAAACGGGCTGGCGCCACCTCGTCGGCATCGTCATGCTCGTGTTCTCGGCGTTCCCGCTCGTCTACGTTCTCTCCGCTTCGCTCAACCCCGGCGGCACCCTGCTGACCGCGAACAGCCTCTTCTCGAGCTTCGACATCGGCAGCTACATCGCCCTGTTCCAAGACCCGCTGCGCCCGTATGGCGCCTGGTTCGTGAACTCGATCTTCATCGGGCTGACGACCTCGTTCTTCACGGTCGTGCTGTGTGCCCTCGCCGCATACGCGTTCTCGCGGATGCGCTTCCGGGGGCGCCGCGTGGGTCTTCTCACACTGTTGCTCGTGCAGATGTTCCCGCAGCTGCTGGCCGTCGTCGCGATCTTCCTGCTCATGTCCGCCATCGGCGACATCTTCCCCGCGCTCGGGCT
This sequence comes from Microbacteriaceae bacterium PS02067, assembly GCA_029960085.1. Classification (GTDB taxonomy): domain Bacteria; phylum Actinomycetota; class Actinomycetes; order Actinomycetales; family Microbacteriaceae; genus Microbacterium. Next base: position 43,239 of record JASCPG010000020.1, on the reverse strand, counting down.
GAACTCGCAGATCGGGCTCATCATGGTGTATCTGGGCGGCGCACTCGGGGTGAACACGTTCCTCATGTACGGGTTCTTCAACACGGTGCCCGCATCGATCGACGAAGCGGCCAAGATCGACGGAGCGGGGCACGCCCGGATCTTCTTTACGATCATCCTGCGGCTCGTGGCTCCCGTGCTCGCCGTCATCGGCCTGCTGTCGTTCATCGGCACGATGAACGACTTCCTGATCGCGTCGGTCATCCTGGTCGATCCCGACAAGCAGACGCTCGCCGTCGGTCTCTACCAGTTCGTCTCGCAGGAGACGGCGCGCAACTGGAGCGTCTTCGCGGCCGGCGCGGTCCTCGCCGCGATCCTGCCGATGGCCCTGTTCCTCTCTCTGCAGCGCTTCATCGTGGGAGGACTGACAGCCGGGTCCGTCAAGTGAGGCGGCTGCGCCTCGGCGGAGCACGCTGCGGAACCATCCGCGGTGATCGCGCCGCAGTACGATCGACCTACAACTGAGGGGCTCTGTCACGCGCCGCGTGCAACCACGTCGCTTTCTGCCGGCGTCGGCGCCGGCATCGTTTCACGGAGGTCCTCATGCACCCTTCCCCGCTGCGCCCGCATCATGACGGTTCTGCGCTGTACGTCTCGGACGAACGACCCGCCCTCGGCGACGAGGTCGCGGTGCGCGTGCGCGTGCCCGTCGGATACGGCCCCGTCGTGCGCGTCCTCGTGCGGTCCAACCCCGACCACGAGCCGGCATGGGCCCCGGCGACGCGGGACGGCGTGCGAGACGGCTGGGAGTGGTGGACCGCGCGCATCGTCGTCGCGAATCCCCGGCACGGATATCGTTTCCACTTCGTCCTCGAGGACGGGCGCGTCGAGATCCTGAATCAGGGCGGCCTGTCCGACATCGATGGGCTCGACGGTCAGGACTTCGCGTTGGTCGCGGGCAACCCGCCGCCCTCCTGGCTCGACGACACGATCCTCTATCAGATCTTCCCGGACCGGTTCGCCCGGTCCGCGTCCGCCGACGCACGGCCCGCGCCCGCGTGGGCGATCCCCGCGGCGTGGAACGATCCGGTCGATCCGGTCCATCCGGGACGCGGTCACCAGTTCTACGGCGGTGACCTCGACGGTGCCGCCGACAAGCTCGACCATCTCGTCGATCTGGGAGTGACCGCGCTGTACCACACACCCGTGTTCCCCGCCGAGTCAAATCATCGCTACGACGCGTCGCGCTTCGATACCGTCGACCCCCTGCTCGGCGGTGACGAGGCCTATCGACGCCTCATCACCGAAGCCCACGCCCGCGGCATCCGGGTCATCGGCGATCTCACAACGAACCACTCCGGCATCGCGCACGAGTGGTTCCGTGCGGCGTACGCGCACCCCACCGCTCCCGAGGGAGCGTTCTACTACTTCCACGACGAGGCCCACACCGTATATGAGACGTGGCTCGACGCCGACACCCTTCCGAAGTTCGACTGGCACAGCGACGAACTGCGACGCCGGTTCATCGACGGGCCGGAATCGGTGGTCGGACGTTGGCTGTGCGCCCCGTTCGGCATCGACGGCTGGCGTATCGACGTCGCGAACATGACGGGGCGACTTGGTGTCCAGGACCTCAACACGGAGGTCCGGCAGACCCTCCGCCGCACGATGATCGGCATCCAGCCCGACACGCTGCTGCTTGCCGAGTCGACGAACGATGCCGCGACCGATCTGCAGGGCGACGCGTGGCATGGTGGCATGACCTACCCCGCCTTCACTCGCGGCGTATGGTCGTGGCTCGCCGATCCACGCCGCATCCCGCACTACGGGTTCGACGGGGAGTTTCGCGAGGACATGTGGTTCTTCGGTCTGCCGACCGGGATGCCCCGGTACGATGCCCGCCAGTTCGTCGCACAGTATGAACGCTTCACGAGTCAGATCCCGTGGCGAGTGCAGCGAGGCACCATGTCCGCGCTCGACACCCATGACACCGCACGGTTCGCGACCTACGCCTCTCCGGGAGCGATCCCGGTCGCCGTCGGCCTCTCGATGGCACTCCCGGGCATCCCCGTCGTGTACGCCGGCGACGAGTTCGGACTCGACGCGGTCGATGGAGAGATGAGCCGCGCGCCGATCCCCTGGCATCGCGTCGACGACCCCGATGTGGCCGCCCGGATCGCGCTGTACCGCGATCTCATCGGGCTGCGCCGAGCTCACCCGGCGCTGGCCTCCGGCGGGATGCGCTGGCTGCACGTGGACGGCAACGGCGTCGTATTCGTGCGGGAGAGTGCGGCAGAGTGCGTGCTGGTCGTCGCCTCCCGCGGCGCGATGACGGCCGAGTTCCCGGCCGAACTGCTTCCCGGGGCCTCGTCGGCGACACTGCTGTACGGCTCCGCTCGCATCGACACGGGCGGCTCGGTGCACGTGTCCACAGAGGGAACGGCCTTCGCCGCGTGGGCGCTGCCGGGCGTCGACGCTCCCGCGCCCGCCGGGTGAGGTCACCGAGCGGCGAGCGCCGCCTGGTAGAGGTCGCGGCTCGACAGTCCCGTCTGCGCCGCGACCTCCGCCGCGGCATCCTTCAGACGTGTGCCGGATGCCACGAGCCGCTGCACCTCGGCGAGCGCGTCGTCCGCGGAGACCTCGCGCGCGGGCGCTCCCCCGACCACGACGACGATCTCGCCGCGCACACCCTCGGCCGCCCAGGCGGCGAGCTCGCCGAGCCCCGCACGCACGACCTCCTCATGGAGCTTCGTGAGCTCCCGGCACACGGCCGCGGGGCGGTCCGCACCGAAGGCGTCCGCCATCGCGTCGAGCGTCTCCGCGAGACGTGAGGGCGCCTCGAAGAAGACCATCGTGCGCGGCTCGGCGGCGAGGTCCGCGAGCGCGCGGCGGCGATCACCGGCCTTCCGCGGAAGGAACCCTTCGAACGTGAACCGATCGGTCGGAAGCCCGGCCACGGCGAGCGCCGTGACGACGGCCGACGGGCCGGGGATCGCGGTGACGGCGACACCCTGCGCGATGGCCTCGGCGACGAGCACGTACCCGGGGTCGCTGACCGTCGGCATCCCGGCGTCGCTCAGCACCAGCAGATCCTCGTCGCGAGCGCGCAGGGCGAGTTCCGCGGCACGACCCCGCTCGTTGTGCTCGTGCAGGGCGAGGAGCTTCGGCCGGTTCGCGATGCCGAGCGCCTGCAGCAGCCGCTGGGTCGTGCGGGTGTCCTCCGCCGCGACGACCGTCGCCTGCTCGAGCGCCGCGACGAGCCGCGCGGACGCGTCGCCGAGGTTTCCGATGGGGGTCGCGGCCAGGATGATCACCGCCCCAGCATAGGCTTGTGGCCGTGACGACGACCGACCCTCTGCTGCTACCCGCAGCCCGGCCGTCCAGCTATGACCGCTGGCGCCTGCGGGTCGTCTCCGACCCTGCGCTCGCGCGCCTCTACGCCTGGCTCGCGCCGACGCTCGTGACGGTGCTCGCGGGCATCCTGCGGTTCTGGAACCTCGGGCAGCCGCATGCGCTCGTCTTCGACGAGACGTACTACGTCAAGGATGCCTGGAGCCAGTGGAACCTCGGCTACGCGTCCCGCTGGCCCGACGATGCGAACGCGGACTTCGTCGCGGGTCACGCCGACATCTTCACGACGGATCCGAGCTTCGTCGTCCACCCGCCCCTCGGCAAGTACCTCATCGGCGCCGGGATGTGGCTGTTCGGGCCGGAGAACGCGTTCGGCTGGCGCTTCGCGACGGCCCTGTTCGGCACGGCACTGGTCCTCCTGCTCTTCCTCGTGGCGAAGTCGATGACCAACTCGACGGCATTCGCCTCGGTCGCCTCGTTCCTCCTCGCGATCGACGGTCTCGGCATCGTCATGAGCAAGGTCGCACTGCTCGACATCTTCCTCGCCTTCTTCGTCCTGCTCGCCTTCTGGTTCGTCGTCCTCGATCGGAAGGCGACGGCCGGGCGTCTCGCCGCTCGCACTCTCGCGCGCGAGGGCGACGAGAGCGCACCGGCATGGGGGCCCGTGCTGTGGGGTCGCCCGTGGCTGATCGCCGCCGGCGCCGCGGCGGGCGCGGCGACCGCTGTGAAATGGTCCGGTGTGTGGGTGCTCGCCGCGATCGGGCTCTACCTCGTCGTAAGCGACGCGCTCGAGCGGCGGCGCCTCGGCATCACGTTCTGGCCGACCGACGCCGTGCGTCAGGGTGCCGCGAGCTTCGTCCTCCTCGTCCCGGTCGCCGCCGTCGTGTACCTGTCATCGTGGGCGGGCTGGCTCGCGACCGACGGCGGGTATGACCGGCACGCCGCCGACGCGCAACCCGCGACGGGGATCTTCTCGTGGGTGCCCCTGTCGCTGCAGAGCCTCTGGAAGTACCACGTCACGATCTACAACTCGATGACCGGCATGACCTCGCCGCACAGCTACGCGAGCCCCGCGTGGCAGTGGCCGCTGCTGTGGCGCCCCACCGCGATGTACGCGAACTCCGCGGCCGACGGGCAGGGCGGATGCGCCGGAGGGCAGGGCGGCTGCATCGAGATCCTCTACAGCATGCCGAATCCGCTGCTGTGGTACGCGAGCATCGCGGCGGCGGGCTACCTCGTCTACCGGTTCGTCCTCGACCGCGACTGGCGTCAGGCGCTCGTGCTCGTCGGCATCGCGGCGACATGGCTCCCGTGGCTCGCCTACCCCGAGCGGACGATCTTCCAGTTCTACACGATCGTGCTCTGGCCGTTCCTGCTTCTCGCGTTGACCTTCGCTCTGCAGCGCGTCGCGGGGGCGACGAGCTCCGACCGCGACAGACGCACGGCGGGCCAGCGCGTCGTGCTCGTCTTCCTCGGCCTCGCCGTCGCACTGTCGATCTTCTGGTACCCGCTGTGGTCGGGCATGCAGGTGCCGTACGAGTTCTATCGCCTGCACAACTGGATGCAGGGCTGGGTCTGACGCCTGCTCCGCTTACGATGGAGGGCTATGCCTTCGCTCGACCCCGTCATCGTCTACCCGCCTGAGCTGCCCGTCAGCGCCGCTCGGGACGAGATCGCGCGCGCCATCGACGGCCACCAGGTCGTCATCGTCGCCGGTGCGACGGGGTCGGGCAAGACGACGCAGCTGCCGAAGATCTGCCTCGAGCTCGGCCGCACCTCGATCGCCCACACGCAGCCGCGCCGCATCGCGGCGCGGACGATCGCCGAGCGCATCGCACAGGAGCTCCAGGTGCCGCTCGGCAGCACCGTCGGCTACAAGGTGCGCTTCACCGACCAGGTCTCCGCGGACACCAAGATCGCGCTCGTCACGGACGGGATCCTCCTCAACGAGATCCACCGCGACCGACTGCTGAGGCGTTACGACACGATCATCGTCGACGAGGCGCACGAGCGTTCGCTCAACATCGACTTCCTGCTCGGCTACCTCGCGCGGATCCTGCCCGAGCGGCCCGATCTGAAGGTCATCATCACCTCCGCGACGATCGACCCCGAGAGCTTCGCCAAGCATTTCGCGGATGCCGGGGGTCGCCCGGCACCGATCGTCGAGGTGTCGGGGCGCACCTACCCGGTCGAGATCCGCTACCGCGGCCCGGACGACAGCGACGGGGACGACGTCGACGCGCTCCTCGCGGCGCTGCGCGAGCTCGACCGCGAACCGGACGGCGACGTCCTCGTCTTCCTCCCGGGCGAGGCGGAGATCCGCGACGCGATGGATGCCATCCGCGGCATGTACGCGAAGGATGCCCGCCCGACCGAGTTGCTCCCCCTCTACGGGCGGCTCTCCGCCGCCGAGCAGCACCGCGTCTTCGAGCCGTCGACCGTCGCAGGCGTCCGCAGGCGCATCATCCTCGCCACGAACGTCGCGGAGACGAGCCTCACCGTCCCCGGCATCCGGTACGTCGTGGATGCGGGCACCGCCCGCATCTCCCGCTACAGCGCCCGCACGAAGATCCAGCAGCTGCCGATCGAGGCGATCTCCCAGGCATCCGCCCAACAGCGATCCGGGCGGGCCGGGCGCACGTCCGACGGCATCGCGATCCGTCTGTACGCGGAGGACGACTTCCTCGCGCGCCCCGAGTACACCGAGCCGGAGATCCTCCGCACGTCGCTCGCGGCGGTCATCCTGCAGATGCTCGCCCTCGGCTTCGGCGACATCGAGGAGTTCCCGTTCCTCACGAAGCCCGACAGCCGCGGCGTCCGGGCGGCGTTCGATCTCCTCACGGAGCTGCGCGCCGTCACCGCGAAACGCACGCTCACGAAGATCGGCCGCGAGATCGCGCGCCTCCCGATCGACCCGAGGTTCGCGCGGATGCTGCTGGAGGCCCGCCGGCACGGCGTCCTCCCGCCCGTCCTCGCAATCGTCGCGGGGCTCTCGATCCAGGACGTCCGCGAGCGACCCTCCGCCGAGGAGGGCGCCGCCCGCGAGCAGGCCGACCGTCTCCACGCCCGGTTCGCCGACCCGACGAGCGACTTCCTGTCGATCCTGAACCTCTGGAACCACCTGCAGGAGGCGCAGCGCGAACACGGCTCGAGCGCCTTCCGGCGCCTGTGCCGCGCCGAGTTCCTCAACTACGTACGCGTGCGCGAGTGGTTCGACGTGCACCGGCAGCTGCGCCAGCTGCTCGGTGCAGGAGGCGGCGCCGCCGCGGTGACCGACGCCGACCCGGCGCTCGTGCATCGTGCGATCCTCGCGGGTCTCCTCTCGCACATCGGCATCCTCGACACGCGCTCGCTCGCGCCCGCCGACGCGCGCCCGCGCGGACGGAAGCCCGTGGCGGCGTATCGCGGCGCGCGCGGCGCGAACTTCGCGATCTTCCCCGGGTCGGCCCTGCGAAAGGCGTCGCCGGATGCCGTGATGGCGGCCGAACTCGTCGAGACGTCGCGCCTCTACGCTCGCACCGTCGCCGTCATCGACCCGGCGTGGGCGGAGGAGCCGGCGGGTGACCTCGCGCACCGGAGCCTCAGCGACCCGCACTGGTCGAAGGATGCCGGTGCCGCGGTCGCCGCCGAGAAGGTGACGCTGTTCGGCGTCGAGATCATCCCGCGCCGGCGCGTGCAGCTCGCCCGGATCGACCGGGAGCTCGCGCGCGAGCTGTTCCTGCGGCACGCGCTCGTCGAGGGCGAATGGAACTCGGCGCACCTCGGAAAGAACCTGACCGCCTTCGAACGGCGGAACCTCGAACTGCGCCGCCGGCTGGAGAAGGTCGAGGAGCGCGAGCGCCGGCGCGACATCCTCGTCGGCGACGAGGCCGTCTTCGCGTTCTACGACGCCCGCATCCCCCGGGACGTCTTCGACGTGCGCTCGTTCGAGACGTGGTGGCGGGAGGCATCCGCCCGGACGCCGCGACTGCTGGACATGACCGAGGCGGACCTCCGCGATGAGGCGTCGCGCTCCGACGAACGCGACTTCCCCGGCCGGTGGGAGCAGGGCGACCAGGTGCTCTCCCTCGCGTACCGGTTCGAGCCGGGGAGCCCCGAGGACGGCGTCAGCGTCGTCGTCCCGCTGCCGCTTCTCGCGGGACTTCGCCCCGACGGGTTCGACTGGCAGGTGCCGGGCCTGCGCGCCGAACTCCTCACGGCGCTGCTGCGCGCCCTTCCCAAGGCGATCCGGCGACACGTGGTGCCCGCGGCCGATTGGGCCGCGATGCTCGGCGCCGAGGTAGCCGGCGACGCTCCCGAACGGCACCGCGGTCTTCCTCCGACAACCCTCACGAGCGCCCTCGCCGCACGCATTCAGCGCGTCGCGAACCAGCCCGTGCGCGCCGCGGACTTCGAGCTGGAACGCGTGCCGGAGCACCTGCGGATGACCTTCCGCGCCGTCGACCACCGCGGCCGCACGGTCGGCACGTCGCGCGATCTCGCCGACCTGCAGGCCCGTCTCGCGGGCCGCGCACGCGAGCAGGTCGCCCGCACGCTCACAGGCGGCGGCGCGCGACCTGGCATCCCCGGTCCGGGAGCGGGCGCGGCGGGCGTGGTCGGTGCGGGCGGCACCGGCGGGTCGGCGAACGGCGCGGATGCCACGGCCAGCCGTCAGCCGAGCGGCGCGGGCCTCGCCGAGCGCACCGGCCTCACGACGTGGGACCTGGGCGACCTTCCGGCCGTCGTGGACACGCGCGTCGCAGGCGGGGTCGTGCGCGGGTACCCGGCGCTCGTGGACGAGAAGGACTCGGTCGCCCTGCGCATCGAGGCGACCCCTGAACGCGCCGCGCGGCTCACCCACGCGGGCGTCCGGCGCCTCCTGCTGCTGGCCGTGCCCTCGCCCGCCACATACGTGCTCGAGCACCTGACGTCGGCCGAGAAGCTGTCGCTCGCGGCGTCCCCGTACCCGTCGGCGAAGGCACTCATCGAGGATGCCCGCGTCGCGGTCGCCGACGCCGTCATGGCGCGGGTCGCACCCGGCGGCATCCGCACCACTGCCGACTTCGAGGCCGCGCGCGCCGCGTTCTCGGCCGCCGTCGTCGACGACCTCTTCCAGGCGGTGTCGCTCGTCGCGCGGATCCTGACGCTACAGCGCGACGTGGAACGCGCGGTGAAACGGCAGAACTCGATGACCCTTCTCGCCGCGCTCGGAGACGTCAAGGGGCAGCTCGCCGCGCTCGTGCCGCCCGGCTTCGTGTCGCAGACGGGGCTGGCCCGTCTCGCCCACCTGCCGCGGTACCTGCAGGGGGCGCTCTCGCGCGTCGAGGGACTCTCCGACAACCCCGGGCGGGACCGTCAGCGGATGACCGAGTTCGAGCGCGCGTCCGCCGCGTACGCCGACGCGGGCGGCGCGCTCCCCGCCACACCGGATGCCTCCCCCGCCCTCGCCCGCGCGCGGTGGCTCCTCGAGGAGTACCGCGTGAGCCTGTTCGCGCAGCAGTTGGGGACGGCGGAGCCGGTGTCGCTGCAGCGCATCACGAAGACGCTCGCCGGTCGGGAATAGCGGCCCGGGCGGGTACGGTTGTGGCCGATATGGCCACAGCGATCGTGTACACCGAGCTCGGAGGACCCGAGGTCCTCACCGTCACCGACATCGAGGCGCCCATGCCGGGCCCGGGCGAGGTCGCCGTGCACGTGGAGGCCGCGGGCGTCAATCCGATCGACCACAAGCTCCGGTCCGGCACGCGCCCCTCGGCGCCGGTCACCGCGCCGCGCCACATCGGCGCCGACGCTGCCGGCACGGTCACCGCGCTCGGCGAGGGGACCGAGGGCTTCCGCGTCGGTGACCCGGTCGTCGTCTTCAACGCGGAGGGCACGCACGCGAGTGATCTCGTGGTCGACGCGCGCCACGTCACGCCCCGCCCGGCCGTCGTGAGCGCTGCGGAAGGGGCGGCCCTCGGCATCCCCGTCAGCACGGCGTACCAGACCGTGCGCTCCCTCGCCGTCGGCCCGCGCGACGTCCTGCTCGTGCACGCCGGCTCGGGGTCGGTCGGGCAGGCGGTCATCCAGTTCGCCGTCCTCGCGGGGGCGACGGTGCTCGCCACGACGAGCGACCGCCGCGCAGAGCGGGTGCGAAGCCTGGGCGCGACGCCGCTGCCGTACGGCCCCGATGTCGTCGCCCGCGTGGGCGAAGTGGCCCCCGCGGGCGTCACCGTCGCGATCGATCTCATCGGTACCGACGAGGCGCTCCAGCAGTCCCTCGCCCTCGTCGCCGACCGCTCGCGCATCGCGACGCTCGTGCGCGGAGCGGACGCCGCAGGCCTCGGCATCCGCGCGTTCCGCGGCGGCAGCCCGACTCCGCTGACGGCGGCGGAGGAGCGGTGGCGCGCCGAGGCGATCCCGCTCGCCCTCGCCCTCATGACGGTGGGCCGCTTCTCGGTCGAGGTGGGTGTGAGCCTTCCCCTCGCGGACGCGGCCGAAGCGCACCGACTCGTCGAAGCCGGCGTCGACGGCAAGGTCGTGCTGATCCCCTGACGCCGAGGTGGTCAGCTCGCCGCGATGAGGTCGCGGTAGAACCCGATGCCGCGCAGCCACACCGCCACGCGGATGCGCTCGTTGTGCGAGTGCAGTGCGTCACGCTCGGCACGGGTCAGGTGGAACGGGGTGAAGCGGTACACGTGCGGGCTGATGTCCGTGAACCAGCGGCTGTCGCTCGCACCGAGCTGGATGTATGGCGTCGTCACGATGTCCTCGCCGAGCGCCGATCTGACCGCACCGGCGATCCGCCGCCACGGCTCCCCCCGCCACGGCGAGACCGGTGAAGGGTCCGAGGCGTGCCGCACCTCGATCTCCACCTGCGGGTCGGCGACGGCGCGGCGGACGTGCGCGGTGGCGGATGCCACGGTGTCCCCCGTCAGCAGACGGATGTTCACCGAGGCGCGCGCCGTCGTCGCGAGCACGTTCTCCCCCGGCGCGCCGGAGAGCTCCGTCACGACGGCCGTCGTCCGCACCATCGCGTTCGTCTCGGGGCCGAGCTTCGGCAGCGCCGCGGCGACGAGGCGCCCCGTGACGCCGAGGCTCCCGAACAGCCAGCGCAGCGGCTGCGGCGCGTGCGGGGCTACCGTCGCGAACATCGCCCGCACGGGCGGAGCGATCCGCGTCGGGAAGGGATGCCGGTGCACGCGCCCGATCGCGCGCGCGAGGCGGGCCGTCGCAGGCATCGCGGGCGGCGTCGATGCGTGTCCGCCGGCCTCGCGGGCGGTGAGGTGCAGCGTCATGACGCCGCGCTCGGCGACGCCCACCATCGCCGTCGGGACGCTCACGCCGGGGAGGACTCCGTCGACGACGGCGCCGCCCTCGTCGATGACGAGACCGGGTTCGACGCCTCGTTCGCGCAACAGCGCGACGATCGCCTGCGCACCTCCGCCCGCGGTCTCCTCGTTGTGCCCGAACGACAGATAGACGTCGTGCGCGGGGACGAAGCCTTCGCCCGCGAGCTGTTCGACGGCCTCGAGGATCGCGACGAGCGACCCCTTGTCGTCGATCGCCCCGCGGGCGTGGATCGCGGCGTCCTCCCCCTCGCCGACGATCTCGGCGGCGAACGGCGCGTGCTCCCACTCCTCCTCGACGACCGGGACGACATCGAGGTGGGCCATGACCACGAGCGGGTCGGATGCCGATGCCCCGGGCCACCGGTACAGGAGCGAATGCCCGTCGACCACCTCGCGCGCGAGCGTCGCGTGGAGGCGCGGGTAGAGCCGTTCGACGGCGGCGTGGAAATCGCTGAACGGCTGCCAGTCGATGAGGCTCTCGTCTGCGTGCGAGACCGTCGGTATGCGCAGCAGTTCGCGGAAACGCGCGAGGGCTTCGTCGTGTGACGCGTCGAGATCGCTCATTCCTCCATCGTTCCACCCGCCGGGCTCGGGCGGGGAATCGCTCGCTCCCCTCGCGCCCCCCGCCGGCCGCGCTCGTCCTGCTCGCCCTGCTCGCCCTGCCTCGTCGGCCTCCCCCTAGGCTCGTCCTATGACCGACATCCGATGGGGCATCCTCGCTCCCGGCAACATCGCCCACTCGTTCACCCAGGACCTGCGCACGGCAGGCCTCGACGTGGCCGCGGTCGGCTCCCGCCGCCTCGACGCCGCCCGCGCGTTCGCGGCGGAGTTCGACATCCCTCACGCCTACGGGTCGTACGAGGAACTCGTCGCGGACCCCGAGGTCGACATCGTCTACGTGGCATCCCCGCACAGCCACCACCGCGACCAGGCGATCCTCGCGCTCGAGGCGGGCAAGCACGTCCTCATCGAGAAGGCCGTCACCCTCGACGCCGCCGAGGCAGCCGAGATCCGCGAGGCCGCGCGCAGCCGGGGCCTTCTCGCGATGGAGGCCATGTGGACGAGGTATCTGCCTCACATGATCCGCATCCGCGAGCTCATCGCGGAGGGGGCGATCGGTGAGGTGCGCACCCTCTTCGCCGATCACACCCAGTCGCTCCCCACCGACCCCGGGCATCGCCTGAACGCCCTCGAGCTGGGCGGCGGCGCGCTCCTCGACCTCGGGATCTACCCGGTGTCGTTCGCCGTCGACATCCTCGGCCTCGTCGCCGACACACGCGCCACGGGGCGCCTCTCCGAGACCGGCGCCGACACCGAGGTCGCCATCTCCCTCGCGCACGACGGCGGCGCCGTCTCGTCGCTCGTCACGAGTTCACGCGCGCAGGGCCCCAACGTCGCGCACATCCTCGGTACGGACGGCCGCATCGAGATCGATCGTGTCTGGTACACCCCGACGTCGTTCCGCCTCATCGGGCGCGACGGCGCGGTCGCCCTCGACTATCGGTCGGAGGTCGAGGGACGTGGCATGCAGTTCCAGGCGCTGTACGCCGAGGACCTCATCCGTGCGGGCCGCACCGACAGCGACCTGCTGCCGTTCGACGAGTCCATCGCCATCATGGCGGTGCTCGACGACATCCGCGCCCAGGTCGGAGTCGTCTACCCGTCCGCGCGCTGATCGCGCCGGCTCAGCCCTCCGCGCTGTCCGCCGACCGCTCGCTGCGGCGGCGGGCGAGCTCGGCGCGCAGCCGCTCCTCCTCGATCTCCCGTTCGAGATCGGCGAGCTGCTGCTCGGTCGAGCGCAGGTCGCGTGGGCGCGACTCCGGCGCGGGCGCGGGCGGCGTCGCCCACGGCGCGAACTGTGGCGTTCGGGTCGGGGCGGAACGCGGCGCGTACTCCCGGCCGAGCGCGAACCAGAGGATCGTGCCGAGCATCGGCAGGAGGATCACGATGAACACCCACGTGACCTTCGGAAGACGCCGCACCTGAGAGCTGTCGCGCGTGATGATGTCGACGAGGGCGAAGATCATCGCGGCGAGCAGCAGCAGAGAGAAGATGTACGGCATGCCGCGAGTCTATGAGCCGGCGATTCCGCGCGTCAGCCCGACCTGCCACACTTGAGGACGTGCCCGACCTGAAGAACGCCCGCGTCGCCGTCTACCTCGACTTCGACAACATCGTGATGAGCTGGTACGACCGCGTCCACGGTCGGAACGCCTACGCCGGTGACCGCCAGCGCATCATCGCCGACCCCGACGAGCCCGAGATCGCGCAGCGGCTCAAGGACGCGACGATCGACGTCGGTGCGATCATCGACTACGCGGCATCCTTCGGCACGCTCGTGCTGACGCGCGCCTACGCGGACTGGTCCTCACCCGTGAACGCCTTCTACCGCTCTCAGCTGGTCGCGCGCGCCGTCGATCTCGTGCAGCTGTTCCCGGCTGCGGCGTACGCCAAGAACGGCGCCGACATCCGGCTCGCCGTCGACACCGTCGAGGACATGTTCCGCCTCCCCGACCTCACCCACGTCGTCATCGTCGCCGGTGACAGCGACTATGTGCCGCTCGCGCAGCGCTGCAAGCGCCTCGGCCGGTTCGTCGTCGGTGTCGGCGTCGCGGGCTCGACGGCCAAGTCCCTCGCCGCCGCATGCGATCAGTTCGACGCGTACGACTCCCTTCCGGGTGTCGTTCCCCCCGCGGCGCCACCGACGAAGAAGGCGGATGCCGCGACCGCCAACGGGTCGAGCGCCTCTCGTCGCCGCAAGAGCACGGAGGATCCCGCCGGTGAGCTCCTCCGGCGTGCGCTGCGCCTCGAGCAGGAGCGCACCGACGACGAGTGGGTGCACCTGTCCGCCGTGAAGAACCTGCTCAAGCGCATGGACCCGTCCTTCAGCGAGAAGGCGCTCGGGCACCGCTCGTTCTCCGATTTCGTCAAGGCGCACCCGACCATCGCGGACATCGACGAGTCCACCAACATCGTCACGGTGCGGCTCCACGGTCAGGACGACACCGCCTCGTCTTGACCGTGTCAGTGGCGCGTCGACCAGAGCGCCCACAGCACGAGCAGCGGCTGGAAGAACAGACGCGCGATGCGCGCCCGGTCACTGTCGAGGCCGAACGCGCGGCGCCGGTCGATGGCCTGAGCAATGTTGCCGGGGAAAACGGCGACGAAAAACGCCGCGAGGATCGCACCGATCCGGCGCCGCTCCCGGGGCAGCGCAACGAGGGCACCGCCCAGCATGATCTCCACGGCGCCCGACGCCACGACCACGCCGTCGGCGTCGATCGGCAGTGCCTTCGTGACGACCTCGGGCACCTGCGCCTGGAACTCCTTGCGGGCCCAGAACAGGTGGCTGAGCCCCGCGAACACCATCCCTGCGCCGAGCAGCCAGCGCGCGTACGTTCTCATGCCGCCATCCTGCACGGCCTCGACCGCTTTCCGATCCCCCTCGACAGCGTCCGTGGAGTGCCCGGCCCGCCGGGCGTCAGGAACCGCACGCAGGGCGCCGGGTAGGCTGGCAGGGTGAGCGACGGCGCATCATCTCCCCTCCGCCGGATGCCCGACGGGACCGTCAAGCAGATCGGCCCCCTCACCGGGACCCGGGTGTGGACGGTCCCCGGGCGAGCCCATCGCCCACTCGCGCTCCCGCGTGAGCATGTCCGCCGGCTGCAGCCCGGCGAGGATCGGCGACTGTGCGCGTTCTGCGCCGACCGCTACCTGGAGACGACGCCGGAGAAGTCGCGGCTCGTGGGCCCGGACTTCACCGAACTGCGTCGCGTCCCCGCGCGCGACGTGGATGCCACGACCGCGCAGTTCCGCCGGTTCGGCAACCTCTTCGAGATCGTGTCGGCGGAGTACTGGCGTGAGAACCACGGCTTCCGCCAGCCGACGCCCGTCATCGAGTGGGCGCAGGAGTATCTCGCCGACCCTGTCGGCCGCGCGCACCTCACGGCCCTCGCCGAGATCCGCGAGCGCGCGTCGGGCGTGCAGACCTCCCTCGAGGAGGCGGCCCTCGACCTCCTCGGCGGGTCCCACGACGTCGTCGTCGCCCGCCGGCACGTGATCGACGGCGCCGAGACCGACGACGAACTCGCGTCGGCGGGAACCCTCACCCCCGACGAGCACGGCGCGTACTTCGCCTTCACGGTGCGCTCGCTCGCCGAGATCCAGGCGGCGCAGCCCAACGCGACGTACGTCGCCGTCTTCCAGAACTGGTTGCGCCCGGCGGGGGCGTCCTTCGACCACCTGCACAAGCAGCTCGTCGCGATCGACGAACAGGGCCCGCAGGTCGACCACGAACTGCGGCTCCTGTCGCATGATCACGACCTCTACCAGCGGGAGATCGCCGACCTCGCTGTCCGCGAGCGGCTCGTCGTGGCCGCGAACGACGGCGCGGTGGCGTTCGCGGGTGTCGGCCACCGATACCCCGCGTTCGAGGTGTTCTCGACGTCCTCGGCGAACCTCCCGCAGGAGCATTCGGATGCCGGCATCCGCGCCGTCTCCGATCTCGTGCACGCGCTCCACGCCGCGACGGGCGTGCACGTGCCGACGAACGAGGAGTGGCACTACCGACCACCGGGCGCCCCCTGGCCGATGCCGTGGCGCGTGGTCCTGAAGTGGCGGGTCTCGAACCCCGCCGGGTTCGAGGGCGGCACGAAGATCTACGTCAACACGATCGACCCGTGGGAGCTGCGCCGTCGCGCCGTCGACGAACTCGAGCGCCTCCGCGACGCGGGTGCGCTCGCGCCCGGCATCCGTATCGGCGACGAGTGCACCCCCGCCGACGCGCACCTGCGCTACGCGGAGCGCGCCGGAACAGCCGACCGGTGAGCGACGGCTCGTTCCCGTTCGAGGCGCTGCGCCGCGCCCCCGACATCGAGGGGCCCGGGCTCGTGGCGTCGGATGCCGCCGATCGCCTGATCCTCGACGAGTCCGCCGCCGCCCGCGCCGGTCTCGGCGACGGAGAACTCGTCGTGATCGGCGACGCATACGGCGCGCTCGCCCTCGGCGCGGTCTGGGACGGCGCGCAGGGTGTGCGGGTGCACCAGGACGCCCTGGTCGGCGAGCGCGCGCTGGCTTCCAACGCCGATCGGCTGGGACTCGACGCCCGCGTGACCTCCGTCGCGACGCAGGGCGAGGAGCTGCTGCGCGGCGCACGTGTGGTGCTCCTGCGGCTGCCGCGCTCCCTCGATGCGCTCCGTGACACGGCGGCCCTCATCGCGGGCCACGCGGATCCGGAGGTCGTCGTCTTCGCGGGCGGGCGTCTCAAGCACATGAGCGTCGCGATGAACGGCGCACTCGCCGCCGCGTTCGAGCGGGTCGACGTCACGCACGCGCGGCAGAAGTCCCGTGTGCTCGTCGCCCGCACGCCGCGGCCGGGCATCACTCTGCCCGAACCCGCGGCGGCGCGCGACGGCGGCGTGGAGCTCCGCGCGTACGGCGGCACGTTCGGCGGTGCGCGGCTGGATCACGGCACCCGGCTGCTACTCGCCCACCTCCCGGGCTCCCTCGACGGCGGCAGTAGCGACGACCCCTGGATCGACTTCGCGTGCGGCAACGGCGTCGTGGGCGCGTGGCTCGCCGTCCGGCATCCGGGTGCGTACGTGTGGTCGAGCGATCAGTCCGCCGTCGCCGTCGCCTCGGCCCGTGCGACCGTGGCCGCGAACGACGTCGCGGATCGCGTGCACGTCGCCGGGGACGACCTGCTCGGCCTGCGGGCGGATGCCTCGGCATCCTTCATCGCCCTGAACCCGCCGTTCCATTCGGGTGCGGCCGTCACGGACCAGCTGGCGCCACGGCTCTTCGCGGATGCCGCCCGTGTCCTGCGTCCGGGCGGGCAGCTGTGGTGCGTCTGGAACTCGGCACTGCGGTACCGACCCGTGCTCGAGCGGGTGGTCGGGCCGACCGAGCAGATCGCCCGGGACGCGAAGTTCACCGTGACGGTGTCGACGCGGCGCTGACGATGCGCGCGGGGGTGACGCCGCCGCGTTCAGTGCAGTCGACCAGGAGCGCCGTCCCGACGATGGTGGCGAATCCGGCGACCACGACGAGTCGACGGGGCGAGGTCGTCAGGCGACCCCTCAGACGATGCCGGCACGGATGCCGTCCAGTGATGCGGCGACGTTGGGCAGCCGCTGGGCGAGCGCCCCGTCGAGTTCGAACAGCCGGTCACGGGCCGCCTGCAGCACGCCGTCGCCCTTCTTCGTGACGTGAAGGTCGCTGGCTGCGCCCGCGTGCGACGTGGCATCCTCGACCAGTCCGTCGTCCACGAGGGTACGCACGGCCGTGTGGGCGGACTGCACCGTGATGTGGGAGCGGCGGGCGAGTTCGGAGAAGGAGATGCCGGGCTCGGCGTAGATGTGACCGAGCAGGCCGAACTTGCGAGTCGTGATGCCGAGATCCTTGAGGATCGCGGCGAGTTGCGCCTCCCACATCGCCGACACCGCGAGGAGCGCGATGACGGGGCTGAAACGCGGGGCTTCCTGACTCATAGGCACATGCTAGCGAGCGGCGCCGGAGTCGGCGGCGCGGCCCACCGTGACAACCCCGACCGCCCCGATGAGGGCGTCGTGAGATGCCGGGCCTGCCGTCAGGCCTTACCGCCGGGAGGCCCGACGACGAGCAGCACCGCGAAGACGACGGCGACGGCCACGGCCAGTCCCCCGAAGAGCACGGCCGGACGCCGCAGGAACCAGGCGAGCGGACGGTCGTACCACCGGGCATCCTCATCGCGCGCGCTGACGTCGATGCGCCACGACCCGGCCAGCAACCCACGGCGATGCAGCCACACCTCGGCGGGGATCGTCGCATACGGGACGATCGCCGAGATGAGCGCAAGCGCCGTGGGTCCGGGCTTCCACCGGTTGTTGAGCGCGACCAGCACCACGGTGGCGCCGTAGGAGAGGAAGACGAAGCCGTGGATGCCACCGCCGATCGTGACGGCGGGCGCCCACCCCGTGAGCCCCCGGACGATGAGCGCCGCGATCAGCAGCGTCCACGACACCGCCTCGGCGATCGCGAGCGTGCGGAACAGTCGAAGCGGTGCGGCGAACATTCCTTCAGTGTAGCTGAAGGAATGTTGCCACTTGACCGCCCCGATCAGGCCACGTGCGCCGTGGTGGCAGACTTTCCACGCGGGCGCCGCACCGGTGTGGAGCGGCAGTCGGGGCGTGAGAGAGGGTGCGCGATGACACAGACGTGGGGCGATCTCGCGACGGCGCTGGGCGTGTCACCCCTGACATGGAGTGTCCTCGTGGTGGATGCCTCCACGGGTGACGCCCTGCTCGACGTCGGCTCGCACCGGCAGCTGAAGACCGCCAGCGGCGCGAAGATCCTCGTGCTCTTGGAGGCGGCCCGCCAGCTCGAGGCCGTATCACTGAGCGCGGCAGAGCTGCTGCCGCGGGACCCCGCTCTCGCCGCGGCGGATTCGGGGATCTGGCAACACCTCAGCGTGCCGGAACTCCCCGTCGAGGATGTCGCGCGGCTTGTCGGCATGGTCAGCGACAACTGGGCGACCAACGTGCTCCTGCATCGTGTCGGTGGCCCGCAGCAGGTCGCCGACACCGCGCGGCGAGCCCGCGTCCACGAGGTGAACCTGCATGACCGGGTGCGCGACGAACGCGGCCCGGGACATCCTCCGACACTCAGCACGGGGTCGGCCGCCGGTTACGCCGACCTGCTCGTGCGACTGCACCGGGGCACGCTCCTCAGCCCCGCGGTGAGCGCCCGGGTGCGGGAATGGCTGCGCGACGGCGTCGATCTCAGCATGGTCGCCGCCGCCTTCGGGCTCGACCCCCTCGCACACACCCACCCCGATCGCCGGATCACGGTCGTGCACAAGACCGGGACCGACGCCGGCGTTCGCGTCGACGTCGGGATCGCGACAGGCCCGTCGCGATCCCTCGCCTACGCGTGCCTCGTGAACTGGACGTACGAGCAAGACTCGGACCCGTGGCGAGACGAGGCGCTCGCCGCGATGCGCGCGATCGGGGACGCCGTCCGCGCCGAGATCGACTGGGCGACGTGATCGGGAGCGATCAGAAGTCCCAGTCGTCGTCCTCGGTCGCGACGGCCTTGCCGATGACGTACGAGGAGCCCGACCCCGAGAAGAAGTCGTGGTTCTCGTCGGCGTTCGGCGACAGCGCCGACAGGATCGCCGGGTTCACGTTCGTCACCGTCGAGGGGAACATCGCCTCGTAGCCGAGGTTCATGAGCGCCTTGTTCGCGTTGTAGTGCAGGAAACGCTTGACGTCCTCGGTGAGACCGATGCCGTCGTAGAGGTCCTGCGTGTACTGCACCTCGTTGTCGTAGAGCTCGTACAGCAGCGAGAACGTGTAGTCCTTGAGCTCGTCGCGCTCGGTCTGCGACAGCTGCTCGAGGCCCTTCTGGAACTTGTAGCCGATGTAGTACCCGTGCACGGCCTCGTCGCGGATGATGAGGCGGATGATGTCGGCCGTGTTCGTGAGCTTGGCCTTGCTCGACCAGTGCAGCGGCAGGTAGAAGCCCGAGTAGAACAGGAACGACTCCAGCAGCGTCGAGGCGACCTTGCGCTTCAGGGGCTCGTCGCCACGGTAGTAGTCCATGACGATGTGGGCCTTCTTCTGAAGGTTGGGGTTCTCCACCGACCAGCGGAACGCGTCATCGATCTCGGGTGTCGAGGCCAGCGTCGAGAAGATCGACGAGTAGCTCTTCGCGTGCACCGACTCCATGAACGCGATGTTCGTGTACACCGCCTCCTCGTGCGGGGTGATCGCGTCGGGGATGAGCGACACCGCGCCGACCGTCCCCTGGATCGTGTCGAGGAGCGTGAGCCCCGTGAACACGCGCATCGTGGTGGTCTGCTCCTCGGGGGTGAGCGTCGCCCACGACTGCACGTCGTTGGAAAGCGGCACCTTCTCGGGCAGCCAGAAGTTGTTCACGAGGCGGTTCCACACCTCGAGGTCCTTCTCATCCTGAATGCGGTTCCAGTTGATCGCCTGCACGTGGTCGACGAGCTTGAGCGGTTCGTGGGGGGTCATGGGGTTGTCCTTAGTCACAGTCCGGTCGTGGAGCGAGCGAAGCGAGTCGACACGCGGCTCAGAGCATGCAGCTGACGCACTGGTCGAGCTGCGTGCCCTCGAGCGCCATCTGCCGCAGGCGGATGTAGTAGATCGTCTTGATGCCCTTGCGCCACGCGTAGATCTGAGCCTTGTTGATGTCGCGCGTGGTGGCGGTGTCCTTGAAGAACAGCGTCAGCGACAGGCCCTGGTCCACGTGCTGCGTCGCGGCGGCATACGTGTCGATGACCTTCTCGTAGCCGACCTCGTACGCGTCTTCGTAGTACTCGAGGTTGTCGTTCGTCATGAACGGCGCCGGGTAGTAGACGCGACCGATCTTGCCTTCCTTGCGGATCTCGATCTTCGACGCGATCGGGTGGATCGACGACGTCGAGTTGTTGATGTACGAGATCGAGCCCGTCGGCGGCACGGCCTGCAGGTTCTGGTTGTAGATGCCGTGCTCCTGGATGGATGCCTTGAGCTCGCGCCAGTCGTCCTGCGTCGGGATGTGGATGCCCCCGAACAGGTCCTTGACCTTGTCGGTCTTCGGCTCCCACGCGGCATCCGTGTACTTGTCGAAGAACTCCCCCGACGCGTACGTCGAGTCCGCGAACCCGTCGAAGGTCGTGCCGCGCTCGATCGCGATGCGGTTCGAGGCGCGCAGCGCGTGGAAGAGCACCGTATAGAAGTAGATGTTCGTGAAGTCGATGCCCTCTTCGGAGCCGTAGTGCACGTGCTCGCGCGCGAGGTAGCCGTGCAGGTTCATCTGCCCGAGGCCGATCGCGTGCGAGCGGTCGTTGCCGTCCTCGATCGAGCGGACCGACGCGATGTGGCTCTGGTCGCTGACCGCAGTGAGGGCGCGGATCGAGGTCTCGACGGTGCCGGCGAGGTCCTTGCCGTCCATCGCGAGCGCGATGTTCATCGACCCCAGGTTGCAGGAGATGTCCTTGCCGATCTCGGCGTAGGAGAGGTCCTCGTTGTAGGTCGTCGGCGTGTTGACCTGGAGGATCTCCGAGCACAGGTTCGACATGTTGATGCGGCCCTTGATCGGGTTCGCCTTGTTCACCGTGTCCTCGAACATGATGTACGGGTAGCCCGACTCGAACTGGATCTCGGCGAGGGTCTGGAAGAACTCACGCGCGTTGATCTTCGTCTTCTTGATGCGCGAGTCGTCGACCATCTCGCGGTACTTCTCGGTGACCGAGATGTCGCCGAACGGCACGCCGTACACCTTCTCGACGTCGTACGGCGAGAAGAGGTACATGTCCTCGCCGTTGCGGGCGAGCTCGAACGTGATGTCGGGGATGACGACGCCGAGCGACAGTGTCTTGATGCGGATCTTCTCGTCGGCGTTCTCTCGCTTCGTGTCGAGGAAGCGCAGGATGTCCGGGTGGTGCGCCGACAGGTACACCGCGCCGGCGCCCTGACGCGCGCCCAGCTGGTTCGCGTAGCTGAAGCTGTCTTCGAGGAGCTTCATGACGGGGATGATGCCCGAGGACTGGTTCTCGATCTGCTTGATCGGGGCACCCGACTCGCGGATGTTCGAGAGGAGGAGCGCGACACCGCCGCCGCGCTTGGAGAGCTGCAGGGCGGAGTTGATGCCGCGGGCGATCGACTCCATGTTGTCTTCGATGCGCAGCAGGAAGCAGCTGACGAGCTCGCCGCGCTGCGCCTTGCCCGTGTTGAGGAAGGTCGGGGTCGCGGGCTGGAAGCGGCCGGAGATGATCTCGTCGACGAGCTGCTCGGCGAGACGCTGGTCACCATCGGCGAGACCGAGCGCCGTCATGACGACGCGGTCCTCGAAGCGCTCGAGGTAGCGCTTGCCGTCGAAGGTCTTGAGCGTGTAGCTCGTGTAGTACTTGAACGCGCCGAGGAACGTCTCGAAGCGGAACTTCGCGGCGTACGCGCGGTCGTTGAGGCGCTGGATGAACTCGAACGGGTACTTCTCGAGCACGGCGCCCTCGTAGTACTCCTTCTCGACGAGGTAGTCGAGCCGCTCCTTGAGCGAGTGGAAGAACACCGTGTTCTGGTTGACGTGCTGCAGGAAGTACTCGCGCGCCGCCCGCTTGTCGGCGTCGAACTGGATCTGCCCGTCCTCGCCGTAGAGGTTCAGCATCGCGTTGAGGGCGTGGTAGTCCAAGCCTTCGAAGCGCGCGTCGGTCTTGAAGGTCGTCTCGCTCACTGCAGCTTCCACCATCGTTCCAATCCGTCGGTCACTCGATCGACGTCGTCAGGCGTGCCGAAAAGTTCTAGCCGGTACAAGTGCGGCACGGAGCACTTGCGGCTGATGATGTCGCCGGCGACGCAGAAGTGTTCGCCGAAGTTGGTGTTGCCCGCGGAGATCACTCCGCGCAGGAGACGCCGATTGTGCTCGACGTTGAGGAACCGGATCACCTGCTTGGGGACTGCCCCCTTCTCGGCCCCTCGCCCCTGCCCTCCCCCGTAGGTCGGGGTGACGAGCACGAACGGCTCATCGACCTCGATCTGGGGGTCGGCAGCGGTGAGCGGGATCCGGAGGGCCGGCATCCCCAGCTTCTCGATGAAGCGTGCGGTGTTGCCCGACACGCTCGAGAAGTAGACCAGCAGCGGCGCAGCAGTGGTGGTCAGCACTTGAACCCCTTCCGGTGATCGAGTGCCGGCGCGCTGCGCCGGTGCGTGGTGATCAGAGACGAGCGGCGAGCTCGTCGATCTTGTCGGGGCGGAAGCCCGACCAGTGGTCCTCGTCGGTGACGACGACCGGCGCCTGCAGGTACCCGAGCGACTTGACGTGCTCGAGCGCCGCCGGGTCTTCGGACAGGTCCAGCACCTCGTAGTCGATGCCCTTCGAGTCCAGTGCCCGGTACGTCGCGTTGCACTGCACGCACGACGGCTTCGTGTAAACCGTGATCGCCATGTCGATCCGTTCTCCCTTCAAAATCAAGCCCGTTCTCCGGCTGTACGCCGTCGGGAGTCCAATACTACATATGGGTACCGACACTCGGAAGCACCACAAGGGGTAGTAGTTACATCCGTGTAGTTTTGCACCGCTCTCCCCAGGTACAACACAACTTGTCCACCGTTTCATCCACAGCCGCGAGACGGATTCCGCTGCGCGAAAAGTCCTGAATCCCGCGCATTTCACGGATGCCCGAGGCATCCATCCACAGCTGCGACCGTACGAGGGGCCTCCGACATCGAATCCGCCTGTGGATCGTGCACTCCGGCGTGTCGCGGGCGTGTCGGGCGTGTCGCGCGCACGCACCCGATCGACGCGGCGGCGAGCCCTCGCCGACGGGTACCGTAGAGGGGTGGCGGGATATCGGGAACTCCTGCGCACCCCCGGGGTCGCGCGCATCATCGCCGCACAGCTCACCGCCCGTTTCCCCAACGGGATGATGAGTCTCGCGGTCCTCCTGCACGTCGAGCAGCAGACCGGCACCTACGGTGCCGCGGGGCTCGTGCTCGCGGCGACCTCGATCGGTCAGGCCGTCGCCGGCCCCGTCACGAGCCGCTGGATGGGCATCTGGGGCATCCGCCGTGTGCTCACGCTGACGACCGCGGTGTGCGCCGCGGCGCTCATGGTCCTCGCCCTCGTGCCGATGAGCGTCCCGGGCTACATGGCGTGCGGCCTCGTCGCGGGCCTGTCCACGCCGCCCGTACAGTCGGCGGTGCGCACGATCTACCCGAAGCTCGTCAACTCACGCCAGCTGACGGCGCTGTTCTCGCTCGATGCGAGCCTGCAGGAGATCATCTGGATCCTCGCGCCCGTGCTCATCACGATCGTCGCGACGCAGGTCGGCACGGTCGTCGGCCTGCTGCTGATCATCGTCATCCTCGTCCTCGGCGGCGCGTGGTTCATCCTCTCCCCCGAAGTGGGGCGCGTACGCATCCCGCGCAGCCGCCGCGCGTTCGGCAAGGTCCTCGGAAAGCCCGTCGTCCTCCTCGCCACCGTGATCGGATTCCTCCTCATCGGGGCGTGTGCGGCCGTCGAGGCGGCGGTCGTGGCGACCTTCGGCCACGGCGGACTCGAGGCCGGGCTCGTCCTCGCCGTGTTCTCGGTCGGCAGCCTCGCCGGCGGGCTCGCATTCGGCCACATCCCGATCGGCCCGTGGGCGATGGCCAGGCGCCTGACGGTCGTCGCCGTCGGCCTCACCGCCGCCGTGTTCTTCGTCGACGAGGTCACCGCGTCGACGCCGTGGTGGGTCAGCCTGTGTCTTCTCGTCGCGGGTGTCGGCGTCGCCCCGGCGCTCGCCGTGATGTTCGCGATGACGTCCGCGTCCGTGAAGTTCAGCGAGACCGCCGAGGCGTACGGCTGGATCGGCACGGGGCAGCTGATCGGCGCCGCCCTCGGCTCGGCGATCGCCGGCTTCCTCATCGACGGCGTCGGCCCCGCCGGTGCATATGCGGCCGCCGCCGGGTTCGCGATCCTCGGTGCCGTCGTCGCCGCCGCCTGCGTGCGCGGCTTCCCCGACCTCCGCGGCCGCGACGCGAGCCCCATCCCCGACACGGAGCCCGTCCCCGTCCTCACGTGATGGCAGGATGCCTGCGGCATCCGTCACCGCGCGTGCCCAGTGGCCGGACGCCGCGCTCCTAGGCTGGGGGCATGAGCACGCCCGTGACCCTCCCCCGCCTCTCCTGGGGCGACCCTGCCGCCCGCCGCCGGGCTCTTCTCGTGCACGGTCTCGGCTCGAGCGGCGCACTGATGTGGCGTTACGGAACCTGGCTCGCGGATGCCGGCTGGCACGCCACCGCGGTCGATCTGCGCGGTCACGGCACGGCGCCGCGCGCGCTCGACTACTCGATCGCGGCGTACGCCGCCGATCTCGCCCGCACCGTGACCGCCGACGACGCCCCTTGGGATCTCGTCGTCGCCCACTCCCTGGGGGGCGCGGCGGCGACCGTCGCGAGCGCCGATGCGCCGACGTGGACGCGGCGTCTCGTGCTCATCGACCCCGCCATCCATCTGCAGGACCACGATCGCGCCCTCGTGCGCGTCAGTCAGGAAAGCGCCTTCGCCGACACGTCCGAAGCGGCCGTCCGCGCCGAGCACCCCACGTGGCATCCCCACGACATCGAGCTGAAGGCGCTGTCGGCCGCGCAGGCGAGCCGCTGGGCCGTCGAGCAGACCAGCGTGCAGAACACTCCGTGGGACGTGCGCGGGGCCGCGGCCCGGCTCACTGTCCCGACGCACATCATCGCGAGCGACCCGAACGTCTACTCGATCTTCACGGGCGCCCTGGCCGACGAGGTGCGCCAGAACCCGGTGGTGACGATGTCGGTGGTGACGAATGCAGGACATTCTCCGCACCGTGATCTCCCCGAGGCCACGATGCGGCACCTGGAGGCGGCCCTCCGCTGAGGCCGCTCGCGCTTTTCCTGCATTCGTCACGCACGGCGTCGGCGCGGCGCGGGCGCGGCGCGGGCATCCGCGCGGGCGAGGCCGAGACGCCTGGCGCGGGGGCAGGATGGAAGGGTGACCGATTTCGACCCCGCCGACCACCTCCCCGACGACCTGCTCGAGCGCATCCGCTCGCGCGCCGCGGCGGTGGATGCCGAGAACCGCTTCCCCGACGAAGACCTCGCGGAGCTGAAAGAGGCCGGGTATCTCGCGATCCTCGTGCCCGCCGAGCTCGGCGGTGCGGGGCTCAGCCTCGCCGAGGCGGCGCTCCTGCAGCAGCGCCTCGCGTCGGCGGCTCCCGCCACGGCACTCGCCGTGAACATGCACCTCGTCTGGACGGGCGTCGCCAAGGTCCTGGCCGATCGCGGCATCGACTCCCTCCGCTTCGTGCAGGAGGGCGCAGCCTCAGGCGAGGTGTTCGCGTTCGGCATCAGCGAGGCCGGCAACGACCTCGTGCTCTTCGGCAGCGACACCGACGTCGCCCCCACCGGTGACGGCGGGTATGCCTTCACCGGGACGAAGATCTTCACCTCGCTCGCGCCCGTCTGGACCCAGCTGGGCCTGCACGGTCTCGACACGACGAGCCCGGACGCGCCGCAGATGGTGTACGCGTTCATCCCCCGAACGGATGCCGTGACGACCCGCGACGACTGGGACACGGTCGGCATGCGCGGCACGCAGTCGCGGACGACCGAGCTGCACGGCGCCGTCGCCCCGGCCGACCGGGTCGTGCGCCGCGTGGCACCCGGGCCGAACCCCGACCCGATCGTGTTCGGCATCTTCAGCGTGTTCGAGGTCCTTTTGGCATCCGTGTACACGGGCATCGCCCGCCGCGCGCTCGACCTCGCCGTCGAGACGGCGAAGAAGCGCACCTCGAAGAAGACGGGCCTCGCGTACAGCGACGACCCCGACATCCGCTGGCGCATCGCCGAGATGGCTCTCGCCTACGACGCCCTCCTCCCCCAGATCGCCGCCGTCGCCGGAGACGTCGACGCGCGGGCGGACCACGGCGGGCTGTGGTTCGCGAAGCTGTCGGGGCTCAAGCATCGCGCCGTCGTCGCGGCCAAGCAGATCGTCGATGAGGCGATGCTCGTCGCCGGCGGTTCGTCCTATTTCACGCGCACGGAGCTCAGCCGCCTGTACCGCGACGTGCTCGCCGGGATGTTCCACCCCTCCGACCCCGAATCGGCGCACTCCACCGTCGCCGCCGCGTGGCTCGGGCCGGTCTCGACCTCGTGATGGGGTGACGGGCGGCATCCGCCGCGAACGGATGCCCCGGTCAGCGCCCCTCGAAGTCGAACGCCTTCAGGAGTTCGGCCACGGCCTGCTCCCGCTCGGGGCCGCCGTGCTCGAACATGTGCGCGACGTGGGTGCGCAGATGGTTCTCGACCAGCAGCTTGTCGAGGGAGGCGAGCGCCTTCTGGATCGCCCGGGACTGGGCGATGATGTCCATGCAGTAGTCCTCGTTCTCGATCATCTTCGCAAGTCCACGCACCTGGCCCTCCACGATCGCGGTGCGGTGCAGGGCGCGCTTCTTGATGTCGTCGATCACGCCGCCAGGATACGCGCCGCCGAGACGCACCGTGCGAGACTGACGGCATGCCGAGGACGCCGACCGAGCTGCTGAGCCCCGCCGATCAGGAGCGCCGCCGGTCCCTGCGCGTCATGAAGGGCGTCGCGCTCGGCGCACTCGTCTTCATGGCGATCCTCTTCGTCGTCGCGTTCGCGCTCGAACCGCGCATCCCCGCCCTCGGATACGTCCGCGCCGCCGCGGAAGGCGGCATGGTCGGTGCGCTCGCCGACTGGTTCGCCGTCACGGCACTGTTCCGCCACCCCCTCGGTATCCCGATCCCGCACACCGCGATCATCCCGAAGCGCAAGGACGAGATCGGCCGGAGCCTCGGCGAGTTCATCGAGACGAACTTCCTCGCCGGAGAGGTCGTGCGCGCGAAGCTCGAGTCGACCAACATCGCCGCGACGGCGGGCGCGTGGCTGAGCGACCCGGACCACGCCGAGCTCGTGTCGCGCGAGGCATCCACGATGGCGACGGGCATCCTCAATGCGCTGAGCGACGACGAGGTGCAGGACCTCATCGGCGATCTCGCCCGCGAGCACCTGCTGAGCCCGGAGTGGGCGCCGACGATCGGCGGATGGCTCGAGCGGGTCGTGGATGCCGGAGCGCACCACGGCGCGGTCGACCTCGCCGTCGACAGCATCGAAACCTGGCTGCGGGCGAACCGCGAGTCCTTCTCGGGGCTCGTGTCGCGGCGACTGCCGTCGTGGGTGCCGTCGGTGGCGATGCGCCTCGTGGATGACACGGTGTACCACGAGGCGGTGAAGTTCGTCGCGGCCGTGCAGGCCGACTCGGAGCACCCCGCCCGCCACGCGGTCGACCGCTACCTGACGAAGCTCGCCGGCAATCTGCAGCACGACCCCGCGACGATTACGCGACTCGAAGAAGCCAAGAGCGCCGTCTTCGACAGCCCGCGCGTGCGGGAGCTCGCCGCCGAGGCCTGGAACACGGCGAAGACGGGACTGCTGAAGAGCCTCGGCGACCCCGGGAGCGCGCTCCGGAGTCGGATGTCGGCCGCGCTCGGCGAGGTCGGCGACCGGCTGACGACCGACACGGCACTGCAGAGCCGGGTGAACGGGCGCCTGTCGGATGCCGCGGTGTTCCTCGTCGATCGTTATCGGCACGACATCGCGTCGATCATCACCGACACCGTCGAGAAGTGGGACCCGGCCGAGACGACCGAGAAGATCGAGCTGATGGTCGGGCGCGACCTGCAGTACATCCGGCTCAACGGCACGATCGTCGGTGCGCTCGCGGGTGCCGCGATCTACGCGATCGCGCATGCCCTGATCCGCTGACGAGGCTGGAAGCCCCGCGGCGTGCGGAGTACCGTGGAAGGGTGAGCGATCAGCCCGCCGACCAGCTGCTGTTCACCTACGGCACGCTGCAGCACGCCGAGGTGCAGCTCGACACGTTCGGGCGCCTCGTCGCGGGTGAACCCGACGCCCTCCCCGGGTACACGGTCGACTACGTCGAGATCGAGGACCAACGCGTCACGGACCTCTCCGGGCTCTCGGTGCACCCGATCCTCCGCGCGACCGGGCGCGCGGTCGACAAGGTGACGGGCGTCGTGCTGCACGTGAGCGCCGCCGAGCTGGATGCCGCCGACGACTACGAGGTCGCGCTGTACCGCCGCATCGCCGTGACCCTCGCGAGCGGGCGCACCGCCTGGGTGTACGTCGACTGATGGCGCTGTCGCACGATCCCCTCTGGCCGCGCGCCGGCGAGTGGCCGGCACCCGGCGACGACGACGCTCAGTGGGATGCCGTGCTGCTCGGCGCTCCGGCATCGAAGACCTCCCTGTCCCCGACCGGCGCCGACGCGACGCCCGCCGCCGTGCGCGACGCGCTGCGCCGCTACAGCCCGACACTTCTCGGCCCACCCCCGGTCGATCTCGCCGAGGTGCTCCGGATCGCGGATGCCGGTGACGTCGCCGATCCCGACGGACCGGAGGGTGAGGAGCGCCTGCGCGCGCGTACGTCGAGCCTCGCCGCACGCGCCGGGCTCGTGATCGCGCTCGGTGGCGACAACTCGATCACGTACGCCACGGCGCAGGGCGCGGATGCCGCGGGGCTCATCACGCTCGACGCGCACTTCGATCTGCGCGACGGCGTCTCCAACGGTTCCCCCGTGCGGCGGCTCGTCGCGGACGGACTGGACCCGAAGCGCATCGTGCAGATCGGCATAGCCGACTTCGCGAACTCGGCCGCGTACGCC
The DNA here is from genome assembly GCA_029960085.1 of Microbacteriaceae bacterium PS02067. GTDB lineage: Bacteria > Actinomycetota > Actinomycetes > Actinomycetales > Microbacteriaceae > Microbacterium. The sequence goes on along the minus strand of JASCPG010000020.1, from coordinate 14,400 downwards.
CGACGGGCCGCCGATCTCGGCATCCGGGTGATCACCCTCGATGATGTGCGCCGCCGCGGCATCGCCGATGTGGTCGCCGAGGCGCGGGAGGTCGCAGGAGGAGGCGCCGCCCCGGCAGGTGACGACCGCGGCATCCACCTCGACATCGACATCGACGTGTGCGATCGCGCCGTCGCGCCCGGCTGCCCCGCCTCTGTGCCAGGCGGCCTGCAGGCGTGGGAGCTGCGCGGCCTCGTCCGTGCGCTCGCGGCGGATGCCCGGGTGCGCTCCGCTGATATCGTCGAGGTCGACGCGACCGCCGACGCACCCGACGGTCGCACGGTCCGCCTCGCGGCGCTGTGCGTCCTGGAACTCCTCGCGGGCGTCCACGACCGAACGGAGACTTCCGCGTGACGACCCTCGTCCTCGTCCGACACGCCAAGAGCGACTGGGGCAGCCCGCAGCTCGCCGACCACGACCGTCCATTGAACGCGCGGGGAATGCGCGATGCACCCGTGCAGGCGCGGCGGCTCGCCGAATCGGGCGTGCGGGTGGATGCCGTGCTCTCCTCCACGGCGCTGCGCGCACAAACGACCGCGTCGTTCTTCGGCGCGGCGCTCGGGCTCGACGTCGAACTCGACCCCGAGCTCTACGGCGCGCCCGCCGGGCTGCTGCTGGAATCCGCCGCCGCGCGGGGTGTCGAGGGCGTGCTCGTCGTGGCGCACGACCCGGGGATGACGATCCTCGCCGACCGCCTCTCCGACGGCGCGATCGGCCGTATGCCGACGTGCGCCGTGGCGACGTTCCGGTGGGACACCGACGACTGGGCCGTCGCGACGTCGCTGACCCCGGACGCCGCGACGGTCGCGCTGCCGTGATCGCTGCGCGCGCGGGCGTCCGGCTGGACTGAGTACGCCCCGTCGGACGACGCGTTCGCCGCCGACGTCCACTCGCGTGCGAGGGGAGCGCCCGGTCGGACGGAGAGAGCCCCGTCAGGCGACGCGCTTCCCGCCGACGTACACCTCGCGCACGAGGGGGACGCCCGGTCGGTAGGCGAGATGCGTGCGCGTCGGGGCATCCAAGACCACGACGTCAGCCCGCGCGCCGACGCCGAGGTGACCGATGTCGGTGCGGCGCAGGGCGCGCGCACCGCCCGCGGTCGCCGCCCAAACAGCCTCGCCGACCGTCATCCCCATCTCGCGGACGGCGAGCGCGACCATGAGTGGCAGGGAGCTCGTGAAGCTCGTGCCCGGATTGCAGTCGCTGGCGAGCGCGACCGTGACGCCCGCGTCGAGCAGCCCGCGCGCGTCGGGATACGGATGCCTCGTCGAGAACTCCACCCCGGGCAGGAGGGTCGCCACGGTGTCGCCCGCCGCGAGGGCGGCGACATCCGCGTCGCTGAGGTAGGTGCAGTGGTCGACGGATGCCGCGCCATGCGCGACCGCGAGGCGCACCCCCTCACCCTCGCCGAGCTGGTTGCCGTGCACGCGGGTGCCGAGGCCCGCCGCAGCGCCCGCGGCGAGGACGCGCTCCGCCTCGGCGGGGTCGAACGCGCCGCGCTCGCAGAAGACGTCGATCCAGCGCACGAACGGGCGCACCGCTTCCAGCATGGGGCCGCACACGAGGTCGAGGTACGCGGCGCGGTTGTGTTCGTACTCCGCCGGCACGACATGCGCACCGAGGAATGTGACCTCGTCGGTGACCTCGGCCGCGAGCCGCGCGGAGCGCTCCTCGCCCGCAACGGTCAGGTCGTAACCGGTCTTGACCTCGAACGTCGTCGTGCCCTGAGCATGCAGTTCGCGCACGAACCCGGCGAGACGCGTGCGCAGCGCGTCGTCCGACGCGGTGCGCGTGGCCGCCACCGTGCGGCGGATGCCGCCTGCGGCATACGGCACGCCGGCCATGCGGGCCTCGAACTCGTCCGCCCGGTCTCCGGCGAAGACGAGGTGGGTGTGGCTGTCGACGAACCCGGGCAGGGCGGCGCGCCCTGCGGCATCCACCGTCTCATCCACGTCGGTCGGGGCGTCGGCGGCCGGGCCCGTCCACGCGACCCGGCCGCCGTCGATGAGGATCGCGGCATCGGCGAGGGCGCCGCAGGGGTCGCCGTCGACGGGGACGTTGGTCGTCAGCTCCCCGATATTCGTGATGAGCAGGCGGCTCACGGGGCATCCATCATCGGCACGGTGAGTCCGCGTTCGCGAGCGACCTCGCGGGCGCGCTCGTAGCCGGCGTCGACGTGGCGCATAACGCCCGTGCCGGGGTCGTTCGTGAGCACCCGCTCGAGCTTCTCGGCGGCGAGCGGCGTGCCGTCGGCGACAGTGACCTGACCGGCATGGATCGAGCGGCCGATGCCGACCCCGCCGCCGTGGTGGATCGACACCCACGATGCGCCCGACGCCGTGTTCAGGAGGGCGTTCAGCAGGGGCCAGTCGGCGATCGCGTCGGAGCCGTCGGCCATCGCCTCTGTCTCGCGATACGGGCTCGCGACCGACCCCGCATCGAGGTGGTCGCGGCCGATCACGATGGGGCCCTTGAGCTCCCCCGACGCGACCATCTCGTTGAAGCGCAGGCCGGCGAGATGGCGCTCCTTGTAGCCGAGCCAGCAGATGCGCGCCGGAAGGCCTTCGAAGTGCACGGTCTCACCCGCTTTCTCGAGCCAGCGACGCAGGGCGGCATCCTCGGGGAAGAGCTCCGCGACGGCGCGGTCGGTCTTCGCGATGTCCTCGGGGTCGCCCGACAGCGCGACCCAGCGGAACGGCCCCCGACCCTCGGCGAACAGGGGCCGGATGTAGGCGGGCACGAACCCGGGGAAGGCGAAAGCGCGGTTGGAACCGCCGAGCTCCGCCTCACGCCGGATCGAGTTGCCGTAGTCGAAGACGGCGGCACCGGCATCCATGAACCCGACCATCGCCTCGACGTGCGCGGCCATCGACGCGCGGGCGCGGTCGGTGAAGGCGGCGGGGTCGGAGGCCGCGGCATCCTTCCACTGGGCGACGCTGAGCCCGACCGGCAGGTAGGCGAGCGGGTCGTGGGCACTCGTCTGGTCCGTGACGATGTCGATCTGGACCTCGCCGGCCTGCTGTCGGCGGAGGAGTTCGGGGAAGATCTCCGCCGCGTTGCCGACGACGCCGACGCTCAGCGCCTCGCCGGCCTGTTTCGCGGCGATGACGCGGGCGAGAGCGGTGTCGAGGTCTGTCGTGTACTCGTCGAGGTAGCCGTGCGCGACGCGGCGGGCGAGGCGGGTCTCGTCGACGTCGACGATGAGGACGGCTCCCCCGTTGAGCGTGACGGCGAGCGGCTGCGCGCCGCCCATGCCGCCCGCGCCGGCGGTGAGGGTCAGGGTTCCGGCGAGGTCGTCGCGGGCGTCTTCACCTTCTCGCGCCGGGAGCGAGCGGGCGACGGCGGCGAAGGTCTCGTAGGTGCCCTGGAGGATCCCCTGCGTGCCGATGTAGATCCACGACCCGGCCGTCATCTGGCCGTACATCGTGAGGCCGAGATCCTCCAGGCGGCGGAACTCCGGCCACGTCGCCCAGTCGCCGACGAGGTTCGAGTTGGCGATGAGCACCCGCGGCGCCCATTCGTGCGTGCGGAAGACCCCGACCGGCTTGCCCGACTGGACCAGCAGCGTCTCGTCGGGCTCGAGCTCGTCGAGGGTGCGGACGATCGCGTCGTACGCGTCCCACGACCGCGCCGCGCGGCCCGTGCCGCCGTAGACGACGAGGTCTTCGGGGTGCTCGGCGACCTCGGGGTCGAGGTTGTTCATGAGCATCCGCTTGGCCGCTTCGGCGCCCCAGCTCTTGGCCGTTCGCTCCGCGCCCCGCGGCGCCCGCACGGGCGGACGCGCCGGGACCTCGGCGGGCGTCGCCGGGGCCGGGGCCGTGCCGTTGGCGGTCTGATCGGGTGTCTCAGTCATGCGGGTCTCCTTCTCTCGCGTTCTCGTCTGGTTCCGGCCGGTCTCGGCCGGTCTCGTCTGGTCTCGTCTGGTCTCGTCAGGTCTCTCGCCGGTCTCGGCCGGTCTCGGCCGGTACCTTGGGGCCTGATTCGGGGCGGGTGCCGGACGACCGGTGTCCCGAACTCCTCCACTTCGCCGGTCGCAGGGCCCATATCCGGTGTTTCAGGGGTCGTCAGGCGCGGAATGGAGGAGTTCGGGTTGCCGCATCGCCAGCACCCGGCGCCGCACCGGCGCCACCGGAGCCGTCGCGCCCGGCATCGACCGCCGCGACCGCGGCTCGGACCACCGCACCGGCGAGCACGAGGGCGGTCGCGGTCTCGATGTCGGGGCTCACGAACCGGTCCGGGCCCGGGCCCGCGACCCCGGTGTCGCGTAGCAGCTCACGGACGGCGGCGGTCGCCGGTCCCGGCTGCAGCGGGGCCCGCAGGTCCAGCGCGCGGCATCCCGTCACGATCTCGATCGCGAGGACGCGCGCGAGCCCGTCGATGCCGCGCCGGAGCTTCCGCGCGGCGGCCCAGCCCATCGAGACGTGGTCTTCCTGCATCGCAGACGAGGGGATCGAGTCGACCGAGGCGGGAACGGCGAGGCGTTTGAGCTCCGAGACGATGCCCGCGGCGGCATATTGCGCGATCATGAGCCCGGAGTCCACCCCGACCTCGTCGGCGAGGAACGGCGGCAGGTCGCGGTTGCGCGTCGCGTCGAGCGCGCGGTCGGTGCGGCGCTCCGAGATGGATGCCACGTCGGCGACGGCGATCGCGAGAAAGTCGAGCACGTACGCGACCGGAGCCCCATGGAAGTTCCCGTTCGACTCGACGCGCCCGTCGGAGGTGACCACAGGGTTGTCGACGACGGCCGCGAGTTCCCGCGACGCGACGAGTGCGGCGTGGTCGACCGTGTCGCGCGCGGCGCCGTGCACCTGCGGCGAGCAGCGCAGCGAATAGGCATCCTGCACCCGCGTGCACACGGCGGGGTCGCGGTGGCTCGCCATGATCTCCGATCCCTCTAGGAGGGCGCGGAGGCGTGCGGCCGACACGCCCTGTCCGACCTGCGGACGCAGCGCCATGAGGTCGGCGGCGAAGACGGCGTCGGTTCCGAGCTGGCTTTCGACGGACAGCGCGGCGGCGACGTCGGCCGTGTCGAGCAGCATCTCGAGGTCCGCGATCGCGAGCAGGAGCATTCCGAGCATGCCGTCCGTGCCGTTGATGAGGGCGAGCCCCTCTTTCTCCTCCAGCACGAGTGGAGCGATCCCTGCCGCGTCGAGCGCGTCGGATGCCTCGACGAGCTGCCCCGCGGCATCCCGCACCTCGCCCTCCCCGAGCGCGGCGAGCGCGACATGCGAAAGGGGCGCGAGGTCTCCCGAGCAACCCAACGAGCCGTATTCGCGGACGATCGGCGTGATTCCGGCGTCGAGCATCGCAGCGTACGTGTCGACGACGACGGGGCGGACGCCGGTGTGCCCGGAGGCGAGGGTCTGCAGGCGCAGCAGCATGAGGGCGCGGACGACCTCGGGCTCGACCTCGGTGCCCGTACCGGCCGCGTGCGAGCGGATGAGGGATGCCTGGAGCTGCCGCCGCCGCTCGGGCGCGATGAAGGTCGTCGCCAGCGCGCCGAAGCCCGTCGAGATTCCGTAGTGCGGCTCGGGGTCGTCCGCGAGGCGCTCGATGAGGGCGCGGGATGCCGCGACGCGCTCGCGCGCCTCCGGCGCGATCCGGACGCGCGCGCCATGGCGGGCGACGGCGACGACGTCGGCGGGGCTCAGCGGGCTCGCGCCGACCAGGACGGGCGCGAGGTCGACGCTCGTGGGTGCGGGCGCCGATGTGGGCGTGGAGAGGCTCATGAGGAGATTCCACTCCGGCCCGGCCGCCGCGTCGAGGCATCCGTGGCATTGTGTGTCTGTGATCACAGACACATCCGGAGAGTCGGTCGCGGGCGGGGGCGCCGCCCGCCCCGGCCCGCAAGTCCCCGCGGCTGACCAGACGCTCCGGATCCTCGCGTTCCTCGGGCGCCAGCGCGGGCCGGTCGCGGCGCGGACGATCGCCGACCAGCTCGGCATCCCCCGTTCGAGCGTCTACCACCTGCTGGGTGCGATGTCGGCGCACGGGTTCGTCGTCCACCTGGCCGACACGCGCCGCTGGGGGCTCGGCACCGCCGCGTTCGAGCTCTCGGGCGGCTTCGCGCGCCAGCAGCCGCTCACCCGACTCGGACGACCGCTCGTCGCCGCGCTCGCCGACGCGACCGGCGAGAACGCGCACCTCGCGGTCATGAGCGGCCGCGACGTCGTCTACATCGTCGAGGAGCGCGCGCCGCGCCGGCCCGCCCTCGTGACCGAGGTGGGCGTGCGGCTGCCGGCCCATCTCACCGCGACGGGGCGCGCGATGCTCGCCGCGCTCCCCCGCGAACAGGTGCGCGCGCTGTACCCGGATGCCACGGCGTTCGCCGACCGCACGGGCCGCGGTCCCCGGCGTCCGTCGGAGCTGCGCGAACTCCTGCGCACGGTGCGCACCGAGGGCCACGCCAGCGAGGACGGCGAGGTCACTCTCGGGTTCCGTTCGGTCGCGGCTGTGGTGCACGACCACGCCGGGTGGCCGGTCGCCTCGGTCGCGGTCACGTGGGACGACACCGGCGCGGATGGGCCGTCGCTCGTCCGCGCCGTGACCGCCGCGGCGACCGAGTTGGGTCGGCGTCTGCGCTGACGGGCGGGCGGGCGGCGTGGGCGGCGTGCAGCTCCGGTTCGGGCGTGTGCCTCGTGCGCTGTCAGGGTGGGAGTCGCATCGGTCAAGCGAGCGAGCGCCCGTGCTGCACGAGGACGTGCGGGTCACCTGGCGTCAGCACGCCCGCTCCCGGCAATCACGGCCGCGCGGCTCGGAGACTCAGTCGACCTGCGTCACCATGCCGCCGGTGAGGGCGACGAGCTGGTCGAAGGTCAGCGGGAAGACGGTGTGCGGCGTGCCGCCGGCCGCCCAGATCTCCGGGTAGGCGGCGAGCGCCTCATCGACCACGGTGGTCAGGGGTGCCGGGTGTCCCGTCGGCGCGACGCCCCCGATCGCCTGGCCCGTGGCCTCGCGGACCTGCTCGGGCGTCGCCCGGACGATGCTCTCGCGTCCGAGCCGGCCAGCGAGTGCCGTCGTATCCACGCGGTGCGCCCCGCTCGTCATGACGAGGAGCGGCCCGCCGTCGGACCAGAAGACCAGGCTGTTGGCGATCGCGCCGACCTCGACCCCGAGAGCGGCGGCTGCCAGCGGCGCCGTCGACGCGGCATCCGGCAGGACGACGATGTCGCCGGGGATCCCCGCGGCCCGCAGGGCATCGTGGACGAGTCGACTGCGCGGCGAGAGCTGATCGGTCATGCGCCGAGCCTACCGAGACCCCGCGCGGCACCGTGTCGGGCCCGGCCCCACGACACACCGGGCACCGCTCGCGGCCTACAGTGGCGCCCACGGCCACCGCTCGCGGCGCACAACACCCCGCACAGCACGCCCGGCCCACGGCGCACGTCGGTAGCCGCCCTCAACGTCGGATACCGTCCGCGAGCCGTGACGAGTGCAGGAATTCCGGTCGTCGACGACGCCGCGATGCAACAAACAAGACCGCGCCGCGCGGAAACTCCTGCATTCGTCACCGGTGCGGGGGTCGACGATGCGCCCGCTCCGGCCGGACGCGACGAGCCCGGCGCGTCAAGGATGCCGTGGCGGACGGGCAGTGTCGAACCCCGTCGGATGTCCTACCCATGTCACGCGCACTCCGCGTATGTCACGGCTGTGCCACCGGGAGCCCTCCCGGCGCAATCGACCGTTCTGCCGCTGTCACGGACGCACGACGGCGCGCATGGCGCACAGTCCGCGGACCGCGGCCATGACCGCGTCACGATGCCAGAAGATGTCCTCGGCGATGGGGCGGTAGGTCGCGTATCCGAGCGAGGCCGCGACCTGATCGCGTCGCTTGTCACGCCGCTGCTTCTCCCAACCGCCGTGGTGCGCCTCGCTGTCACACTCGATGATGAGCCACCCGTCAACGAGGAAGTCGACTCGCCCAACGCCCGGGATCCTCACCTGGCTCTGCACGTGGCACCCGGCCTTGCGCAGCAGCAGGCGCATGATGCTCTCGCTCCCCGCCTCGGCCGCTGCGTCCGTCAGTCGCCGCAGAATCTGGAGCCGCCGCGGCAGTCGGCGGAATACCTCGGCGAGACCGGCCTCGTCTACGAGGCCGAGGTGCAGCGCAGAGTCGAGGGTCGCGATGGCCTCGAGCGGTTGCTGGCACAGCATGGCATCCCGGAGTGCATCGAGGAGGTCGACGTTGGCTGCGTCGCGCTCGCCGCCGCCCGACCAGTGGATCCGCACGTCACGGCCTTCACACCTCAGTCGTCCCGCCGTTTCGGGCACACGCACGTGTAGGCGGTTCGCCTCCAGCACGAAGACGCCCCGCCGCGCAAGCTCCGAGACGCACGCGAGCTGTCCACCGATCCGACATGCGGCGAAGGTCGCCGCATCGACGTCACCGTGGAGGTAGGCGTCCCGGCGCGCCCGACGAAGGCGCCCGGCCGTGACGGCCCGGTCGATGAGCCGCCACGTCCAACCTTCGCTGTACAGAGCGGCGCGCGGCCACACCCGCCACGCCGCGGGGGCGTGCTCCATGCTGGCGACATGAGCGGTGGTCACGGTGCCGAGCTTGGCGCCCCGCGCCGTCGTCGGGGCGGCCTCGACCGCCGATTGTGCACAGCCGTCGGAGATCCGCGCCTGTGGAGGGGGTGATGCGTGGCGCCAGCGGCCGTGACCAATGCAGGAGATTCGGAAGGCCGAGCCCCGATTCGGCCCGTGGGCGGCACCCACAGCCCGGAACTCCTGCATTCGTCACGGGCCGCCGGGCCGCGCCTGCATGGACGCCCTGGGTGGCACAATGGCTGTCGGATGCCGCAACGCCGCGGCCTCCGAGAGCACAGCCCACAAGGCCCGCCGAAAGAGGATGCGATGACGCACACCCTGCCCCTGCCGGACTTCACCCACGAGCGCGTGGAGGTGACCACGGGCCCGCGCAGCGGCCTCGTCATCACGGTCGCCCTCCACTCCTCGGCGCTCGGGTCGGCCCTCGGCGGCGCCCGCCTGTGGACGTACCCGCACTGGAGCGACGCGGTCGGCGACGCCCTGCGCCTGTCCGCGGCGATGACCCTCAAGAACGCCGCGGCGGGGCTGGATGCCGGCGGAGGCAAGGCCGTCCTATGCCTGCCGCCCGGCACGACTCTCGACGCGGATCGGCGACGCGGCGCGTTCCTCGATCTCGGTGATGCGGTCGAGCACTTCGGTGGCCTCTACCGGACGGCCGAGGATGTCGGGTCGACCACCGAGGACATGCTGACCGTCAGCGAACGCACGAGCCACGTCGTCGGCCTCCCCGATGCGGTCGGCGGCTCCGGCGAGCCCGCCGGCCCGACGAGCCTCGGCGTGTACGAGTCCCTGCGTGCGACACTCGAGCGGATCACGGGCGCGAGCGATCCCGCCGGTCGGCGCATCACGATCTCGGGCCTCGGCCAGGTCGGCAGCCGCCTCGCAGTCCGCCTGTCGGCAGAAGGTGCACTCCTCACGGTCACCGATGTGAACCCGAGCAAGCGCGCACTCGCCGCCGACCTCGGCGCGCAGTGGGTCGAGCCCGGTACAGAGCACCTCGTTCCCGCGGACGTCTTCGTCCCGGCGGGGATCGGCGGGGTGCTCGACGACGAGATCATCGACGCCCTCGCGGCGAGCGCCGTGTGCGGACCGGCGAACAACCCGCTCGCCGCTCGCGACGGTGCTGATCGGCTGGCAGCCCGGGGCATCCTGTACGCGCCCGATTTCGTCGTGAACGCCGGCGGCGTCGTCTATCTCGACCTCGAGGCGAAGCGCCTCGGCACGCGCGCCGAGATCATGGATCGGGTCGCCGGCATCGGCGATGTCGTCCGTGCGCTGTTCGATGATGCCGAGGCGCGCGGGATCACTCCGCTCGAGGCCGCCGAGCAGCGTGTCGCGGAGCGGCTGCGCGAAGCCGCAGCGACCACCGAGCAGGACTCGCTCGCCGCGACACGCTGACAAGCCCACCCGCAGAGCAGGACTTGCTCGCCGCGACGCAGCGGACCCGGCCAGCGGCGCCGACGCACGGCACTCTGGCCCGGTCAGCGGCACCGACCCGGCCCACCCACCGCACCCACCGCACCCCGCGCACGATACTCCGGCTACACCGAGTCCCACTTTCTCCGGTACTGCGTCCCACGTGGGTGTGCGATGATCGGTGCGTCCGGCATCGGCGCCGCCCGTTCACTCTTCGAAGGAGAAGTCGTGTTCCACAGCCCCTACCCCGCTATCGAGATCCCGTCCACGAGCATCTACGACGACTTGTTCAGCACCCTCACCGACAGCGACCTCACCCGTGTGGCGCTGATCGATCCGGCGACGGGCGCCGAGACGACCTACGGCGCACTGCGCGCGCAGGTGGATGCCTTCGCGGGCGCCCTCGCCGAGCGTGGTGTCGGCACCGACACCGTCGTGGGCCTGCTGTGCCCCAACATCCCCGCATTCGCGACGGTGTTCCACGGAGCCCTCCGCGCCGGTGCCGCCGTCACGACGCTCAACTCCCTCTACACGCCCGGCGAGATCGAGAAGCAGTTGAAGGATGCCGGGGCGACGTGGCTCGTCACGGTGAGCCCGCTGCTGCCCCAGGCCGAAGCCGCCGCGAGCGCGGTGGGCATCGCGGCGGAGCGCCTCATCGTGATCGACGGCGCCGAGGGGCATCCGGACCTGCGCTCCCTGCTGTCGGAGGGCCGTCCCGCGCCCGACGTGACGTTCGACCCGGCGACCCACATCGCTGTGCTCCCCTACTCCTCGGGCACGACCGGCATCCCCAAGGGCGTCATGCTCACGCACCGGAACCTCGTCGCGAACGTCGCTCAGTGCCGCATCAGCATCCTGCTGCACGAGTCGGACCGCGTGCTCGCGGTGCTGCCGTTCTTCCACATCTACGGCATGACGGTGCTCCTGAATCTCGCGCTGCGCCAGCGCGCGAGCCTCGTCACGATGCCCCGCTTCGATCTCGTCGACTTCCTCACGAGCATCCAGACCCACAAGTGCACGTTCCTGTTCATCGCGCCGCCGATCGCGGTGGCGCTCGCGAAGCACCCGATCGTCGACGAGTTCGACATCTCCAGCGTCCACACCGTGTTCTCCGGCGCCGCGCCGCTCGACGGCGAGACGGCGGAAGTCGCAGGGCGGCGCATCCACGCCCGCATGCTCCAGGGCTACGGCATGAGCGAGTTGAGCCCTGTATCGCACGCGATGCCCGCAGAGCGCACGGACATCCCGGTGAGCTCGATCGGGGTCGTCCTGCCGAACATCGAGTGCAAGCTGGTGGACACCGAGACGGGTGAGGAGATCACCGAGGTCGGCGACGATGGGGCGACGTTGCCCGGCGAGTTGTGGGTGAAGGGCCCGAACGTGATGCTCGGGTACCTGAACCAGCCCGAGGCGACCGCGGAGACGTTGGATGCCGACGGCTTCCTCCACACCGGCGACGTCGCCGTGTTCCACGAGCAGGGCTACTTCTCGATCGTCGAGCGCGTCAAGGAGCTCATCAAGTACCACGGCTATCAGATCGCCCCCGCGGAGTTGGAGGCGCTTCTTCTCGGTCACCCGAAGGTGATGGATGTCGCGGTGATCGGCGTCCTGGACGACGAGAAGGAGGAGATCCCGAAGGCGTTCGTCGTGGCCGCCCCCGACTCCGGTCTCACCGAGGACGAGGTCAAGGCCTACGTCGCCGAGCACGTCGCGCCGTACAAGAAGGTGCGGCGCGTCGAGTTCATCGACGCGATCCCGAAGTCGTCGTCGGGCAAGATCCTCCGCAAGGACCTGCGCGCCCGGGAGGCCGCACGCGCCTGAGTCGTCGCGACCGGAGGCATGGACGCCGGCGCGCGGCGGGTGCATCATGAGCCGTGTGAAGCGGTTGGTGGTGTGCTGCGACGGGACCTGGAGCAAGCCCGACAACAAAGTCGTCACGAACGTCGAGAAGATCGCACGTTCGGTGCAGAACGACCCTGCGCTCGCGGGCGGGATCACCCAGCTCGTGTACTACATCGCCGGGGTCGGCGCGAGCAGCTACGCGGCGGATCGGATGCTGGGCGGCGCGTTCGGGTTCGGCCTGTCGCAGAACGTGATCTCGAGCTATCGCTTTCTGGCGCAGAACTATGAGCCCGGGGATGAGATCTTCATCGTCGGGTTCAGCCGCGGCGCCTACACGGCGCGTTCGCTTGCGGGGATGATCGGGCGGGTCGGCCTCCTCACCGAACGCGCTCTCGTCGAGGAGAGGCTGCGCGACGCCGTACGGCTGTATCAGCGCAAGCAGCCGGACGAGGGTGCTTTCGGGGCGAGCGTCGGCGAGTTCTCGCATGATCACTGTCACCCCGCGAAGATCCGTTTTCTCGGGGTGTTCGACACGGTGGGCGCACTGGGCGTTCCGGGGTTCCGCTGGCGGAGCCCCCGCTTCCACGATGTGCAGCTCGGTCCGGCCGTCCTGTGTGCGCGCCAGGCGCTCGCCATCGACGAGACACGGCTGGTGTTCGCACCGACGCTCTGGGAGATCTCGGCGGACGCGCCCGCGGGGACATCTACGCATGACAAGCGGGTCAAGCAGGTCTGGTTCGAGGGGGCGCACGCCGATGTCGGCGGCGGCTACCCCGAGACGGGCCTGTCCGATACCGCGCTGCTCTGGATGGCGCGCGAGGCGCGGGCGGCGGGTCTCGTGTTCGACGTGTCGCTGCTCAGCCACTACGTCGCCAGCGGCTCCGACCCGATCCGTCATGATCCGCTGACCCTCGGATTCCGCCTCCACAACGCCGCTCTCACCGCGGGGCATGCCCTGGGGTTCGGCCGCGCCGCGGCGGAGCGCCTCATCGGGGGCCGCCGCCGACTCACCAATCCGCGCGCCGTCTCGATCGCGGTCGCGTCGAGCGCGATCAACCATGTGCAGAGCGGTGAGTACGAGCCGGTGAACGTCGAGGACTACCGCGCCGCCACGGACGGGTTCAGCGGTGTGAGCGAGCCGGTGACCGCGCTGCCCGAGGCGGGTGTCGATCTCGACCCCCTCGGCGGGGTGGATGCCGCGTGAGCGCCGCCCGAGCCCGACAACGACCCGAGAGAACGAAGAAACCCCCGCTGAGCGGGGGTTTCATCTGGTGGTGGACCTAAGGAGATTCGAACTCCTGACCTCCTCGATGCGAACGAGGCGCGCTACCAACTGCGCCATAGGCCCGTGAACCGTCATCTAGCCTAACACGCGCCCCACGCCCCTCCGTCACCGCCCGCGCCCCTCCCTCGCACGACCCTCGCCGCCCGCCCCCCCGTCACGCGATACTCCCGGGACGGGTGAGGATGGAGGGATGAGCACCACCGCGCCGTCCCCGTCCGCCGACGGCGATCCGCACGCACGTCGACGTCGACCTCGGGGTCGGGCTTCGCGGCATCGAGGTCGTGCGTGAGGCCGTCGCCGCATACGACGGTGCGCTGACGGTGCAGATCGTCGCGTTCCCGCAGGACGGCGTGCTCCGCCGCCCGGGAGAGCTCGAGCTCCTCCACGACGCGGCACGCGCGGGCGTCGAGCATGTGGGCGGGCTCGATCCGGCCACGATCGACCGCGACCCGGTCGGCCAGATCGACGCGATCCTCGCCCTCGCCGCGGAGCACGGCGTGGGGGTCGACATCCATCTGCACGACCCGGCCGAACTCGGCGCCTTCCAGATCGAGCTGTTCCTCGATCGCGTCGAACACCTCGGGCTCGAAGAGCGTGTCAACATCGCCCACGGGTTCGCCGTCGCAGAGCTCGCGCCGTCACGGCGCCACGACCTGCTCCAGCGCGTGGGGGACCTCGGAGTCACCATGACGACCGTCGCACCGCTGCACGTGCCGCAGCTGCCCCTGCACGAGATGGACTCCGCAGGCGTCGCGTTCGCGTTCGGCACCGATGGCATCCGCGACCTGTGGAGCCCGTACGGAACGGGAGATCTCCTCGGCATCGCGCGTCAGTACGCGCGGGCGTCCGGTCTCGTGCGCGACGAGGACCTGCGCCGCGTCGTGGAGCTCACGACGGGGCACGCCGCGCCGTTCGCGGGGCTGACGCCGAACCGACTCGAGGTGGGCGACCGTGCCGACATCGTGCTCGTCGACGCCGAGAACCCGATGGATGCCCTCGTCCGCACCCCCGCGCGGGAGATGGTCATCTCAGGCGGGCGCCTGCTCGTCGGCTGAGCCGACGGGGACCGCGCGAGCCTCAGCGCGTCACTGCCCGCTGGCGCGACGCGCGAGCAACTGACGCACGTGCGCCTCGATCGCCTCATCGCCGGCACCGGGACCGCCGGCGAACTCGTCGGCGCGTCGCGCGCGGGCTGCCGCGATCGACGGCGGGCGCTGGCGTTCGGCGCGCGCGCGCATCGCCTCTTCGCGGGCCGCGCGGCGCAGGGC
>JASCPG010000001.1 GCA_029960085.1 Microbacteriaceae bacterium PS02067 | reverse complement strand
ACGCGAGCCGAGGCCGCCGCGGCCGCCGCGACGCCGCCGGCCCCGCCGGCGCCGCCGGCGCCGACGGATCAGCCCCCGACCGCCTGATGCACGCCTGGTTCCGCGGAACCCCGGCACCGCGCGTCCTCGCCCACCGCGGGTTCGTCCCGCCCGGGTCGGAGGGCGTCGTCGAGAACACCTTCGCCGCGATCGCCGCAGCGCACGCGGCCGGCGCGATCTACGTCGAGTCGGACTGCCACGTGACCGCCGACGGCGTCGTCGTGCTGTTCCACGACAGCGATCTGCGCCGCGTCGCCGGCGACCCGCGGCAGATCGCGCACGTGCGGCATGCGGAGCTCGCCGAGATCATGTCGGCACGCGGCGGGCTCGTGACAGCAGCGGATGCCTTGGACGCGTTCCCCACGGTGCGGTTCAACCTCGACGTCAAGGCCCAGAACGCGGCCCTCCCCCTCGGCCGACTCGTCGCGCGGTACGCCGACAGGACGCTCCTCACGAGCTTCTCGGATGCCCGTCGCACGCTCGCCCTCGAGGCGGCCCGCGCCGCCGGAGGGATGCCCGCGACATCGGGCGGGCAGGCGACGGTCGCCCGCACGCTCGCCGCCGTCGCGACCGGTTCCCGGGCGCTCGTGGCGCGGGTCCTGCGCGGTGTGGATGCACTGCAGATCCCGGAGCGCGCGGGGAGGTTGCGCGTCGTGACCCCGCGGCTCCTGCGGGCAGCGCACTCCGCAGGCGTGGAGATCCACGTCTGGACGGTCAATGATCCGTCCGACATGGATCGACTGCTCGCCCTGGGCGTCGACGGCATCGTGAGCGATCGCACTGATCTCGCCCTCGCGGCGGTGCGTCGCGCGAAGCGGTGACGAAGGCCTCAGAGGGCCGCACGCCCTGAACATCGGCTGTGAATGGTCCCAGCGGATCACCTGTTCGGATGATGCACACAGGTGAGAGCGTTATACCTGACTGGACGAGAGGACCACACAATGGCAGATCGCAGCTTGCGCGGCATCCGACTCGGCGCTTCCAGCCTACAGAGCGAGGAAGGCGTCGTGTTCCACGAGCGCGCCAACCACACGTACGTCTGCACGCAATGCGGACGTGAGACGACCCTGACCTTCGCGGCCGACGCCGAGGTTCCCGAGGCCTGGGAGTGCCGCACCTGCGGTGCCGAGGCCGTTCTGCGGGTCGGCGACGGCGTCGCCGAGGTCGACCACTCGGGCGACAAGGTCGCCCGCACCCACTGGGACATGCTCCTGGAGCGTCGCACAGTTCCCGAGCTCGAAGAGCTCCTCGAGGAGCGCCTGGAGCTGTTGCGCTCCCGCCGCGGCACGGGTGACGCCGCGGCCTGACCCGCACTATCGCGTCGACGATCCCCCGGACGTCGGCTCCTGAGACTCTTCAGGGGCCGACGTCTCTGTCGTACCCGGACGACGGCGCCGGCTGAGCACACCGACGAGAACGAGCGCGACGACGCTCCCCCACCCCAGGGTGAGCGTGATCGCATCGCCCGCCGCCATCGCAGGGGTGAGGCCCGTACGCAGCGGCACCGCCGTCACCATGGCACCCGGTTCGTCTGCGGGGAGGGCGTCGATCGTGGCGCCGTCCGGTGCGATCACCTGGCTCGTCCCCACCGTGGACAGATTCACGACGGAGCGACCGGCCTCGATCGCGCGGACGCGCGCGAACGCCAGCTGCTGGAGGTTCTCGCTCGTCCCGCGGAAGTCGGCGTTGTTCGTCTGGAACATGAACACCTCGGCGCCCCCGCGCGCGCCGTCGCGGGCGACGTCGTCGTAGATGACGTCGAAGCAGATGGCCAGCCCGACCTTCACACCGCCGACGTCGACCACCGGCTGGGCAGTGCCCGGCGTGTACTCCCGCTGGATGAGGTCGATGAGGTCGGGAGCGAACATCCGATAGAACCAGCGGTCCGGAACGTACTCGCCGAACGGCACGGGATGCCTCTTGTCGTACGTCTGCGTCGGGTTCCGCGCCCCCGCCTCCCACACGAGCGACGAGTTGAAGTACTGCTCGCCGCGCTGGGTGACGGCACTCACGAGCAGTGGCGCACCGACGCGTTCGGCGAGGCCGTCGAGCGCGGCGGCGACAGAGGCGTTGCGGGTCGGATCGGCGTCCACGCCCCCTTCCGGCCAGAGCAGGACGTCGAGGTCCTCACCCTCGATCGGCACGGTCGCGGCGAGCTGTGCGCGCAGCACGTCGTAGGCAGCGCGTTCGTCGAAGTACCCGGCCGGCCCGTTGCCCTGCACAGCGCCGACGCGCATCGTTCCGGCATCCGTCGTCGGGAACTGCGGGAGCGCGACAAGGGCGATGAGGGTGACAGCCGCGGGGACCACCGTGCGCACGTCGCGCAGGCGTCCGAACCGCACCGCCTCGATCGCGGCGGCGCAGCCGAACGCGATGAGGAAGGACACGCCGCTCATGCCGACCCACGACAGCGACTCCGCGAACGGTGAGGATGCCTGCGTGACGCCGAGGCGCGCCCAGGGGAACCCGCCGTAGGGGAACGTGCCGAGAAGCTCCTCGCGGGCGACCCAGAGCCCCGCGACGAGCGCGGGGAGCGCAACGAGGCGCCCCCACGTCCCCGGCGCAATCCTCGGCACAATGCGGTAGGCGAGCGCGATCGGTACGGCCATCGCGGCGGTGAGGAGCGCCTCGAGCAGCGACAGCGCGATCCACGGCACGGGCCCGAGGTACCGCGCCGTGAACGACAGCGTCGGGAAGAAGAGGGCGACGCCGAAGATGAGGCCGACGAGCAGAGCCCCGCCGACCCGTCGCCCCACGAGGCTCACGAGCGCGAGCGGCACGGCGACGAAGACGGCCCCCCACCAGGCCAGCTCGGGGAAGGCGGTCATGAGCGCCAGGCCACC
This sequence comes from Microbacteriaceae bacterium PS02067, assembly GCA_029960085.1. Lineage (GTDB taxonomy): Bacteria > Actinomycetota > Actinomycetes > Actinomycetales > Microbacteriaceae > Microbacterium. The sequence goes on along the minus strand of JASCPG010000001.1, from coordinate 146,846 downwards.
CACTGCCGCCGCGATCGAGGCGATCCACAGGGGGAGGATCGGTCGCGGGCGGTCGGGCACGGTATCGAGCCTAATCTCTCGGTGTGAGGAGGTGCCGTGCGGCCGGCTCAGAGCGAGCCGTAGACGACGATGCCGCGACGCACCGCCTCGAGCGCCGCGCGCGCCGTCACCGCGACCGGCGGGTCGGCGACGATGGAGAGCTGATCGAGCAGGTCGATCGTCTGCTTCGTCCACCGCACGAAGTCCCCCGCGGCGAGGTCGGCCTCGTCGAGCACGCGGTCGAGCGTCGCCCCCCGCGCCCAGGAATGCATCGCCGTCGACAGGCCGGTCGCCACCGGCTCACTCCCCGGCAGATGGTGGTCCTGCTCGAGGTCGTCGAGCCGCGCCCACAGCTCCTGCGTCGCACTGAGCGCTTGACGGAAGGGCCCCCGCGGCAGCCCGTGCTCACCGGGCCCGGACTCGTCGCGACGCGGCTCGTACACGAGCGCGCATGCCAGCGCGGCGAGCCCCGGGGCATCCAGCGACGTCCACAGCCCCTGACGCAGCGCCTCCGCGACGAGGAGGTCGCGTTCGCCGTAGATGCGCTTCATCGTGGCGCCCGCGGCGGTCAGCGTCGCCGCCCCGTCCGGGGCGACGCGCACGTAGTCGAGCGCCACGAGGACGTCCACGACGCGGTCGAACACGCGGGCGACGGTGCCGGTCCGGGCGTCGATCTGGCGGCGGGTCTTCTCGACGCGCCGCTGCAGCTTCGCGTAGCGCTCCCCCCACCGGGCATGCGCTTCACGGTCGGGACAGGTGTGGCACGGATGCCGCTGCATCCGTCGCCGGAGCGCCTGGATCTCGTGCTGCCGCTTCTCGCGGATCCGCGCCGGCGCGGTGCGGTCGGCGCGGTTCAGCTTCTCGAGGTCGCCGAGGTCGCGACGAATCCCCGCGTACTCGACGAAATCCCCGCGGTCACACGCCATCGCCTGCTCGTACCCGGCGAGGGACTCCTCGGCATCCTTCACCTCGCGCGCGAGCCCCACGACGGCACGATCGGCCTGGAACTGCGCGAACGAGGACTCGAGGATCTCACGCGCACGGTCGCGTCCGAACTGGTCGATGAGGTTCACGGCCATGTTGTACGTCGGCCGGAAGCTCGAGTTCAGCGGATAGGTGCGGCGGGATGCCAGCGCCGCGACGGCCTGTGGATCGAGCGACTCGGTCCACTGGATGACCGCGTGACCTTCGACGTCGATCCCGCGGCGGCCTGCCCGACCAGTGAGCTGGGTGTACTCCCCCGACGTGATCGCGACGCGGGCCTCTCCGTTGAACTTCTCGAGCTTCTCGAGCACGACGGTGCGCGCCGGCATGTTGATGCCGAGCGCGAGCGTCTCGGTCGCGAAGACGACCTTCACGAGTTTGCGCCGGAAGAGTTCCTCCACGACCTCCTTGAACGCCGGGAGCAGGCCCGCATGGTGCGCAGCGATGCCGCGTTCGAGGTTCTCGCGCCACTCCCAGTAGCCGAGCACCTGCAGATCCTCCTCGTGCAGCGTGCGGGTGCGTTCGTCGACGATCTGACGGATCTCGTCCCGTTCCTCCCGCGTCGTGAGCCGCAGTCCCGAGCGCCGCACCTGCTGCACGGCGCCGTCGCAGCCCGCGCGGCTGAAGATGAAGAAGATCGCGGGGAGGAGGTTCGCACGCTCCAGCAGCTGCACCACCTGCGGCCGGTCGAGGCGCTCGATGCGCTGCGCGTTGGCGGAGCGGACCGGCCGCTTGCCGCCCCGCATCGGCCGACGAGCGGCACCGTCGCGCGACGCGTTCGAGCGGAACTGCTGCGCCTGCCGGTTGTTCTCGTAGCGCGCGCCGGAACCGCCGCGGATGCGCATGAGCTCCTGGTTCACCTGCGCCGTCGCGATGCCGGCGCGGTCGTCGAACAGGGGCAGCAGGTCGCCGCGCACGAGGACGTGCTGTTCGAGGGGCACGGGGCGCGTCTCGGAGACGATGACCTCGGTGTCCCCGCGCACCGTGTCGAGCCAGTCGCCGAACTCCTCGGCGTTGGAGACGGTGGCCGACAGGGAGATGAGCCGCACATCCTGCGGCAAGTGGATGATGACCTCTTCCCACACGGCGCCGCGGAAGCGGTCGGCGAGGTAGTGGACCTCGTCCATGACGACGTAGCGGAGGCCGCGCAGCGCCGACGAGTCGGCGTAGAGCATGTTGCGGAGCACCTCGGTGGTCATGACCACGACGCGCGCGTTCCCGTTGATGTTGGTGTCGCCCGTGAGGAGTCCGACCTCGCTCTCGCCGTACACCTCCTGCAGCTCACGGAACTTCTGGTTCGACAGCGCCTTCATCGGCGTCGTGTAGAACGCCTTCTCCCCCGCGGTGAGCATCGCCAGGTGTATTGCGAACTCGCCGACGATCGTCTTCCCCGCCCCGGTGGGCGCGGCGATTAGGACGCTCCGCCCGTCTTCGAGCGCCTGGCATCCGGCGATCTGGAAGGGATCGAGCTCGAAGCGCTGCGCGGCGGCGAAGGCCTGCGTCAGCGGGTGGGCGCGTTGCGCCTGTGCTTTCGCGTACCGCGTCGCCGGATCGCTCATGCGAGTGGTCCGAGTTCGGCGGCGACGCGTTTGGCCCGCCGCCGGTCGAACAGCATCGACAGCCCGGCGGCGGCGAAGAACAGGACGATGAGGATGCCGGCGAGCAGGAACGTCGAGACGATGTCGGCCGGCGGGGTCGCGATGGAGGCGACGACGATCGCGATCACGACGGCGATCCGCCAGGAGCGCATGATGGCCTTGCCCGACATGATGCCGGCGAAGTTGAGCGCGACGAGGAACACCGGGAGGACGAACGCGATCCCGACGATGAGGAGCAGCTTCAGCACGAAGTCGTAGTAGTACTTGGCGTCGTAGAGCGCCGCCGTTCCGTCGGGGAGGAACTCGGCCATGAGCCGGACGATGTTGGGCATGACGACCATGCCCGTCACGACGCCCGCGAAGAAGAGCGGGATGGCGGCACAGACGAACCCGACCGTGTACCGGATCTCCTTGCGGGTGAGCCCCGGCATGATGAACGCCCACAGCTGCCACAGCCAGACGGGCGCCGACAACAGGAGCGCGATCGCGAAGGACATCCGCAGCTTGAGGTCGAACGCACCGGTGACGGTCGTGTACATGACCTCGATCTTCGCGGTCTCGCCGCGCTTCGCGGCGAGGTCATGCACGGGCTGCGTGATGAGCGCCATGAAGGGGTCGGTGAGGAAGTACGCGACGACCATCGCGATCACCAGGGCGATCGCGGCGATGACGAGGCGCTTGCGCAGCTCCCGCAGGTGGTCGCCGAGCGACATGCGCCGGTCGCGTCTCTCGTCCCGGGTGACGCCGCGCTGCGCCGCGCTGGACGTGGTCACCGACGTCAGGTGGAGGGCTTCGACGACTCGTCGGTCGTGCGCTGTGCCACCGTGGCATCCGGAGTGACGGCGTCGGCGCCGGGCGTCGCCGCGGGGGCGTCGTCCTCCTTCATTGCCTTCATCTCACCCTTGAACACGCGCGCGGACTGGCCGAGGCTCTTCGCGAGAGCGGGAAGCTTGGCGGCGCCGAACAACAGCAGGATGACGGCGAGGATCAGCAACCACTGCCAACCATGAGGTCCCATGATGATCCTTCCGAAGGGAGTCGGGATGCCGCCAGTCTACCCGCCTCGGTGAAGACAGCGGGGATGGCCGCCTTCGAGTGTTCTGAACGCCCGTCAGCCCGCGGAGTGCTCTCCCGGACTGTCACCGAGGTACTGCTCGAGCCCGGCGCGCGCCCACGCGATCGTCGCTTCGCGCACATCGGCCGGGCCGAGGACCTCGAACGCCCCGCCGAGTCGGGCGGCGACGCGCTTGAGACTCCGGGCGTCGCCGAGGTGGATGACCGCCGTGCGCAGATCGCCGGTCTCGCCGCGCACCTCCCGCACGAAGTCGGCGAGGAACGGCTCCTCCCCTGCGCGGTAGCGCACGTCGACTTCGACATCGGTGTCACCGGGCTGGAAGAGATCGGGCGCGGCGTCGGCGCCGTGTGTCGAGGGGATGTCCGTGATCTGCACGTCCGAGACCCGGTCGAGGTGGAACGTGCGCATCGCCTCGCGCAGGTGGCACCACCCCTGCAGGTACCACTGACCGCCCGCGATGTGGACCTTGACGGGGTCGACGGTGCGCGTCGTGACGGGGGCGTCGGGCGCACGATAGGTGAACGAGACGGCACGGCCGCGCTCCACCGCCTCGGCGACGGCGAGACGGACGCCGTCGACCTCGCCGGGAGCGACGATCACGTCGGCGGGCGCGCTCGACGCACCGCGGGCGAGTTTGGCGAGGAGCCCCTGCACGACGCCGGAATCGCGGACACCCGGAAGGGATGCCGAGAGCTGGAGGCCCGCCAGGAGTGCCGCCGCCTCGCGAGCGCTCAGTCGCGGGGTGCGCTCGAGGCCGACGGAGTTGGTGATGACGATGGTGTCCTGCTCGTCGAGGAGCCCCCAGTCGATGTCGAAGAGGTCGTTCGCCATCTGCCAGAACCCACCCGAACCGGGCAGCCCGATCACGGTGAGCTTCTCCACCATCGCCCGCATCTGCTCGGGCGTCACCTCGAAGTCCGCGGCCGCCTCGGTGACCGTGACTTCGCCCTTGCCGATGAGATACGGCACGAGCTGGAGGATGAGTGCCGCCCGATCCGTCGCGAGCAGCGGACGGGGCGCCGTCATGGCTGACTCCTCACGGGCAGAGCCTCGCCGTGGAGCCCCAGGACGCGCTCCAGACGGGCGATCACCTCGTCACGAAGGGCGACGGGCTCGACGACCCGCACTTCGGGGCCGTACGACGCGAGTTCGTCCGCGAAGATCGCCCCATCGACGTACGGCACGTGGAAGCCCTGCCCCGCGGCGCGGGCGCGTCGGTTCAGCCGGAGCGCCGCCTCCGTCCCGGGAGTGATCTCCAGAAGCGCCTGCTGGCGTTCGGCGAGGGCTTCGAGCCCCGCGAGCGCGCGCTCACCGGCACCGTCCCGCTCGGCGAGGTCGAAGGACGTCTTCGTGATCTCGACGTCGGAGACGATCCGCGACAGCAGGAACGTCCGCACGTCCTGCTGGTCGAGATCGAAGCCGTAGACGTGCCACCGCGCCTCGTACTCGACGAGGGCGAGCGGGCGCAGCCGTCGGCGGTGCGCGGCATCCTCACCGGCTTTGAGGTACGCGAACTGCACGACCCGGGCCTGCTCGATCGCGCGTTGAAGGGGCACGAACGCCGCCTCACGGAGGTTGATCCGGGGCGAGTACCCGATGATCGGCGCGTCGACGTCGATGCCGAGCGCGCGGATCTTCCGCAGGCCGCTGCGGGCGTCGGCGGACATCGAGCTCTCGCTCCAGACGCCGCTCGCGAGGTTGAGGACGGCGAGCTCCGCCGGCGTGAAGTCGATGTCGGCCGGCAGTTCGTACTCGGCAGTCGGAATCCGGTAGCGCGCCTCGCGCAGATCGTCCGGATCGGCGTAGTCCCCGATCGTCTCGACGTGGATCGCGAGGGAGCGCAGCGTCTGCTTGTCGCGCTCGAACATCTTCTCCAGCGCATCCTTCGACGCGCCCGATTCGCTCTGTTCGCGATACCCCGCGACCGACGACAGGATGGCGTCCTTCGTGAGCCCCTGCTCCGTCGCCATGAGCGCCACGACGAGGTTCACCAGACGCTCCTCCGGTGCGGCGCGGGTCGACTCGTGTGCCACCCGCCCATCCTAAGCGGCCGCTGTGAAGCGGGCGCCGAGGACGGTCACCGTGTCGGCGTCGAGGGAGGGTCGATCCCGAGGATGTCGACGACGTAGACCGTCGCGGAGCCCTTCCCGCCCGACGCGGGCTCGACGATCAGCAGCTGCGATCCGACGGTGGCGCCGACGAGCTGCGAGGCGAACGCGACGTTCGAGCCCTTTCCGACGCCCGCCGAGGTTCCCGCATCCCAGGTCGAGTTCGTGACGGTCCGGGTGTCCCAATCGACGCCGGTGTACTGCACGCGCGCGGTGTCGGAGTCCGAGATGACGGCGCCCGAGCCCTTCTTCAGGGTCTCCACCGTCAGTGTCGTCGGTGCGGCGCTGTCGGGGATGACGACGCCGGGCTGCCCGTTCGGAGCGAGCACGACCGCCGGCATTCCGCGGCGGTCGTTGTACTGCGGCGTGCCGTCCGCCGCCGCGAGGTAGACCTTCGTGAGGTCGACCGTGACGACGATCGACTGCTTGCCCGTGAGTCCCAGCTGGGAGGTGATGGACTCACCGAGATCGCTCGCCGGGATCGCGCCGACGATGCGGGAGCCCTCGGTCGCGCACATGAGCATGTCCGAGAGGCCGGGGTAGGTCTCGCGGAAGCTGTCCACGGCCGCAGGCGGCGTGCTGCCGGAGGGGACGAGGATCTCGCCGGAGGATCCGTTCGAGATGACGATGTCGAAGGTGACGGGCTGCTGGCCGCTCGTGATGCGCGGGCCGTCGCCGACCGTGCGGTCGGTGAAGGTGGTCTCGGGGACGTACACCGGTGCCGACTGGACGAGCGTGGGCGCGCCGAAGCCGCCCGTGGTCTTCACGACGTCGAGCACCGTGCTGTCCGTGTCTTGGCGCTCGCACGACTGTGCGGACGGCGCCGACGCGCACGCGACGAGGGTCAGAGCGGAGAGTCCGAGGACGGCCAGGGCGGCGGGGATCCGATGCACCGGATCAGTCTACGTCGGCGACGCTGTCGTCCCCGACCTCTCCGGCGCCGGATGCCTGGCGCGCCCCGTCGACGGCGCGCTGCGCCTCGCGTACGCGCTTGCGGAGGTTCTTGTCGGTGATCTGGCGATCCCCGACCGCGCCGGGGGTCCAGGCCTCGACGTCCTCGTCGGCGTAGCTCGGCTTCTTGAGCGCACGCTTCCGGACATCCGGCGGCACCGCGCCCGGCGCGAGGCGGCGCGCGGTGATGAGGAATCCCGTGTGCGCGACCATGCGATGGTCGGGCCGGACGGCGAGGCCCTCGACGTGCCAGCCGCGGACCATGGTCTCGTTCGCCTCAGGGTCGGTGAACAGTCCCGTCCCCCGGATGTACTCCGCGACGCGGCTCAACTGCGTGGCGGTCGCGACGTAGCAGAGTACGACGCCCCCGGGAGTCAGGACGTCGGCGACGGCATCGATGCACTCCCAGGGCGCCAGCATGTCGAGCACGACTCGGTCGACGGACCCCGGTTCGACAGCGGCCGGGAGTTCTTCGACGAGATCGCCCACGACGACGGACCACGTGTCCGGGTAGTGCCCGAGGAAGGTCTCGACGTTCGCCTGGGCGACCTGGGCGAACTCGTCACGGCGCTCGAACGATACGAGCCGGCCGTCGGCGCCGAGGGCGCGCAGCAGCCACAGCGACAGTGCGCCCGAGCCGACACCCGCCTCGACGACCGTCGCCCCCGGGAAGATGTCGGCGGATGCCAGGATCTGCGCGGCATCCTTCGGGTAGACGATCGCGGCGCCGCGCGGCATCGACATGACGAAGTCCCGCAGGAGAGGCCGGAGCGCGAGGTATTCGTGTCCGCCGGAGTTCGTGAGGACCGAGCCGTCGGGCTGCCCGACGATCTGCTCGTGCTTGAGGATGCCGTGGTGGGTGTGGAGCTCACCGCCTTCGCGGAGGGTGATGGTGCTGAGGCGGCCCTTCGGGCCGGTGAGCTGCACGCGGTCGCCGAGGCGGAACGGGCCGCTGGGGCGCAGGTCGGTGTTCATGAGCGGCCTTTCGCGCCGGCGGGACGGTGGGCGGTGTGGACGAGCCCGAGGTCGGCGGGCGTCCGCCCCTCGAGCGTCGGCCAGAGTTCGTGGGCGCCTGTGCCGACGAGCGAGACCATGAGCGGAACCCCGATCGTCGTGACGCCGGCCGACACGGCCGCGCGCACTCCCGTGGGAGAGTCCTCGATCGCGAGCGCGCGCGACGGGTCGACGCCGAGCACGGCGCACGCCTGCAGGTAGGCATCCGGGAAGGGTTTGGGCCTCGTCACCTCATCGCCGGCGACGATGAGCTCGAAGGGCGCGCCCGGGAGCGCGTCCACGACGACCTCCGCCATCCGCCGCAGCGACATCGTCACGAGCGCGCAGCGGACGCCCTGCGCGCGCAGCTGTGAGAGGAGGTCGAGGGCTCCGGGGCGCAGCGGCGGGCCGAGTTCCTCGAGCGAGCGCATGACCTCCTCCGTGAGATGGTCGACGATGTCGGGTCCCGACATGCGGACGCCCGCGTTCTGCAGGATCGCGGCGGAGGTGTCGAGCCCCGCACCGACGAGACCCAGCGCCTGCTCGTGCGACCAGATGCCGCCGAAGCGCTCCACGAGCGCCGTCTCGGCGGCCATCCAGTACTTCTCGGTGTCGACGAGGGTGCCGTCCATGTCCCACAGGACCGCGTCGGGAAGGGTCGGACGCAGGCCGGGAGAGGTCATCCGTCCATGCTACGGCGTCGGCTCACCCCGCCCCCGCGCTCGGGCGCGTAGGGTGGGGGGATCGGTTCGCGGACGACAGGAGCGGTGTGGACGAACTGGGTCGGCGGGTTCTCGTCGTAGCCTTCGACGGCTGGAACGACGCGGGAGAGGCCGCGTCGGCGGCCGTCGCCCACATCCGCGAGTCCGGTGCCTATCGCGAGGTGTTCGCGGTCGACCCGGAGCTGTACTTCGACTATCAGTACACCCGCCCGCAGGTGCGGATCGATCCCGACGGCTCACGTCGACTGGTCTGGCCGGACGCGACGCTGTGGCGGCCGCTGCACCCCACCGACAACGCGCAGCTGTGGCTCCTCTCCGGCTACGAGCCCGCCCGCGCGTGGCAGGCATTCGTCGCGGAACTCATCGACGCGGCGCTCCGCGAGGACATCACCGGGATCGTCGCGCTCGGCTCGATGATGTCGGATGTCCCGCACACGCGCCCCATCTCGATCTTCGCGGGCAGCGAGAACGACGCCCTGCGCACCGCGCTCGGTCTCGAGAAGCCCACGTACGAGGGGCCCGCAGGCATCCTCACCGTCCTCTCGACGGCGGCGGAGGCCGCCGGCATCCCGTGCGCCGCCCTGTGGGCGAGCGTGCCGCACTACGTCGCGGGGCACACGCCCTCGCCGAAGGCGACGCTCGCACTCCTCGACAAGCTGAGCGAGCTCACCGGTGCCGTCATCCCCCGTGGGGAGCTTCCCGCCGAGTCGCTCGCGTGGGAGGCATCCATCGACGCGGCCGCGTCGGATGATGAGGAGATGACCGAGTACATCCACCAGCTCGAGCAGACCCGCGACACGTGGGACTCCCCCGAGGCCTCCGGCGACGCGATCGCGCAGGAGTTCGAGCGGTACCTCCGTCGCGGCGGAGACGGTCCCAAGGGGATCGGGCCGAACCGCGACGACCCGCGGCGCCCCTGAGACATCGCGCTCGAGACGTCGTCGCTGTGTCGCCGCCGCTGAGTCGTCGCGCTCGAGACGTCGCGCCGCCGCGCGCGCCGCTCAGTACGCCTGGAGGATGCCGAGGCTCAGCAGGATGATGAGCACGATACCGAGCACGACGCGGTAGATCACGAACGGCAGGAAGCTGCCGCGCTTGAGGTACTGCATGAGGAACGCGATGACGGCGAGGCCGACGGCGAAGGCGATGCCCGTCGCGACGGCCGTATCGAGCCCGTTGAACACGCTCGCGCCGGGATCCTTGATGGCCTTGACCAGCTCGTAGAGACCGCTGCCGAACACCGCCGGCACGGCCAGCAGGAACGACACCTCGGCGGCGACCGGTCGCTTGTAGCCGAGCGCGAGCCCCATCGTGGTCGTCGCACCCGATCGCGACACCCCGGGAACGAGGGCGAGGGTCTGGGCGAGACCCAGCACGAGGCCATCGCGGTAGGTGAGGTCCTTCTCCTCCCGGGTGCGACGGCCGAGCGCATCTGCCGCGCCGAGCAGCAGACCGAACACGATCAGGACGATCGCGACGAGCCAGAGATTCCGGAAGGTGTTCCGGATGACGTCCTGCAGGAGGAACCCCACGATGCCGATCGGGATCGTGCCGATGATGACGATCCACCCCATGCGGGCGTCCGGGTCGTTGCGGGGCACGGCGCCGGTCAGCGACCGGAACCACTGCCCGATGATCCGGACGATCTTCTTCCAGAAGTACACGAGCACCGCAAGCTCGGTACCCAGCTGGGTGATGGCGGTGAAGGTCGCACCCGGATCGACCGCGGACGGCAGGAACTCACCGAAGATGCGCAGGTGCGCGCTCGAGGAGATCGGCAGGAACTCGGTGAGTCCCTGCACGATGCCGAGGATGATCGCATCGAGCAGCATGGGGGCCTTCCGTCGCGGGAATGAGGGCGGGTGGAGATCAGTAGGTGCGGAGCAGATCGGTCAGCACGCGCTGGCCGAACACCAGAGCGTCGATCGGCACCCGCTCGTCCACCCCATGGAACATACCCGTGAAATCTATGTCTGAGGGAAGACGCAGCGGTGCGAATCCGAAGCCTGCGATGCCGAGTTCGGCGAGGGCCTTGTTGTCGGTCCCTCCCCCCATGAGATAGGGCACGACGGGGATGCCGGGGTCGTGGCGTTCGAGGGCGCCCACCATCGCCTCGACGAGCGCGCCGGAGAAGGGCACCTCGAGCCCGATGTCGCGGTGCGAGATCTCGATCTCGATGTCATCGCCGACGATCCGCTGGATCTCCGCCAGCACGGCGTCCTCCTGACCGGGCAGGGTCCGCACGTCGATCGCCGCCGAGGCCGCGTCGGGGATGACGTTGTGCTTGTACCCGGCCGTGAGGCCCGTCGGGTTCGTCGTCGTGCGGAACGTGGAGCGCAGGAACGGGGCGGCCTTGCCGGTGGACTCGGCGATCGCATCAGGGTCCGCCGGGTCGCCGCCGCACAGGGCGGCGAGGTCTGCGACGGTCTGGCGCGTCGTCTCGGTCAGCGCGATCGGCCACTCGGTGCGGCCGAGTGCGGCGACCGCTTCGGCGAGTCGTGTGATGGCGTTGTCGGGGTGCAATCGGCTGCCGTGGCCCGCCGTGCCGCGCGTCTTGAGCCGCAGCCACACGAGCGCCTTCTCCCCCACCTGCAGCAAGTAGGCACGCTTGTTGCCGACGCCGATCGAGTAGCCGCCGACCTCGCTGATCGCCTCGGCGGCTCCCGCGAACCATTCGGGCCGGTCGCGCACGACCAGCTGCGACCCCTCGACGCCGCCGTTCTCCTCGTCGGCGAAGAAGACCACGATGATGTCGCGGGCAGGCTGCTCCCCCGCCCGGAGGAGCTCGGCGACGGATGCCAGGATCATGGCATCCATGTCCTTCATGTCGACCGCGCCGCGGCCCCACAGCATGCCGTCGCGGACGACGCCCTCGAACGGGTCGACGCTCCAATCGTCCGCGACCGCGGGGACCACGTCGAGGTGGCCGTGGAGGACCAGGGCGGGCTTCCCACGATCCCGCCCCGGCACCCGCACCATCAGATTGGTGCGACGCGGGATCGGCTCGTAGTACTCGGGGACGAGTCCCAGGGATTCGAGGAATGCTCCGACGTACTCGGCCGCCTCGCGCTCGCCGTGGGCGCGCCCCTCTCCGTAGTTCGTCGTGTCGAAGCGGATCAGGTCTCGCGCGATACGGGCGACTTCGGGCAGGTTCTCGGGGTCTGTGGCGTCGGCAGGCATGGCCTCCACGCTACTCGCGCTCCGGGGGCTCTCCGCGGTCCCTGTTGGCCCCCAGCGCTCCGGACGCGGAAGACCCCCGAGCCTGAGAATCAAATCCCAGGTCGGGGGCCATTCCATTCTGTGCGCGAGGGGGGACTTGAACCCCCACGCCCTATACGGGCACTAGCACCTCAAGCTAGCGCGTCTACCTATTCCGCCACCCGCGCAGGTGATCGGAGCTTTCGCAACCGAAGATCGACACTACCACGTCAGGGCCGCGATCGACCAATCCGTCGGCGCCCGGGCGCGTCAGCCCGCCGTCACTCCGAAGAGGAGGCCAAGAGCGTACGTCACGGCCGCCGCGCCGTAGCCGATCGCGAGTTGGCGGAGGCCGCGCTTCCACGGCGATGCACCGGAAAGGAGCCCGACCATCGCCCCCGTCGCCACGAGCGCGATGCCGACGAGGACCAGCGCGACGATGATCGCCGTGCCACCGCTCAACCCGAAGATCCAGGGCAGCACGGGGATGATCGCGCCGGACGCGAAGAACAGGAAGCTGGATGCCGCCGCCCCGAACGCACTCCCGACGACCTCATGATCGGCAGCGACCGGGACCGCGGCGGTCACGGGCGCCTCCTCGACGGAGCGCGCCGCCTCGAGCACGCGTCGCGCCCGCTCGTGCGCGTCCTGCTCGCCCATCCCCCGCGTCCGGTAGACGAGTGCCAGTTCGTTCGCATCGAGGTCGAGGTGCGGCAGGGCATCGTCGGCGTAGTCGCTCGGCTCCGTGGCATCCAGCATCTCGCGCTGCGACCGGACCGACACGTACTCGCCCGCCCCCATCGACAGCGCGCCGGCGAGAAGGCCCGCGACGCCGCTGAACAGCACGAACTGGGGAGCAGCCCCCGTCGCCCCGATACCGAGGACGAGGGCGAGGTTCGAGACGAGGCCGTCGTTGGCGCCGAACACGGCGGCGCGGAACGTGCCCGACAGGCGGCGCCGACCACGCGCCGCGAGACCGCGCACGACTTCGTGGTGGATCTTCTCGTCGGCGGCCATCTGCGCCGTCGCATACGGCTCGCTCTCGTAAGGGGAACGCCCCTCCGCGTTCTGCGCGAGGGCGAGCACGAAGATCGAGCCGAACCGCCGCGCCATCCAGCCGAGCGTCCGAGAGCCGAGACTCGGCGCTGGGAGACGCTTCGGCTCGCCGCCGAGCAGTTCCAGCCAGTGCTGCTCGTGACGCCCTTCGGCGTCGGCGAGCGCGAGCAGGATCTCGCGCTCCTCGCCGTCTCGGCGGCGCCCGAGGTCACGGTAGACCTGCGCCTCGGCGCGCTCCTCGGCGAGGTAGCGCGCCCAGCGACGGCGATCGGCGGCGGTAGGTTGACGCGTGGCGGTGTCGGTCACGGGGGCTCCTCGGTTCGCTCAACGGTACCCAGCGAAAAGAGCCGGAACGCTCGGTTCCCGACGATTGCCAGCATTTCGGATCTCCGAACACCGACCGCGCTCAGGAGCGCACGCGCCCCCGGAGCAGTTCGATCCGCGCCTGCAGCTGTGCGACCGTCGCCCTCGCGACCTCCGGCCCCCCGCAGACCCGGCGGAGCTCCGCGTGCACGGCGCCGTGCGGCTCACCGCTCTGGCGGGCGTAGAGGCCCACGAGGCTGTTGAGTAGCTGCCGCTGCTCGCGGAGCGTGCGGTGCAGGGCGGGCGGCAAACCGGCATCCGGCGCCTCGGCCGAGCCTCCGGACTCACCTTCGCGCGCCTCGCGCACCTTCCGGTGTCGCGTCTGCCGCGCCTGACGCTGCATCAGCAGCTCGTGCACGTGCTCGGGTTCGAGGAGCCCCGGAAGCCCCAGGAACTCCTCCTCCTCGGGAGTGCCGGGCACGGCGAGCTGGCCGAACTCCTTGCCGTCGAACAGCACCCGGTCGAAGTGCGCGACCGACCCGAGCGCCTGATAGGTGAACTCCTGTTCGAGGTCGTCGGATGCCTTGTCCTCCCGCTCCGCCTCGGCGAGGAGCGTGTCCTCCAGCCCGTCGTCGTCGCCCGACTCGCGGTCGAGGGCGTGGTCGCGCTCACGCTCCATCTCCCCCGCGAGCCCGAGGAGCACGGGGACGTTCGGGAGGAACACCGAGGCCGCCTCGCCGCGGCGGCGTGCCCGGACGAAACGCCCGATCGCCTGCGCGAAGAACAGCGGCGTCGACGCGCTCGTCGCGTACACGCCGACGGCGAGGCGCGGCACGTCGACACCTTCCGACACCATCCGGACGGCGACCATCCACCGCGTCGTCGACTGCGCGAACTGCTCGATCCGCCCCGACGCGGCCTTGTCGTCGGAGAGGACGACGGTGGGCGCCTCCCCTGTGATCTCGCGAAGGATCGCGGCGTATGCCCGTGCGGCGGTCTGATCCGTCGCGATGACGAGCCCCCCGGCATCCGGGATGTCCTGCCGCACCTCGGCGAGGCGACGGTCGGCGCTGCGCAGCACGGCCGGGATCCAGTCGCCCTCGGGGTCGAGCGCCGTGCGCCACGCCTGAGCCGTGACATCCTTCGTGTTGTCCTGACCGAGATGCGCCTCGAGCTCATCGCCGGCCTTCGTGCGCCAACGCATCTTGCCCGCATACACGAGGAAGAGCACGGGCCGCACGACGCCGTCTTCCAGCGCACGCCCGTAGCCGTAGTTGTAGTCGGTGCGCGAGAGGCGGATGCCCTTCTCGTTCGGGTGGTACTCGACGAACGGGATCGGCGCGGTGTCGCTCCGGAACGGGGTGCCGCTCAGGAGCAGTCGCCGCGTCGCTCGTCCGTACGCCTCGCGCAGCGCATCGCCCCAGCTGAGCGCGTCGCCGCCGTGGTGGACCTCGTCGAGGATCACGAGCGTCGACGCGTCGTTCACGAGGTGCTGGTGGACGGATGCCTTCACCGCGACCTGCGCATAGGTGACCGCGACCCCGTGGAACTGGCGGGCGTGCATGCGCTGCCGGTTGCTGAAACGGGGGTCGAGCCGGATGCCGACGCGTGCCGCGGCGTCCGCCCACTGGGTCTTCAGGTGCTCGGTCGGCGCGACGACCACGATGCGCTGCACGACGCCGCGACGGAGGAGTTCGGAGGCGAGTCTCAGCGCGAACGTGGTCTTGCCGGCGCCGGGGGTCGCAGCGGCGAGGAAATCGCGCGGGCCCTTGCCGACGCCGTCCGGGCCGTCGACGCCGAAGTACGCCTCGAGCGCCTCCGCCTGCCAGGCGCGGAGGTTCTGCGCCGTGCCCCACGGGGCGCGCTGCGGGAACGAGGGTGACAGGTGCTCGGCGGCGAAGCTGCCGAAGTGGGCGTCGCCGCCACGCTCCCGCTCCGTCTGCGCCTCCGCCCGCTCGTCCGTCACGAATGACCACCCTAAACGACCCCTGGGACAGGTAGCCTCGAAGCCGAACACGTCCGAGGAGAGCCATGCGAAGGAACGAAGCGACCCCCGACGAGCACCGCTCGCCCTACGTACCGAACGATCAGGCGCACCCCTGGCGGCGCATGGTCTCGATCGGCGATTCGTTCACGGAGGGCATCGGCGACCCGATCCCGGGCACGGCGGACGAGCATCGAGGCTGGGCCGATCGCGTCGCTGAGGTCCTCGGCGCGCAGGTCGACGATTTCGCGTACGCGAACCTCGCCGTGCGCGGAAAGCTCATCGGTCAGATCGTCGCCGATCAGGTGGAACCCGCCCTCGCCCTCGCCCCCGACCTCATCACGTTCTCGGCGGGCGGCAATGACGTCATCCGTCCCGGAGCCGACCCGGACGCGGTCGCCCAGCAGTTCGAGGACGCCGTTGCGCGGTTGAGCTCACAGGGAGCCACGGTCGTCGTCTTCACGGGGATCGACACGAGCTTCACGCCGGTGTTCCGCGGCATCCGCGGGCGCGTCGCGATCTACAACGAGAACATCCGCGCGATCGCCGACCGATACGACGCGATCGTCGCCGACCAGTGGGCACTCAAAGAGGTCCAGGACCCGCGCTTCTTCGACGACGATCGTCTGCACTACAACGCCCTCGGCCACCACGAGGTCGCCCGCATGGTGCTGCGCACGCTCAACGTCCCGAACGACCTTCAGCCGATGCAGCCCGACCCGCTGCCGAACCTCACCTGGCGCGAGGCACGCACCAACGACCTCGTCTGGGCGCGCACGCACCTCGTCCCGTGGGTCCTGCGCCGCGTGCGTCACCAGTCGTCGGGCGACAACGTCACCGCCAAGCGCCCGGAAGCCCTCCCCGTCATCGTCGAGGCGCCGGCGCAGGATCGGACGGCCGGCCCCGGTCACGAGGCCTGATCAGCGCAACGCCCAGAGCGCGACCGCGGCGGCGGATGCCACGTTGAGCGAATCCACGCCGCCCGCCATCGGGATCGTGACGATCGTGTCGGCCGCCTCCAGCGCCCGACGCGACAGTCCGTCGCCCTCCGTCCCGAGAACGAGCGCGACCCGTTGGGGCCGATGCTCGGCGAACACGTCGAGCGGCACGGCCCCGTCGGCGAGTGCGAGAGCGGCGACATGCACTCCGGCATCCTGCAGCACGGCACGACTCGCCGCCCAGGGGCCCCCGAGACCCTCGGGCATCCGCGTCCACGGCACCTGGAAGACGGTCCCCATGCTGACCCGGACGCTTCGCCGGTACAGCGGATCGGCGCAGCGCGGCGTTACGAGCACGGCGTCCGCGCCGAGCCCCGCGGCGGCACGGAAGGCGGCCCCGACGTTCGTATGGTCGACGATGTCTTCGAGGACGAGCACGGTGCGCGCTCCCGCCACGACGTCTGCGACGCTCGGCAGGACCGGTCGGTGCATCGCCGCGAGGGCTCCGCGATGCACGGCGTACCCGGTGAGCTGCTCGGCGACCTCGTCGGAGACGAGATAGATCGGCGCATCGCCGGCGAGCGCTTCCGCATCGGGGAGCCACTTCTCCTGCACGAGCACCGACCGCGGTGTGTGACCTGCGGCGATGGCGCGGGCGAGGACCTTGGCGGATTCGGCGATGTAGAGACCTTCGGCCGGCTCGGTGCGGCGACGCAGGGCGACGTCGGTGAGGTCGCGGTAGTCCGACAGTCGGTCGTCGGACGGGTCGTCGATCCTCAGTACGGGCACCGTTCCATCGTGTCATGCACGTGCGACCCCCCTCACGTAACATCCCCGAAAACCGACGGGCGTAGGCTCGGCGCGTGAGGGGGTGGCCATGACGACGCTGCTGGATCTCGATGCGACGACAGCCGCCGGTGTCGGCCGCGCGATCGACGCGCTCGCGGGGCGCCGGATCGCCGTGCTCACGGGCGCCGGGGTGTCCACCGATTCGGGCATCCCCGACTACCGCGGCAAGGGCGCACCCACCCGCACGCCCATGACGGCGCAGCAGTTCCTCGGCAGCGACGCGGCGCGGCGCCGCTACTGGGTGGGCAGTCACCTCGGGTGGCGCTCATTCGCGGCATCCCACCCCAACGCCGGCCACGAAGCGCTCGCCGAGCTCGAGCGGCAGGGCCTCGCGACGGGCGTCGTCACGCAGAACGTCGACGGACTGCACGTGCGCGCGGGGAGCCGCCGCGTCGTGGAGCTCCACGGCACGATGCGCCGCGTGCTGTGCATGCACTGCGGCCAGGTGTTCGACCGGCGCGACCTCGCCGTGCGCGTCGAGCGCGACAACCCGTGGATCACGGTGCCGGATGCCGTCGAGCTCGGCCCCGACGGCGACGTCCTGCCCGCCTCGAGCGACGGCTTCGTCGTGCCGGAGTGCAGCGTATGCGGCGGGATGCTGAAGCCGGACGTCGTCTTCTTCGGCGAGTACATCCCGGTGACGAAATTCCAGGAGGCCGAGCAGCTGGTCGCCGCGAGCTCGGCGCTCCTGATCGCGGGCTCTTCGCTCGTCGTGAACTCCGGCATCCGCCTCCTCGAACGCGCACGGCGCCGGAAGCTCCCCGTCGTCATCGTCAACCGCGGCGAGACGCGCGGCGATCAGCGGGCGACCGTGAAGATCGATGCGGGCACGAGCGAGGTGCTGCAGGCGCTCGCCGCGGCCCTCCCCGCCGCGCGGTGAGCTTGCGCCTCGATCGCGCGGTTAGGCTCGTTGGGTGACGACCCTTCTGCTTGTGCGCCATGGCGAGACCGATTGGAACGCCGCGCGGCGCATCCAGGGATCGGCGGACATCCCCCTCAACGAGGTCGGACGCGCGCAGGCCCGCGAGACGGCCGCGGTCCTCGTCGAGCGCCTGCGCGGCACGACGCCCGCACTCGTCTCGAGCGATCTCTCCCGTGCTCGCGAGACGGCGCAGATCATCGGCGCGGCGCTCGGGCTCCCCGAGCCCGCGCTCTACCCGCAGCTGCGGGAGCGCGCCTATGGCGTCGCAGAGGGGATGACCGACACGGAGTATCGCGCAGCTTTCGGAGAGTTCAACCGCGACAACGTGCCGGATGCCGAGACGAACGCGCATCTGCGCGCGCGTGCCGTCAGCGCCGTGCGACGCATCGTCCGCGACGCGCGTCGGAGTCACGCACCGGCCGACGTCCCCGTGATCGCCGTCGCGCACGGCGGCCTCATCGCCCAGCTCATCCGCCACGCGAGCGGGGGCCAGCTGCCCCTCCCCGGCGAGCGGATCGCGAACGCGTCGACGCACACGTTCCTCGTGGAGCGCGACCGCCTCGCCGTCGTCGAGTACGCCGCCGTGCAGATCGAACCGACCGTCCCCGTCGGCTGACGCCCTCAGCCGCGCGCGCCGGCGCGGGCGATCGCGGCGCGCGCATGCCGGAGGACCGGCTCGTCGACCATGCGACCCTCGAAGCGGAACACGCCGCCTTCCGACGTGGCGTGCGCGAGGACGCGCCGAGCCCAGTCGAGCGTCTCGTCGTCGGGGCGATACGCGGCCCGGATGACCTCCACCTGGTCGGGATGGATGCAGGCGGATGCCGCGAAGCCGCTCGCCACGGCATCCTCCGCCTCGCGGCGAAGCCCCCGCACATCGGTGATGTCGAGGTGCACGGCGTCGATCGCGACCTTCTCCGCGGCTCCCGCGGCCAGCAGCACGCGCGAGCGCGCGTGGCGTGCGACGTCACGGTATCCCCCCGACGCGGTGCGACTCGAGGTCCCGCCGAGGGAGGCGACGAGGTCTTCCGCACCCCACATGAGCGCCGTGACCGACGGGGTCGCGGCGATCTCGTCCGCAGCGACGACACCCCGCGCGGTCTCGCACAGGGCGATGACGTCGAACCGCGGGTCGAGGAGCGCGATCTGGTCCGCCGACTCCGCCTTGGCCAGCATGACCCGCCGGTAATCGGTCTGCGACAGCGTCGCTATGTCCGCGTCGTGGTCCGCCGTGCCGACCGCGTTGACCCGCACGATGACACGCGCCGGGTCGAGATCCGCATCGACGAGCGCATCCCGCGCTGCCACGCGTGCGGCCGGGGCGACGGCGTCTTCAAGATCGAGGATCACGGCGTCGGCGCGGCTCAGGGCCTTCGCGAACCGCTCCGGTCGGTCCGCCGGACAGAACAGGAGCGCGGGGCCCAGGGTGAACATCACTCCCCCTTCGGGACGCACCACATGAGGGCCACCCGGGTCGCTGTGGCGACGACCGCGCCGTCCTGATTGCGCCCCGTATGCCGCATCGTCACGATGCCCTGCCCGGGGCGCGACGCGGACAGGCGCACATCGACGATCTCGGTCGACGTCGTCAGGGTGTCGCCCGCGAACAGCGGATGCGGGAACGAGACGTCCGAGAGCCCCAACTGCGCGACGAGCGTTCCCTGCGTGAGCTGCGAGACCGACGCGCCGACCATCGTGGCGAGCGTCCACATCGAGTTGATGAGACGTCGCCCGAAGGGCTGCGTGGCAGAGAACGCCTCATCGAGGTGCAGCGCCTGCGTGTTCATGGTGAGCGAGGAGAACAGCACATTGTCGGCCTCGGTCGCCGTCCGCCCCGGGCGGTGGTGATAGGTCGCCCCCACCTCGAACTCCTCGACATAGAGGCCGCGCTGCACGATGTCGGTCACGGTGTCACGGTACCCGCGTCAGGCGCCCGCGGGGAGGCCCAGAGCGCGGGCGATGACGAGGAGCTGCACTTCGGTGGTGCCCTCGCCGATCTCGAGGATCTTCGAGTCCCGGTAATGCCGCGCGACGGGGTATTCGTTCATGAACCCGTTGCCGCCGAAGATCTGCGTGGCATCCCGCGCGTTGTCCATCGCCGCGTCGGATGCCGTGAGCTTGGCGATCGCGGCCTCGGCACCGAACGGCCGCCCGGCGTCGCGCAGACGCGCGGCGTGCAGCCATGCGAGCCGCGCAGTGTGGACGCGCAGCTGCATCCGGGCGAGCATGAACTGGATCGCCTGACGCGAGCCGAGGGGGCTCCCGAAGACCTCCCGCGACCCGGCGTAGTCGAGGGCCGCCTCGAGGCATCCCTCCGCGGCACCCGTCGACAGCGCCGCGATCGCGACACGCCCCTCGTCGAGGATGCTGAGGAAGTTCGCGAAGCCGCGGCCCCGTTCGCCGAGGAGGTTCCCCTCCGGTACGCGGACACCCTCGAACGACAGGGGGTGGGTGTCGGAGGCATGCCACCCGACCTTGTCGTACGCGGGTCCCACCGTGAACCCCGGCGTGCCGCTCGGCACGATGATCGTCGAGATCTCCTTGCGGTCGCCGCGCATTCCGGTGACGGCGGTCACGGTCACGAACCGGGTCACCGCGCTGCCGGAGTTCGTGATGAACTGCTTCGCCCCGTCGATCACCCACTCCCCGTCCTCGAGCCGTGCCGTCGTGCGCGTGCCGCCGGCATCCGACCCCGCCTCGGGTTCCGTGAGTCCGAACCCGGCAAGAGCACGCCCGGCGAGGAGGTCCGGGAGCAGTTCGTCGCGCTGCGCGTCGGTGCCGAAGCGGTGGACGGGCATCGCGCCGAGGCTCACCCCCGCCTCGAGCGTGATGGCGATCGACTGGTCGACGCGGGCGAGCGCCTCGATCGCAAGGCCCAGCGCGACGTAGTCACCGCCCTGCCCGCCGACCTCTTCGGGGAACGGCAGACCGAACAGGCCCAGCTCCCCCATGCCGGCGACCACATCGAGTGGCAGGGTCTTCGTGCGGTCGGCGTCATACGCCCGTGGGGCGACCACGGTCTCGGCGAAGTCCCGCACCAGGGCGGCCAGTTCGCGCTGCTCCTCGGTGAGTCCGTAGGCGGACAGGTCCAGCACGGCCATGACATCTCCTTCGATGCGCGCGCGGTCACGATCCGATCACGGGTTGCCGCCCGCGCGGGCGAGCGCCGACGCGGTTGGGTTAGTGTTCCATAACCGAATGCACCCAGGTTAGCGAGGATTAACCGGAATGGCAACGCACTCCCCTGCCGCATCTGCGACCGGGCGCGACCGCGCGAAGGCCGAACGCCACGACTCCCTGCTGCGCGAAGCCGCGCGCCTGTTCGCGGCCCAGGGCTTCGACGGGGTGAGCCTGGAAGACCTCGGCTCCGCCGTCGGGATCACCGGCCCTGCCGTCTACCGGCACTTCTCCAGCAAGCGCGCGATCCTCGGCGCGATCCTGCTCCGCGCGAGCGAGCGACTGCTCGCAGGCGGGCAGCGCGTACTCCAGTCCGATGCGGCCGCGGGCGACCAGCTGCGCGACCTCATCGATTTCCACGTGGCGTTCGCGATCCACGGCTCCGACGTCATCCGCGTGCACGACCGGGATCTCGCCCGCCTCACCGACGACGACCGGGCCGAGGTGCGTCGGTTGCAGCGCGCCTACATCGAACTGTGGGTGGGCGTCCTCGCCCGGCTGCACCCGGGCCGCACCACCGCCGACCTCCACATCCGTGCGCACGCCGGGTTCGGTCTCATCAACTCGACGCCCCACTCCGTGCGCTCGATGCGCACGGTGCCGAACGAGGCCGTCGTGAGCGACATCCTCGCCGACATGGCGTACGCCGCGCTCACGGCGGACTGACCGGGCGTCAGCGGAGCAGCATCGCCCGCCCGGGCTCGCGGAGCACGTCGCCGACGGAGGCCAGGAAGCGCGACCCCTGTTCGCCGTCCACGAGCCGGTGGTCGAACGACAGGCTGAGCGTCATGACGTCGCGGAGGGCGATCTCACCCTCGTGCTCCCACGGCCGACGCCGGACGGCGCCGAG
This sequence comes from Microbacteriaceae bacterium PS02067, assembly GCA_029960085.1. Lineage (GTDB taxonomy): Bacteria > Actinomycetota > Actinomycetes > Actinomycetales > Microbacteriaceae > Microbacterium. The sequence goes on along the minus strand of JASCPG010000001.1, from coordinate 125,099 downwards.
GCCGAGGATCCCGGCCTCGGGCGGGTTGAGGATCGGGGTCCCGGCATCCACCCCGAAGACCCCGAAGTTCGTGAGCGAGAACGTCCCGCCGGTGAGGGATGCCGGGGTCGCACGGCCGCTGCGCACGGTCTGCGTGAGCTCGCGGATGGCGTCGGCGAGCTCGGGCAGGGTCATCGCGTCGGCATCCGCGACGTGCGGGACGATGAGCCCGCGCTCCGTGGCAGCGGCGATCCCGAGATGGACGTAGTGGTGCTGGACGATCTCGCCCGCCTCCTCGTCCCACCGAGAGTTCAGCGACGGCTCCGCGCGCAGGGCGAGGCACACCGCCTTCGCGACGACGGCGAGGATGCCGATGCGATGCTCTGCAAGACGCGGATCGGACCGGAGCGAACCGACGAGCCGCGTCGTCTCCGTGACGTCCACATCGAGGAAGCACGTCACGTGCGGTGCGGTGAAGGCGCTGCGGACCATCGCCGCCGCGGTCGCCTTGCGGACCCCGCGGATGGGGATGCGCGTTTCGCGGGCATCCGTCGGTGCCGCCGGCGTCTCCGCCTCTGCGGCAGGCCCGACCGTATCGCGTGCGGCGAACCGCTCGACGTCTTCGCGTCGGACGATGCCCGTGACGCCGGATGCCTCGACGAGAGCCAGGTCGACGCCGAGCTGTTTCGCGAGCAGCCGCACGGGCGGCGTGGAGCGCGGGCGCTCGTGACGCGCGTCGGCGGGGGGCGCCTCCTCCACGATGTCGTGCGGGGCCGCTTCGCGCACGGCCGTGTCGGTCTCCGCCGCCGCGGGGCGTCCACCGCGCGCTCGCCGCTGCGGTCTCCCGGCTGCACGGGGCGCCGCACCGTAGCCCACGAGGTTCGGCACGGCGCGCTCCGGTTCGTCCGGGAACGCGGGTTCCACGGTGTCCGGTTCCGCGGACGAGACATCCTGCGCGCCGTCGCCTTCCTCGGCACCACCCGGTACGTCGATCTCGATGAGCGGGCTCCCGACCTCGACGACGTCTCCGGCGCCCGCGTGCAGACGCTGGACGACGCCGGCGAACGGCGAGGGCAGTTCCACGATCGCCTTCGCGGTCTCGACCTCGGCGATCGGCTGGTTGAGGCGCACCTCGTCGCCCTCGGCGACGAGCCATTGGACGATCTCCGCCTCGGGCAGTCCTTCACCGAGGTCGGGCAGACGGAACTCGGAGATCACAGCGCCACCTCCGAGAGGCTGTTCGGGCGGTCCATCACCCGGTCGACGGCATCGAGGACGCGGTCGAGGTCGGGGATGTGGTGCTTCTCGAGCTTCGCGGGCGGATAGGGGATGTCGTGTCCCATGACCCGTACGGGAGCCGCTTCGAGGTGGTGGAAGCACTGCTCGGTGACGCTCGCGATGATCTCGGCGCCGACGCCCGCCTCACCGCCCGCCTCGTGTGTCACGACCATCCGCCCGGTCTTTCGGACCGACGACGACACGGTCCGATAGTCGACCGGCGAGAGCGAGCGGAGGTCGATCACCTCGATCGAGATCCCTTCGTCCTCGGCGGCGGTCGCGGCATCCATCGCCACTCCGACTTGCGCGCCGTAGGTCACGATGGTGACGTCGCTCCCCTCGCGAAGGACGCGCGCGAGCCCCATCGGCGGCGCGTCCGACACATCAGCGTCGAGGTCGACCTCACCCTTGGTGTGGTAGAGCCGCTTCGGCTCGAAGAAGATGACCGGATCGTCGCACGCGATGGCCTGCTGCAGCATCGTGTAGGCATCCTGCGGATTCGATACCGCCACGACGCGGAGCCCCGCCGTGTGCACGAAGTACGCCTCCGGCGATTCGGAGTGGTGCTCGGCCGCGCCGACTCCTCCCGCCCACGGGATCCGGATCGTGATCGGCATGTTCACGCGGCCGCGCGTCCGGTAGTGGAGCTTCGCGACCTGGCAGACGATCTGATCGAAAGCCGGGTAGACGAACCCGTCGAACTGGATCTCGACGACGGGCCGGAAGCCGCGATAGGCGAGTCCGACGGCGGTCCCGACGATCCCCGACTCCGCGAGCGGCGTGTCGAGCACGCGCTGCGCACCGAACTCCGCCTGCAGGCCGTCGGTGATGCGGAAGACGCCGCCGAGCTTGCCGATGTCCTCGCCCATCACGAGCACGCGGTCATCGCGCGCCATGGCGCTCCGGAGCCCCGCCGTCAGCGCCTTTCCCATCGTGAGCTGCGCCATCTCAGGCCTCCTCGTCCGCGAAGCCGTCGAGGTAGGCGGCGAAGCGCTCGCGCTGCCGCTGGATGCCGGAATGCGGTTCGGCGTACACATCGTCGAGCACCTCGATGGCGGGTCGCGTCGTCACCGTCAGCACGGCCTCGCGCATCTGCGCCGCGAGGGCTCCCCCGGCAGTCTCCACGTCCGCGGCGAACGCGTCGTCGAAGGCGCCGATCGCACGCAGGTGCGCTTCGAGTCGCAGCAGCGGATCACGGCGGCGCCACCGTTCGACCTCGTCCTTGTCGCGATAGCGCGTGGGGTCGTCGGAGGTCGTGTGCGGGCCCATCCGGTAGGTGACCGCCTCGAGGAAGACCGGCCCCTGACCGCCGCGCGCGTGATCGAGCGCCCAGCGCATCGCCGCGGTGCACGCGATGGCGTCGTTCCCGTCGACACGCATGCTCGGGATGCCGAAGCCGGGAGCCCGCCCCGCGATCGGGAACCGGGACTGCACCGTCACCGGCTCGGAGATCGCCCACTGGTTGTTCGAGCAGACGAACACGACGGGAGACTGGAACGACGAGGCGAACACCATCGCCTCGTTGACGTCGCCCTGGCTCGTCGCGCCGTCACCGAAGTAGGCGACCGCGACCTGGTCTCCGCCGTCGCGCTGGATGCCCATGCCGTACCCGACCGCGTGCAGTGACTGCGCGCCGATGATGATCTGGGGCGTCGCGAGGTGGAGTTCGCGCGGGTCGTAGGTGCTGTGGAACTCGCCCCGCCACGCCATGACGAAGTCTTCGGCGCGCCCGCCGCGCGCAACGAGGACGCCGACCTCGCGGTAGGACGGGAAGAGGAAGTCGTCGCTTCGGGCGGCGCGCGCGCTCGCGACCTGGATCGCCTCCTGGCCCTGCGCGGGCGCCCACAGGCCCAGGTGACCCTGACGCTGCAGGGCGACGCCCTCGGCATCCACGCGGCGTGTGATCGCCATGTCGCGGTAGAGCCCGCGGAGGGTGTCGACGTCGATGCCCTCCGCCCAGTGATCCAGCCGGGGGTCGCTGACGCGCGCGCCGTCTTCTGTCAGTAGCTGTGCGATGTCGTCGGTCGCCGTGAGCGGCGTCGCGGGGGTGGTCAGGGTGTGCATCATCGTCATCCCTTCGGGGTGCGTCCGGAGTCTTGTGGACGGGACGCGTCCGGTCGTCGGCCTCGTCGCCGACTGCCCCGAGGGTACGTCGGCATCGCACCTCGCTCAAGCATTCGACTCCTTCTTGAGCATGTTGCTCAGAAGGGTCGATCATGGCCTGCTACGGTTGTGCACTATGGGATCCCTCGACCGCGTCGACCTCGAGTTGCTGAACGCCCTCGCCGACGATCACCGGGCGACCGTCGTCGCACTCGCCGAGCGCCTCGGGCTGTCGCGCAACACCGTCCAGGCCCGCATGCTGAGACTCGAGCGCTCCGGAGTGTTCCACTCCTTCGAGCGGGCGATGTCGCCCGCCGCGCTCGGACTGCCGATCGAGGCGATGGTGAGCGTCACCGTGCATCAGGCCGAGATCGCCCGCATCACGCGCGAGATCGCGGCGATCCCCGAGGTGATCCAGGCGCACGGCATGAGCGGTCCGGTCGACCTCCTCGTGCGCGTCGCGGCGCGCGACACGCAGCACCTCTTCGACGTCGATGCACGCATCCTCGCGATCGACGGCGTCGAGCGCACCGAGACCTCGCTCGTGATGGGCGAGGTCATCGGCTATCGGGTGAAGCCGATCCTGGAAGAGGCTCGACGGGAACCGTGACCGCCTCGGCGATCGCCCGGTCGTTCTCCCCGGCATCCAGTCGCACGAGCACGACCCCCGCGAGCAGCACCGCTCCCCCGACGAACTGGATCGGTGCTGGCGTCTCACCGAGGAGGAGCCAGGCGAAGCCGAGCGCGAACAGCACTTCGCTGAGGCCGATGAACGAGGCGAGGCGCGAGCCGACGCGCGGCACGGCCATGACGCCGAGGGCGTAGCCGAGCGTCGTGCCGATCGCGCCGACCCAGAGGATCGCGAGGATGCCGGGCACCTCCACACCCCGGAACACGACGGACACCGGTGGCGCGGCGAACGGGATCGCGCCGACCGCGGCGACGACACTCATCGTCATCGCGCCGACGAGGAGGCCGCCGGAGGCGAGGGCGAGCGGCGGCAGGTCGTCCCCGGTGCGCTCGCTCATGACGAAGTACACGCAGACCGTGACGGCGGCGCCGAGCGCGAGGAGGGTGCCGATCAGGTCGAACCGCGCTCCCGAGATGTCGACGACGAGGACGAGACCGACTACGGCGACGATCGAGCCGAGAATCACGAGGCGCGACGGGGCGCGACGCGTGCGCAGCCACACGAATGCGACGAGGAGGACCGGCGCGAGGTACTGGATGAGGAGGGCCACGGCGACAGGCATCCGCTGCATCGCCGAGAAGAACAGGAGCTGGCACCCCGCCACGGGGATGAGCCCGAAGGCGAGGAGGGAGAGCCAGTGGCGGCGCAGGAACGTGCGCTCGCGACGGACGGCGACGACGAGGGCGGGCGAGAGGATGAGCCCCGCGAGCCCCATACGCACGATGAGCGCGGCCGACAGCGACCAGCCGGCTTCGAGCAGGGGTTTGACGAGCGGGCCGGACGACGAGAACGCCAGGGCCGATGCGACGGCCATGACGATGCCGCTCGTGCGAGCGGTGGCCCGACGACTTCGCGAGGCGGCGGGGGGCGCGGTCGGGGCGAGGATCTCGAGCGGAGCGGTGTGCGTCACCGGCGGTCCTGTCATGAGTGTCGAGTGTTTACACTGGTGACAGTAGCGCCCGCATACGTCAGGAGTCAACGTGGTCTTCATCCATGACACGGAGATGTCACTTCGCGCCGCGGCCGCGCTCGTCAACACTCTCCCCACGGTCGGGGTGGATGCCGAGGATCGTCTGAGCACCCAGGCCGACTTCGACGCCTACCTGGACGAGTTCTCCTACACCGGCACGTTCCACCGCGACGACGACGAACTCGCCGCCGTGCGCGCCAATCGCCCCCGTCTGCGCGAGCTCTGGCGCGTCGGCCGCGACGAGGCGGTGCCGCTCGTGAACGCGATGCTCCGCGACGGCAGGGCGCTCCCCCAACTCGTCCGGCACGACGAGTTCGACTGGCACATCCACGCGACAGAGCCCGATGCGCCGCTGTCGGTGCGGATGCTCGTCGAGTCGGCGATGGCGTTCGTCGACGTCATCCGCGCCGATCAGTGGGACCGCGTGCGCGTGTGCGCCGCCGACGACTGCGACGCCGTCTACGTCGACTTCTCGAAGAACGGCTCGAAGCGCTACTGCGACACCGGAAACTGCGGTAACCGCATGAACGTCATCGCGTACCGTCGGCGGAAGGCCGAAGAAACCGCATGATCTCGGATGCCGCGCGCTGCGGCGTCTCGTAGTGGATGAGGTGCCCGACCGCGGGGATCTCGACGAGTTCGGCATCCGGGAACAGCGTCCGCAGGTGGCGTTCCGCTTCGATGGGGGTGATGTCGTCCTTCTCGGCGGCGAGGAGGAGCGTCGGCTGGGCGATGTCGGGCGCGAACCGGCGCACGTCGTTCGACACCGACGTCACGAAGCCCTCGTGCAGCACGTCGCGGTCGTCGAAGAGGGAGAAGTAGGTGTCGTGCTGGTCGTGGATGAACCGGCGCAGCTCGGGGTCGCGGGTCTGCGCCATCGACACGCTCATGACGCGCACGATGGCCCGGTTGCGCAGGAGCGCATCGCCGAGCCGTTTCGGCAGCTTCGCGCCGGCCCAGTAGTAGAAGACCGCGAGGCGCGTGAGGATGCCGCGCGGCCCCTCCAGGGCGGGTGCGCCGATCGGATTGACGAGGATGACGCGCGGGGTGTCGAGCCCGCCCGCCACGGCTGCCGAGACGACGATCGACCCGAACGAGTGGCCGAGGATGGGCGCGCCCGGTGCGACGGCGGCGGCGAACTCCGTGAGCCACCCGGCGTACGCCTCGAGCGTGTGCTCCGCGACCGTGCCGTCGGGGCCGTGCAGGGGCGGCGTCTCCCCGAATCCGGGCAGGTCCGGTGAGATGACCCGGATGCCCTCGAGGTACGCGACGACGGGCTCGAGCCCGTGGTGGTCGCCGCGGTAGCCGTGCACCATGAGGAGCGTCTGCGGCGCCGCGGCATCCCCGTACACCCAGTACGCGGTCGTTCCGCCGGAAAGTGTGACCTCTCGCCGCTCGACGGGCACGGCCGACAGGCGCTCGGCATAGGGCGAGGTCACAGGCACCCGTCGATTCTACGAGCGACGCCCGCGTGCTCCGCGCCCGCGTGGCGTCGCGTCCGTGTCGGAGGGTGCGCATACCGTCGAAGGCATGGATGACGGCCTGCTCCCCCTCTGGGACGACGATGACGTGCCGGCGGCACGCCCCGCACAGGCGTCGTGGGCGGATGCCGTGGGCGTGTTCGACCTCGAGACGACGGGTGTCGATGTGGCGGGCGATCGGATCGTGAGCGCGCATGTCGGGCTCTTGGGCGCTGACGGCACCGTGATCCGCGCCCGGTCGTGGCTCGCCGATCCGGGTGTCGACATCCCGGAGGGTGCGACGGCCGTGCACGGCATCACGACCGAACATGCCCGCCAGCACGGCGCGCCGGCGCGCGAGGTCGTCGGCGAGATCGTGACGGCGCTGCAGGAGCTGTTCGCAGCGGGCATCCCCGTCGTTGCCTACAACGCGCCGTTCGACTTCTCGCTGCTCAAGCACGAGGCCGTCCGTCACGGGGTGGCGCCGATCGTCGATCCGTCGCCGGTCGTCGATCCGCTCGTCCTCGACAAGGCGCACGATCGGTACCGCAAGGGCAAGCGCACGCTCGAGGTCGTCGCGGCGCACTACGCCGTGCGGCTGGAGGGCGCGCACGATGCGGAGGCCGATGCGATCGCCGCCGGACGGGTCGCGCAGGCGCTCGCGCGGCGCTACGAGCTCGACGGTCCTGTCGAGGAGCTTCACACCGCCCAGATCGGCTGGGCGCGTGCGCAGGCCGACAGCCTGACGGAGTACTTCATCCGCATCGGCCGCATCGACCCCGCCGACCGCCTCGACGGCAGCTGGCCCATCCGCTGACGCCCCGCTCGCCCCGCCCCGGTCGCTGAACGAGCCGCGCACCACCCGGTCGTTGAGCGAGCCGCGCACCACCCCCGGTCGTTGAGCGAGCCGCGCAGCGGCGAGTCGAAACGCCCCCAGTGCCACCAACGTTTCCACTCGCTTCGCTCGGTCAACGACCGGAGGGTTCCGCATCTCCGGGCGTTGAGCGAGGCGCGCAGCGGCGAGTCGAAACGTGCCCCCAGGGGCCGCAGACGTTTCCACTCGCTGCGCTCGGTCAACGACCGGAGGCAGGCATACTCCGGTCGTTGAGCGAGCCGCGCACCACCCCCGGTCGTTGAGCGAGCCGCGTAGCGGCGAGTCGAAACGGAGCGGTGCTCGGGGACGTTTCCACTCGCTGCGCTCGGTCAACGACCGGAGGGTTCCGCATCTCCGGTCGTTGAGCGAGGCGCGCAGCGGCGAGTCGAAACGTGCCCCCAGGGCCGCAGACGTTTCCACTCGCTCCGCTCGGTCAACGACCAGGGGCAGACACTCTCCGGGCGTTGAGCGAGGCGCGCAGCGGCAAGTCGAAACGGAGCCGTGCTCGGGGACGTTTCCACTCGCTCCGCTCGGTCAACGACCGGATGGTTCCGCATCCCCGGGCGTTGGGCGAGCCGCGCAGCGGCGAGTCGAAACGTGCCCCCAGGGCCGCAGACGTTTCCACTCGCTCCGCTCGGTCAACGACCGGAGGGTTCCGCATCTCCGGCCGTTGGGCGAGCCGCGCAGCGGCGAGTCGAAACGCGCTCCCAGGGCCGCAGACGTTTCCACTCGCTCCGCTCGGTCAACGACCGGAGGGTTCCGCATCTCCGGCCGTTGAGCGAGGCGCGCAGCGGCGAGTCGAAACGTGCGCCAGGGCCACAGACGTTTCCACTCGCTTCGCTCGGTCAACGACCAGGGGCAGGCATTCCCCGGTCGTTGAGCGAGCCGCGCAGCGACGAGTCGAAACGCCCCCGGCGCCCACCGACGTTTCCACTCGCTTCGCTCGGTCAACGACCGGGGGGACACCAACCGCCGCGGAAACGACAAGAGCCCCGCCGAAGCGGGGCTCTTGGGGCGCGAAGGTTACTTCGAGCCGAAGTTCTTGAAGCGCTGGTTGAACTTCTCGACGCGACCGGCCGAGTCCATGATGCGCTGCTTGCCCGTGTAGAACGGGTGCGACGCCGACGAGATCTCGACGTCGATGACGGGGTACTCGACGCCGTCGAGCTCGATCGTCTTGTCGCTCGTGACCGTCGAACGGGTCAGGAAGGTCTCGCCGGAGCCGAGGTCGCGGAACACGACCGCCTGGTACTCGGGGTGGATGTCAGTCTTCATGGGGTTCCTTACGTGGTGCCCTGGATTTTGCCAGGGCGAGGGAAGTCTGCGGTGCGGAGAGCACCAAAGGACTATGTTACCAGCCCGCGGCCGGCTGTGCGGACCGGGGATCAGAACGCGCGAGCTGCGAAGCGGCCGTCGGCCTCGCTCAACGCGATGGGCATCCCGAATGTCGTCGACAGGTTCTCGGCCGTGAGTGTCTCGGAGATCGCTCCTGCCGCGACGACACCGCCGTCACGCAGCAGCAGGACGTGGGTGAATCCCACCGGGATCTCCTCGACATGGTGCGTCACCATCACCATCGCCGGGGTCGTCGGAGCCTGCGCGTATCCTCCCAGCAGGCCGAGGAGCTCCTCGCGGGCCCCGAGGTCGAGACTCGCCGTCGGCTCGTCGAGGAGCAGCAGCTCGGGGTCGGTCATCACCGCGCGGGCGATCTGCACCCGCTTCTGCTCCCCGTCGGAGAGCGTGCCGAAGGTGCGCTCGGCGAGGTGCTCGAGCTTCCACTCCGCCAGCACGCGGCGCGCACGGCGCTCGTCGATCGACTCGTACTGCTCGTTCCAGCGCCCGAGCACCGAGTATGCGGCGGTCAGGACGACGTCGAGCACCGTCTCCTCGGGCGGCACGCGGCGTGCCATCGCCGACGACGCGAATCCGATGCGGGGCCGCAGCTCGAACACATCAGAACGCCCGAGGGTCTCCCCCAGCACTTGCACGGTTCCCGACGTCGGATGCAGGAGCGTCGCCGCCAGCTGCAGGATCGTCGTCTTGCCGGCACCGTTGGGGCCGAGGATCACCCAGCGCTGGTCGTCATCGACGCGCCAGTCCACGTGGTCGACGATGTTCCTCGCGTTGCGGCGGACGACGACATCGACGAACTCGAGCACCTGGGGCATGCGTCCAGCCTATCGACCTTCCCCCGCTACGCCTCGTGCGACGCGACCTCTCGGTAGAGCGCCGCCGTGGCATCCGCGATCGCCGCCCAGCTGAACTCGGTCGCGGCGCGCTCACGCCCCGCCGCACCGTATTCGCGCGCCCGCTCAGGGTCGGAGACGACCTCGGTCAGCACGGCGACGAGGTCCGCGACGAACTTGTCCGGATCGATCGGGCTGCCCGTGCCGTCCTGCACCTGCTCGATGGGGACGAGGCGGCCCGTCACGCCGTCGACGACGACTTCGGGGATGCCACCGGTCGCCGTTCCGACGACCGCGGCTCCGCACGCCATCGCCTCGAGGTTCACGATGCCGAGCGGCTCGTACACGCTCGGGCAGACGAACGTCGTCGCCGAGGTCAGGATCGCGCACAACTCGTCGCGCTGGAGGAACTCGTCGATCCAGACGACCCCGTCACGCGTTGCCTGGAGGTCACGCACGAGGCCTTCGACCTCCGCCATGATCTGTGGCGTGTCGGGGGCGCCCGCGCACAGGATCACCTGGACGTCGCGCGGCAGATGCGCCGCCGCCCGAAGGAAGTACGGCAGCCCCTTCTGGCGCGTGATGCGACCGACGAACACGACCGACGGCTTGTTCGGGTCGATGCCGAAGCGTTCGAGGAGGGCGTGATCGGTGCGCGGATGCCAGGCATCCACATCGATCCCGTTGTAGATCACCCGCACCTTGTCGGGGTCGAGGCCCGGATAGCTGCGCAGGATGTCGCGGCGCATGCCGTCGCTCACGGCGATGACCGCCGCCGCGTTCTCGTAGGCGGTCTTCTCGATGTAGCTCGACACGGCGTAGCCGCCGCCGAGCTGCTCGGCCTTCCACGGGCGCAGGGGCTCGAGCGAGTGGGCCGTCACGACGTGCGGGATGCCGTGCAGGAGCGAGGCGACATGCCCGGCGAAGTTCGCGTACCACGTGTGCGAGTGCACGACATCGGCTCCCGCGACGTCACCCACGATCTCGAGATCGACGCCGAGGGTCTGCACGGCGGCATTCGCGCTCGACAGTTCGGCCGGCACACCGTAGGACGTCGTGTCCGCTTCGTCACGGCCCTGACCGAAGGCGCGCACCTGCACCTCGATGCTCTCGCGGAGGGCCTTCACGAGCTCCGTCACATGGACGCCTGCGCCTCCATAGATCTCCGGGGGGTACTCCTTCGTGACGATGTCGACGCGCATGTTTCGAACGGTAGTACATCCGCGCGCGGGGGGAATAGTGTGGTGCTATGCCTGCAGCGCCGAAGGTCTTCGGAATCATCCTCGCCGGGGGCGAGGGAAAGCGCCTCATGCCTCTGACGGTGGACCGCGCGAAACCCGCCGTGCCCTTCGGAGGTCAATACCGCCTGATCGATTTCGCGATCTCGAATCTCATCAACTCCGGCCTTCGCCAGATCGTCGTGCTGACGCAGTACAAATCGCACAGTCTCGACCGCCATATCTCGCAGACGTGGCGCATGTCGGCGTTGCTCAGCTCGTACGTGGCATCCGTGCCCGCGCAACAGCGCCTCGGCAAGCGCTGGTTCTCGGGCTCGGCCGACGCGATCCTGCAGTCGCTGAACCTCATTCAGGACGAGAAGCCCGACATCGTCATGGTGATCGGGGCGGACCACGTGTACCGGATGGACTTCGAGCAGATGCTCGACGCGCACATCGCGTCCGGCGCGAAGGCCACCGTGGCCGGCATCCGCCAGCCGATCTCGCTCGCGAACCAGTTCGGCGTCATCGATCTCGACCCGGCCGACAACGTCACGATCCGCGAGTTCCTCGAGAAGCCGCAGAACCCGACCGGACTGCCCGACAGCCCCGGTGAGGTGCTCGCCTCGATGGGCAACTACATCTTCGACGCGGATGCCCTCATCGCCGCCGTCGAAGCCGACGGCGAGCTGTCGACGTCGAACCACGACATGGGTGGGGACATCATCCCCTACTTCGTCAACCGCGGTGAGGCGGCGGTCTACGACTTCAAGCGCAACGACGTGCCCGGGTCGACCGATCGCGATCGCGACTACTGGCGCGACGTGGGGACGATCGACTCGTTCTTCGACGCGCACATGGACCTGATCTCGACGCTGCCGATCTTCAACCTGTACAACATGAGCTGGCCGATCCATTCGCAGGCGGTCAACTCCCCGCCGGCGAAGTTCGTCCGCGACAGCGTGGGGCGCATGGGGAACGCGATCGACTCGATCGTGTCGCTCGGCTCGGTGCTCTCGGGAACGCATCTCGAGCGCTCGGTCGTGGGCCCCTGGACCCTGTCGGCGGGTGGATCGACGATCACGGACTCGGTGCTGTTCGACCATGTCGATGTCGGAGCGGGAGCCCGCGTGCATCGCGCGATCCTCGACAAGAACGTCGTGCTCGAGCCGGGCGCGACAGTCGGCGTCGACCGCGAACTCGACCTCTCGCGGGGGTTCACGGTCACCGAGAGCGGCATCACGGTCGTCGGGAAGAACGCGCGCGTTCCCCGCTGACACGACGTCGGAGGCGCCGGACGACGCCCGGTAGGTTGGACGGGTGCCTGACGCCCGCTTCCTCGTCGTGTTCGATGCCGATTCGACCCTCCTGCGCAATGAGGCGATCGAACTCATCGCCGACGAGGCGGGGCGCGGCGCCGAGGTCGCCGCCGCCACCGAGGCGGCGATGCGTGGCGAAGTCGACTTCGCGACGAGCCTCCGCACGCGCGTCGCAGCACTGAAGGGCGTCCGCACCGCGGCATTCGCCCGGGTGCTCGCACGCGTGGAGCCGACACCGGGTGCGGCGGAGCTGATCACGCAGATCCACGCACGTGGCGGCGTCGCGGCGGTCGTGTCGGGCGGTTTCCACGAGATCCTCGACACCGTGGCGCCCTCGCTCGGCGTCGACCGGTGGCGCGCCAACCGCCTCGCCGTCGCGGACGAGGAGCTCTCGGGCGAGGTCGACGGCGCGATCGTGGATGCCGCGGGAAAAGCGGCAGCCCTGCGGGAGTGGGCGCTCGGCCTCGGCATCCCGGCGCGCCGGACGATCGCCGTCGGCGACGGCGCGAACGATCTGCTCATGATGGCGGCTGCAGGCCTCGGCGTCGCGTTCAACGCGAAGCCCGCCGTGCGCGCTCAGGCGAATCTCGTCGTCGGTCCGGTGGACCTTCGCGAGCTCATCCCGCTCCTGCCCTGAGTTTCGGTCTGTCAGCCCATCAGCGCGTCAGGCATCGGGCTCTGCTGCGGGATGCCTCGTTCGTCGCGGCGGTCAGTGGCCCATGCCGAGGCCGCCGTCGACCGGGATGACGGCGCCTGAGATGTATGCGGCGTCGTCGGAGGCGAGCCACGTCACGACGCCCGCGACCTCGTCGGCGGTCGCGAAGCGCCCCGCCGGGATGCTCCGCTTGTAGTCGGCCTGCGTCTCCTCCGGGAGTTCGGCGGTCATGTCGGTCTCGATGAAGCCCGGCGCGACGACGTTGGCGGTGATACCCCGACCACCCAGCTCGCGCGTGAGCGAGCGGGCGAAGCCGACGAGAGCGGCCTTCGATGACGAGTAGTTGATCTGTCCGGCCGAGCCGTACAGCCCGACGACGCTGGAGATGAGGATGACGCGGCCCCACTTGGCGCGCAGCATACCCTTCGACGCCCGCTTGACGACGCGGAACGTGCCGCCGAGGTTCGTCGCGACGACCGAGTCGAAGTCGTCCTCGGTCATACGAAGCAGGAGCGTGTCCTTCGTGATGCCGGCGTTCGCGACGACGATCTCGACGGGACCGAGCTGCTGTTCGACTTCGATGAAGGCGGCGTCGAGCGACGCGGCATCCGTCACGTCGGCGCGCACCGTGAGCGTCCCCTCGGGGCCTTCACCCGACCGCGCCGTGACGGCGGTCTTGTACCCGGCCGCGACGAAGCGCTCCGCGATCGCGCGGCCGATGCCGCGGTTTCCACCGGTGACGAGGACGACGCGGTCCGAGGACATGTTTCTCCGATCGTTCGAGGACCGCACCAGCCTAGCGCCGGGCGCTCAGGCGGGTAGGCTGACCGGAGGCGAGAGGAGCCCCCCGTGACCGACCCCGCAGGCCCCCAGAACGACCAGACGGCCTCCGTACCTGGAGCGACCTCCGAACCGATCCCCGGCGCCGAGCCGATCGCGCCGGCGGCCCCGATCGTGCCGCCCGAGCCGCCCGAGCCGCCCGCGGCGGGCTACGGCGCGCCGTACACACCGCCGGCCGCGGCGCCCGCGTACGAGCCGCCGACCTACCCCGGCTCGCCGTACGCCGCTCCCGCGAGCCCCTACGGCGCCCCGTCCGCGTCATCGAGCCCCTACGGCACGCCGCAGCCCGGCGCGTACGGAGCGACGCCCTCGAGCCCGTACGGTCCTCCCCCGCCGAACGCCTACGGTGCGGCGAACGTCTATGGCGCCGCCCCGGCGAATGCCTACGGCGCGGCTCCGGGCAATGCGTATGCCGCCCCGCCCACCACTGCATACGGCGCGACGCCCGCCCCGTACGGCTACGTCCCGGCGCGCAAGACCAACGGGCTCGCGATCGCCTCGTTCGCCTCGTCCCTGGGCGGACTCGTCCTCTCCTGGACCGGGGTCCTCGCACTCGGGCTCATCGTGGGGATCGTGCTCGGCCACGTCTCGCTCGGTCAGATCAGGCGTACGGGCGAAGGCGGCCGCGGGTTCGCGCTCGCCGGTGTCATCATCGGCTGGGTGTGCGTCGGCATCGCCGTGCTGTTCCTCCTGCTGGGGGCCCTCCTCTGGGGCACGAGCTGGCGCAGATACTACTGAGCGGTGGGCCGCTCGGCGGCATCCCGCTGACCCGTGGACGGGGCGGCGGCGTAGGCTGGGACGACCGTGAAGAACCGTCCCGCCCAGTCTGCGACCTCGCTTCCGCGCGCTCCGCGCGACGACGCGAACCACCGCATGACGCTGTACTTCTCGATGATGGCGGTGCGGGTCGTCTGTTTCGTCCTGATGGTGGTCGTGCAGCCGTACGGCTGGTGGACGGTGCTGTTCGCTGCGGCGGCGATCTTCCTGCCGTACATCGCCGTGGTGTTCGCGAACGTCACGTCGGCACCGGCCGAACGCGCCGTGCCGCCGGCGCGCGCGATCACGGCATCCACTGCTCCCGTCGAGCCCGGCGCGACGGGAGTCATCCGCATCAGCGAGTCGAACACCACTCCACCGCCACCGGACGCGGAGGATGCCCCGTGAGCGACGCGATCTGCTCCCGGGCCGGATGCCGCGAGGACGCGCGGTGGCAGGTGATCTGGCGCAACCCCCGCATCCACGCGGCCGACCGCCGCAAGATCTGGGCCGCGTGCGACGCCCACGTCGACTATCTCCGCGACTACCTCGCGGCGCGGGACTTCCCCGTCGAAGTCGCACCCCTGCCCGTCTCGGAGATTCCCTCATGAACCGCACCGCGTTGCGCTGGTCCGGATACATCGCGTTCGCCGTCGCGTTCGCGATCGCGTGCGCCTTCCTCTCGCACTGGCAGTTCAGCCGCAACGAGGAACGAGAGCGCCAGCTGGCGCTCGTCGCCGCGAACTACGACGCCGCACCTGTCGCGCTGGCGGATGCCATCGCCGCCGACGGGTCGTTCGACCCGGGTCGTCAGTGGCAGCCCGTGCGCCTCGAGGGCCGGTATCTCGCGGACGACACTCTGCTCGTACGCAACCGTGCGCACGGCGGTACAGCCGCCTTCGAGGTGCTCGTGCCGTTCCAGACCGATGACGGGCGCATCCTCGTCATCGATCGCGGCTGGGTGCCGCCGGGTCAGCACCAGCCCGACCCCGACGAGGTGCCCGCGCCGCCTGCGGGAGCGGTGACCGTGATCGCCCGGCTCCTCCCCGGTGAGCCGCTGCGCAACGAGACCCAGTCGGCGCCCTCCGGCCAGATTCCGACGATCAACCTGCCGCTCATCGCAGCGACGACGGGGCACGACGCGATGATCACCGGGGCGTACGGCCTCATGGCATCCGAGGATCCCGCTCCCCCGACCCGACCGACGGCGCTCGAATCCCCCTCGGAGGACCCGGGCCCGCATCTCTCCTACGCGATCCAGTGGATACTCTTCGCCGTGATGGGCTTCGTGTTCATCTGGTACATGATCCGCACGGAGTTGCGCCACCGTCGGGAGGATGCCGCGGATGCCGCCGCTGGGTCGGATGGTTCTGCGGGTTCGGACGACGGCTCGGGCGGTTCGGGTGGGTCCGGCGGTGGGTCGCGCGACCCCGGGGCATCCCCTGCAGCGCGCGCGCCACGCGGACGCCGCCCCGCGCGGACCCCCGACCGCGACATGGCCGAAGAGGACGCCCTCCTCGACTCCCAGCGCTGAGGCCACCTCCGGGTTCGCCCAGTCACTCGGCATCGCGGACATTCCGAACGTCCCTGGCATCCCGGACACAGGAGTAATCACCGACACAGGAGAACTCACCGACACAGGAGGTGTGAGCGCTCACGCGTCCTGCCTCGGTGAGATTTCCTGCCTTGGTGAGACGCCGGAGGCGAGCGGATGCCTCAGCCGAGATCGATCACGTCGGGAACGCACCCACCGGCATCTGCGCCCACGCAGCAACCCCTTCGCGTCCGCGCCCGCGCATCAAACCCGGACATCTCAGACATCCCCCACACAGGAGAAATCACCGACACAGGAGATGTGAGCGCTCACTCGTCCTGCCTCGGTGAGATCTCCTGCCTCGGTGATGCGCGACGGCCCGCGGCCACCGGACGCACCCGCAGATCAGGCGAGCTCGATCAGGTCGACGTAGTCGCGGCCCCAGATGTCCTCGACACCGTCGGGCAGGATCAGCACGCGCTCGGGGTTCAGCGCTTGGACAGCTCCCGAGTCGTGCGAGACGAGCACGACGGCGCCCTCGTAGTGCGCGAGCGCGCCGAGGATCTCCTCGCGGCTGGCGGGGTCGAGGTTGTTGGTCGGCTCATCGAGCAGCAGCATGTTGGCGGATGACACGACGAGAGTCGCGAGGGACAGCCGTGTCTTCTCCCCACCCGAGAGCACCCCGGCCGGCTTCAGCACGTCGTCACCCGTGAACAGGAACGACCCGAGCACCTTGCGCGCCTCTGTGGCCGTGATGTCGGGGGCAGCCGACATCATGTTCTCGAGCACCGACCGGTTCACGTCGAGGTTCTCGTGCTCCTGCGCGTAGTAGCCGATCTTGAGGCCGTGCCCGGGTTCCAAGATGCCGGTGTCGGGCTTGTCGACGCCCGCGAGGATCCGCAGCAGCGTCGTCTTGCCGGCACCGTTGAGCCCGAGCACGACGACCTTCGAGCCGCGGTCGATCGCGAGGTCGACGTCGGTGAAGATCTCGAGCGACCCGTACGACTTCGAGAGGTTCTTCGCCATGAGCGGCGTCTTGCCGCACGGTGCGGGCTTGGGGAACCGCAGCTTCGCGACGCGGTCCTCCTGACGGACCTCTTCGAGGCCCGACAGCATCTTCTCGGCGCGCGCGACCATCTGGTGCGCGGCCGCGGCCTTGGATGCCTTGGCGCCGAACCGCGCCGCCTGCAGCTGCAGTGCGGTGGCCTTCTTCTCGATGTTGGCGCGCTCTTTCTTGCGGCGCTCCTCGTCGGCCACCCGCTGGCGCAGGTAGTTCTTCCAGTTCATGTTGTAGATGTCGATGACCTGGCGCATGGCATCCAGGTAGAAGACGCGGTTGACGGTCTCGCCGACGAGTTCGACGTCGTGACTGATGACGATGAGCCCGCCCTTGTAGTTCTTCAGGAACTCGCGCAGCCAGACGACGCTGTCGGCGTCGAGGTGGTTGGTGGGCTCGTCGAGGATCATCGTCTGCGCGTCGGAGAAGAGGATGCGCGCGAGCTCGATGCGGCGGCGCTGACCGCCGGAGAGCGTCTTCAGCGGCTGGTCGAGGATCCGGTCCGGCAGGGAGAGGTTGTGGGCGATGGATGCCGCCTCCGCCTCCGCCGCATAGCCGCCGAGCCCCTCGAAGCGCTCCGTCAGGTTGCCGTAGCGGCGCATCGCCTTCTGGGCGACCTTCTCGTCGGCATCCCCCATCTGCAACGACGCCTCGTGCATCTGCAGCGCGAGCGTGCCGAGGCCGCGAGCGTCGAGGATGCGGGTGCGCGCGAGCATCTCAGGGTCGCCGGACCGCGGATCCTGCGGCAGGTAGCCGAGCTCGCCGGAGCTGTCGACCCGGCCGTCGGCGGGGATGAGGTCTCCCGCGAGGACCTTCGTGAGCGTCGTCTTGCCGGCGCCGTTGCGCCCGACGAGTCCGATCTTGTCGCCGTCGGACACGCGGAATGAGACGTCCGACATCAGGGTGCGCGCTCCCACGCGGATCTCGAGGTCGTGCACGGCGAGCACAGCGGATGTCCGTTCTTCGGAGGGGAGGGTCTGCGGCGGATGCCTCGGCCGCGCGTGATCGCGGGGCGGGACGGATGCCGAACCTCCAGTCTACCGGCCCCTTATCGGGACCATCGTCGGACCGCGCGGCCGATGTCGGAGGCCCCCGGCATAATCGAATCTATGTTCGATACCGCGCCTCCGGCACCGCCCCCGTCGCTTACGGCGACGGATGCCGCGATGCTCGACGCACTGACCGCCTCGATCGTAGAGACGCGTCGTGCGATGGCCTCACTTGAGGCCATCGAGGAGCAGATTCTGTACGCGGCGAATGCGCTCGCGCTCGCGCACGTCGATGCGACCCGTGGCGACGGTGATCTCCCCGTGCGCGAGGTGGCTGCCGAGCTCGCCGCGGCGCTGCGGGTCTCCGACCGGACGATCCAGCGGCGCCTCGGGGAGGCGAGCGTCCTGGCAGAGCAGTTCGCCGCCACACACGACGCACTCGCGCAAGGGCTCATCTCCCGAGCGCACGCACGGGTCATCGTCGAGACCGGTGCGCACATCGACGATGCCATGCTGCGATCGCGATACGAAGAGGCAGTCCTCGCGGTCGCCGCCAGGGATACCCCGGGACGTCTCCGGCCGTTCGCGCGCGTCGCCGCGGAGCGCGTGCTCCCGCGCGGGCTCGACGAGCGGCACCGCGATGCAGCCGAGGGTCGGTGTGTTCGGGCGGCAGACCTCGACGACGGCATGAGCGAGCTTTCCGCGCTGCTTCCCGCAACGCTCGCGCACGGCATTCTCGACCGCCTCACGCAGCAGGCGCGCGCGGTGTCCGCCGCCGCGACGGACGAGGAGCGGACGCTCGACCAGCTGCGCGCCGATCTGCTGTGCGATGTCGCTCTGACCGGGATGCCTGTGGCGCATGGCCCCGCTGAGCTGCTCGGGGCGATCACGGCGACAGTGAGCGTGACGGTGCCGGTGCTCACTCTGGGCGGCGCGTGCGAGGCGCCCGAGGCGTCCAGCGGAGCCCCTGGGGCCGGCGAGCCCGGCGGGGTCTTGGGGTCCGGCGATCCCGGCGAGGTCTTTGGGTCCGGCGGGGCCCGTGGGCCCGGCGGGGCCCGCGCTTCCGGCGGATTCCGTGACTTCGGCGCGCCCGGCGTGCCCCGCAGCCGCTTCGAGCCGGCGATGCTCGACGGCGTTCAGCCGGTCGACGTCGCGACCGCACTCCACCTCGTGGGTGCGGCACCCGGATGGGATCGCGTCCTGACCCACCCCGTGACGGGCGCGGTGCTGGCGGTGGACCGGTACCGCCCGAGTTCCGACCTGCGCAGATACCTCCGGGCGATCGACGAGCGCTGCCGGTTCCCCGGGTGCATGTTGCCGCCGCGACGGTGCGATGTGGACCATATCGACGACGCCGCCCTCGGCGGAGCGACCGCGTCAGACAATCTGACAACGCTCTGTCGCCGACATCACGTCCTCAAGCACGGCACCCGGTGGGCGTATGCGAAGGCCGACGACGGCACAATCACATGGACGTCACCGACGGGTCGTAGCTACCCCGATCGGGTGATGCCGCGGGTGGCCTTCACCCCCGCCCCCAGCTCGGTCTCGGACGCGGAGCCGCCGCCGCCGTTTTAGCAGTCCTGCCCCTGCGTCGCGCTCCGCATGGAACAGAGCGCAAGCGAGACGACCGCCCCGCCGAGCACTGCATGAGGGGCGGCACTTCCCGCACCCGCCGCTCGCGACGGGCCACCGGAAGACCGCATTCTACGCGGCGTACCGCAGCAGGGAGCAGGGAGCAGGGAGCAGGGAGCAGGGAGCAGGGAGAGTCCGCCGCAACGCGCAATGAGCGCAGATCACCACCCACAGCCCACAGCCCTCCACGCACAACGCACAACGCACAACGCACAACGCACCACGCACCACGCACGAAGCTGTGACCACCGACCACTGTGCACCGCGCACAGCGATGTGCGCGTTCTTTCGTGGACGGCGTCCATAAAGACGGCGTCGACCACCCCTAGGCTGAATCGCAACCGGCCACGCGCCGGCACCTCGAAGCCTTCACACCCCCAAGGAGTCCGCATGTCTCTCGCTGTTTCGCCCCGGCGCCCCGTGCTCGCAGACCTCATCGCCCACCCCTCCGCGCGTGCCCGCGCGTTCGCGCTCGATGCGGGCCTGGTCGTCGCAGGCGCCGCCGCCGTCGCAGCGCTCGCGCAGGTCGAGGTGCCGCTGTGGCCCGTGCCGATCACAGGCCAGACCCTCGGCGTCGTCGTCGTCGGGGCCGCCCTCGGCGCCCGACGAGGCGCAGCATCGCTCGCGACCTATCTGTTCGCCGGCCTCGTAGGCCTTCCCGTGTTCGCCGGGTTCACCGGCGGCATCGCGACGGTCCTGAAGCCGAGTTTCGGCTTCATCATCGGATTCGTCGTCGCGGCCTTCGTCGCGGGATGGTTCGCCGAGCGCGCGTGGGATCGCCGTCCGGTGCTCGCGTTCGTCGGGTTCGTCGCCGCGAGCGCGATCCCGTTCGCCTTCGGCATCCCCTACATGGCTTTCATCCTCAACGTCGTCGGCGGCGGGACCTTCGGCCTCTCCGAGATTCTGGCATTCGGCCTGTGGCCGTTCGTCGTCGGCGGCCTCGTGAAGGCGGCCCTCGCCGCACTGCTCATCCCGGGAACCTGGGCAGCGGTCCGCGCGATCGATGCCGCGAAGAAGGCCTGATCAGCCACGCTGTCTCTGCCTTCGGCCCCGCCGCCCGTCTGGGTGCGCGGGGCCGCTGCATATGCGGCGACGACCTTCAGCCGGCCTGCAGCGGAGTTGGCATCGGCGACCTTCATCGAAGTAATGTAAGCCTGTCCTAACTTCTCGATCGAAGGATCTCGTCGTGCACCGACCTCGCCTCGCCGCCGCTCTTGCCGTCGTCGCCGCTCTCGCCCTCAGCGGCTGCGCCGGCGCCGCCTCGCCGTCCGGAACGTCTGCCGACGCCGGCCCTTCGGCGGGCGCCGAACTCGCTGACGGCACCTTCCCGGTGACGATCCACCACGTCTATGGAGACACCACGATCACGAAGAAGCCCGAGCGCATCGCGACCGTCGCATGGGCGAACCACGAGGTTCCCCTCGCACTCGGCGTCGTCCCCGTCGGCATGAGCAAGGCGACGTGGGGCGACGACGACGGCGACGGCGTGCTCCCGTGGGTCGAGGACAAGCTGACGGAACTCGGCGCGGACACCCCGGTCCTGTTCGACGAGACCGACGGCATCCCCTTCGAGAAGGTCGCCGACACGAAGCCGGATGTGATCCTGGCGTCGTACTCCGGCATCACGCAGGAGGACTACGACACCCTGTCCGCGATCGCGCCCGTGGTCGCCTACCCGGACGTCGCGTGGGGCACCTCGCTCGACGACATGATCACGATGAACTCCGAAGCGATCGGCCTCGCCGCGAGCGGCCGGAAGCTCATCGAGGATCTTCACACCCAGGTCACGACGGCCCTCGACGCCCACCCGCGCCTGGCCGACTCGCGCCTTCTGTTCTCGTACATCGACCAGGCCGACCTCAGCCAGATCGGCTTCTACACGACCGCCGACACCCGCCCGGGCTTCCTCAAGAGCATCGGGATGCCGATCCCCACGATCGTCCAGGAGGAGAGCGCGGCGAACCCCGACAAGTTCTACGTCAGCGTCAGCGCGGAACAGGCGGACCGGTTCGCCGATGTGGACCTGTTCGTGACCTACGGCGAGAAGGACGGCTCGACCGTCGCGACCCTGCAGGCCGACCCGCTGCTGGCCAAGATCCCGGCGATCAAGGAGGGACGCGTCGCGATCCTGGAGAACAGCACTCCCCTGGCCGCGTCGGCGAACCCCTCCCCCCTGTCGATCCCGTGGGGCATAGACCGCTACTTCGCCCTGCTCGCCTCGGCCCTCGAGCCCCAGGCGTGACCAACGCCACGCTCGACGCACGACCGTCGGACATCGCCTCGCTGCGACGCCCGACGGTCGTGCGTCTGGCGTGGTTCGGGGCGGCTATCGCCCTCCTCGTGGTGCTGTGCGTGGCATCCGTCGCATTCGGCGTCCGCGACGTGTCCTTCGCCGACATCGTCGCGGGCGTCACGGGCGACACCTCGACGATCTCCTCGGCCGCGGTCGCCGCGCGGATGCCACGCACGGTCCTCGCCCTCCTCGTCGGCGCAAGCCTCGCCCTCGCGGGCACATCCATGCAGGCCGTGACGCGGAACCCGCTCGCCGATCCCGGGATCTTCGGCGTCTCGGGCGGCGCCGCGCTCGCCGTCGTGGTCGGGCTCACGTTCTTCTCCCTCTCCGGCGCCTACGCGACGATGGCGATCGCGATCGTCGGCGCGGCGATCGCGTCGGTGTTCGTGTACGCCGTCGGCTCGCTCGGTGCCGGGGGCGCCACCCCGCTCAAGCTCGCGCTCGCGGGCGCCGCGACGACCGCTGCGATGACCTCGCTCGTGAGTGCGATCCTGCTGCCGCGCGTCGATGTCATGGAGAGCTTCCGGTTCTGGCAGATCGGCGGCGTCGGCGGGGCGACGTGGGACCGCATCGGCGTCGCCGCCCCCATCCTGCTCGTGGGCGCGGTGATCACCGTCGTGTGCGCGCGGGGGATGAACTCGCTCGCGCTGGGCGACGACGTCGCGACGAGTCTCGGCGAGCGCGTCAACCGCACGCGCCTCGTCTCCGCCCTCGGCGCCGTGGTGCTGTGCGGTGCGGCCACCGCGATCGCCGGACCCATCGGGTTCGTCGGCCTCGTCATCCCGCATCTCGTCCGACTGCTCGTCGGCACCGATCACCGCTGGCTTCTGCCGGGAGCGGCGCTCGGTGGGGCCGTGCTGCTCGTCGCCGCCGACGTGCTCGGCCGACTCGTCGCCCGCCCCGCCGAGATCCAGGTGGGCGTCGTGACGGCGCTCGTCGGTGCGCCCGTATTCATCTGGATCGTGCGCCGTCAGAAGGTGCGGGAACTGTGAACGCCGCGACCGTCCTCCACGGGGCGCACGCGTACCCGTCGTCCGCCGACGAGAGCTCCGTTGACGCCGTCATCGCCGGGCGGCGGCGGCGCGCACGGCGACGCGTCTGGGTCGTCGCCGTACTGCTGATCGCGGTCGTCGCCGTCTACACGACGACCCTCCTGGTGGGCAACACGTTCTACTCCCTCGGAGACGTCGTCCGCGTCGTCTTCGGGGAACAGGTGCCGGGCGCCTCGTTCACGGTCGGCCGCCTGCGCCTGCCCCGCGCGACCATGGGCGTCCTCGCCGGGCTCGCCTTCGGAATGGCGGGCGTGACGTTCCAGTCGCTCCTGCGGAACCCCTTGGCATCCCCCGACATCATCGGCATCTCGTCGGGCGCGAGCGCAGCCGCCGTGTTCGGGATCGTGTTCCTCTCCCTCTCCGGCGGCGCCGTCTCGGCGCTCGCTCTCGTCGGCGCCCTCGCCACGGCCCTCGCGATCTACCTGCTCTCCCACCGGGGCGGGTTCGCCGGAACGCGCCTGATCCTCATCGGGATCGGTGTCGCCGCCATGCTCAACGCCGTCGTGACCTACGTCCTCTCGCAAGCCGCGGCGTGGGACCTCCAGGCGGCGATGCGGTGGATCAGCGGATCGCTCAACGGAGCGACGTGGGAGGCCGTCCTGCCCCTCGCGGTCGCCGCGGCCGTGCTCGTGCCGACGATGCTCCTGCAGGGACGGAGCCTCGACGCACTCCGCCTCGGCGACGACACGGCCGCAGCGCTCGGTGTTCGCGTCGGCGCGGTGCGACTGATCCTCATCGTGGGCGCGGTCGCTCTCCTCGCGTTCGCGACCGCCGCCGCAGGACCCATCGCCTTCGTGGCATTCATGGCAGGACCCATCGCCGCGCGGCTCGTCGGCCCCGGCGCCGGGCTGCTGCTGCCGTCGGGACTCGTCGGGGCTCTGCTCGTCCTGCTCGCCGACCTCGCCGGGCAGTTCGCCTTCGACGGCCGCTACCCCGTCGGCGTCGTCACCGGCGTGCTCGGCGCGCCGTACCTCATCTACCTGCTGATCCGCACGAACCGCGCGGGAGGCGCGCTATGACCGACACCCACACGCTCGCGACCGAGGATCTCACCCTCGCGTACGGCGACCGCACCGTGATCGACACCCTCGGACTCGAGATACCCGCAGGGCGCGTCACGGCCATCGTCGGCGCCAACGGCTGCGGCAAGTCGACGCTGCTGCGCGCGCTCGCACGCCTGCTGACTCCGCACGACGGGCGCGTGGTTCTCGACGGCGCCGATATCCGCGCGCGTCCCACCAAAGAGGTTGCGAGACTCCTCGGTCTCCTTCCCCAGAGTCCCGTGGCTCCCGAGGGGATCGCCGTCGCCGACCTCGTCGGGCGGGGTCGCCACCCGCACCAGCGGCTGCTGTCGCGGTGGAGCGCCAACGACTACCAGGTCGTCGCCGCGGCCCTCGCCGCGACCGGCACGACCGACCTCGCCGATCGGAGCGTCGACGAACTCTCCGGAGGCCAGCGCCAGCGGGTGTGGATCGCGATGGCGCTCGCTCAGGAGACGGACATCCTTCTGCTCGACGAGCCGACGACGTTCCTCGATGTGGCACACCAGGTCGAGATCCTCGACCTCCTCCACGATCTCAACCGCGACCGCGGCACGACCGTCGTGATGGTGCTGCACGACATCAACCTCGCCGCACGCTACGCGGACCATCTCGTCGCGCTGAAGGACGGACGGATCATCGCCGCCGGCGCGCCGCGCGAGGTGGTCACCGCCGAACTCATCGGCGAGGTGTTCGACCTCGATTGCCAGGTGATCGACGACCCCGTCTCGGGGACGCCCCTCGTCCTCCCCCGCGGCCGTCACCGCGTCCTACCCGATCCGTCCGTCACCGAGAGCCGCCCAGGAGCCCACCGATGACCTCCGCCCGCCCGCACAGCCGCTTCTTCCGCGCCCGCGTGACCGCGATCACCGACCTCACCCCGAGCTTCCGGCGCTTCACCTTCGGCGGCGACGATCTCGCCGACTACGGCGACCCGGGCCTCGACCAGCGCATCAAGGTGGTCTTCCCGACGGAAGCCACCCCGATCGACGCCATGCCCACGGGCGAGGATTGGTGGACCCAGTGGCGGCAGATGGACGAGGCATCCCGCCCACCGTTCCGGACCTACACGACCCGTTACGTCCGCCCGGCGGCGCGCGAGGTCGACATCGACATGGTCTCGCACGACGTCCTCGGCCCCGCCTCCGCCTGGATCGCGCGCGCCCAGGTCGGCGACGAGGTCCTGATCTTCGCGCCGACGACCGCGCACGAGGGCGTCAGCTACGGCATCGACTTCGTGCCGCCGGCGCAGACCGCCGACATCCTCCTCGCCGGTGATGAAACCGCGGCGCCCGCGATCGCCGTCATCCTGGAACAGCTCCCCCGCGAGGCGCGCGGCGTCGTCGTGCTGGAGGTGCCGGATGCCGCCGATGCTGCCTACCTCCCGGTCCACCCGGGGTTCTCGTACCACGTCGCCGGGCGGGGCGTCGCCGGCGGCGGCACCCGCCACGAGCACCTCGTCGCGGCCGTGGAGGCGTCGGCCGCGACGTTGGTCCCCGCGGGGCGCGGCGCCGAGGTCGAGGAGATCGACATCGATCGCGACATCCTCTGGGAGGTCCCCCGCACGGCGAAGGGCGGCGCAGCCCTGAAGAGCGCCCCCCTCTACGCGTGGCTGGCCGGCGAAGCAGGCGCGATCAAGACTCTCCGCCGCCACCTGGTCGCCTCCCACGGCGTCGACCGCCGCGCCGTCGCGTTCATGGGCTACTGGCGCCTCGGTCGCGCCGAGGTCTAGGAGCCGGCGCGCGCGACGGCCCCGATCCGCGTCACCGCTTCGGTGAGCAGGTCGGGCGAACAGCCGAAGTTCAGGCGCACGAACCCGATGCCCTGCGGGCCGAACTGCGGGCCGTGGTGGAGGGCGACCTTGGCGGCGGTGCGCAGAAGCACCGCCGGGTCGTCTCCCCACCCATAGGCGGACACGTCGATCCAGGCGAGGTAGCCCGCGTCGGGCGCGCGGTACACCGCGAGCGGGAGGTGCTCTGCGAGCAGGTCCCCGAGGAGCGCGCGGTTGTGGTCGAGGGCCGCTCGCTCCGCATCGAGCCACGCATCCGATGCCTCATCGAACGCCGCGACACCTGCCATCGCCCCGAAGAGTCCCGTCCGCCACTCCACCTCGGGGTTGAGGTCTTTGACGATCTGGGTCGTGGCATCCGACGCCGTCACGATGAGCGCGCACTTGAGCCCCGCGAGGTTGTAGGCCTTCGATGCGCTCGTCACGGCGTACCCGACACGCGCGGCGGCCTCGGACGCCGCGAGGAACGGCGTGAACGCCACCCCGTCGTGCACGAGCGGAGCATGGATCTCGTCGCTGATCACCGTCGCACCGTGACGCTCCGCGATATCGGCGAGTGCGCGCAGCGACTCCGCACTGTGCACCGACCCGGTCGGGTTGTGCGGGTTGCACAACAGCACGACCCGCGCACCGCCCGCGAGGGCCGCGTCGATGCCGTCGAGGTCGAGTTCCCACGCGGCGCCGGTGTCGCGAAGCGGCACGGGCTCGACGAGGCATCCCGCCTCTTCGATGCACAGCACGAAGGGCGGGTAGACGGGCGGTGTCGTCACGACGCGGTCGCCCGGAGACGTCGTCGCCCTGAGCAGTTCGACGACGCCCATCATGACGTCGGCGGTCGTGCGGATGCGGTCGCGATCGATCGCCCACCCGAACCGGCGTTCCGCGAACGCCGCGAAGGCCGTGCGGATGCCGGGGTCCGGCGGCGTGTAGCCCGTGTCGCCGATCGCGACGGCCTCGGCCAGCACCTCGGTGATCCGCGGAGCCAGCGGGAAATCCGTCTCCGCGACGAACATCGGGATGACGTCCTCGGGGTAGGTTCGCCATTTCGTGCTCGAGCGACGCCGCAGCGTCTCGATCGGCAGGGTCTGCAGGGCTTCGACGGGCGCGGTGCTCACTCGACGAGCCTATCGACCGCGACCGGCACCGAGCGGAAACGTGTCAGATCGCGAAACCGAGGGCGCGCATCATGTCGCGCCCGTCGTCCGTGATCCGCTCGGGGCCCCACGGGGGCATCCACACCCAGTTGATGCGGAACCGCTCGACGACCTCATCGAGCGCCTGCGCGGTCTGCTCTTCGAGGACGTCGGTGAGGGGGCATCCCGCCGACGTGAGCGTCATGTGGATGACGAGAGCATCGTTCTCGTCATCCCATGAGAGGTCGTAGATGAGTCCGAGGTCGACGACGTTGATCCCGAGTTCGGGATCCATGACGTCCTTGAGCGCCTCGGTGACGTCGTCGTACTTCTCAGGGCTGAGAGTCGCGGTCATGCGTCGATCCTAGGCTTCGATCGGGGCGGCGGGGTCGAGGTAGCGGTCGTAGCCCTCGTTCTCGAGGCGCTCCGCGAGCTCCGGACCGCCCTCTTCCGCGACGCGGCCCTTGACGAGCACGTGCACGAAGTCGGGGGTGATGTAGCGCAGGATCCGCGTGTAGTGCGTGATGAGCAGCACACCGAGGTCGGTCGCCTCCTTGGCGCGGTTGACACCCTCCGACACGATCTTCAGCGCGTCGACGTCGAGGCCCGAGTCGGTCTCGTCGAGCACCGCGATCTTCGGCTTCAGCAGTTCGAGCTGCAGGATCTCGTGTCGCTTCTTCTCGCCGCCCGAGAAGCCCTCGTTGACGTTGCGCGCGGCGAACTTGGGGTCCATGCGGAGGTTCTTCATGGCCTCCTTGACGTCCTTCGTCCACGCCCGGATGGCGGGCGCCTCGCCGTCGACGGCCGTCTTCGCGGTGCGGAGGAAGTTCGTCACGGTCACCCCGGGGATCTCCACCGGGTACTGCATCGCGAGGAAAAGACCTGCGCGCGCCCGCTCGTCGACGGACATCGCGAGGACGTCCTCGCCGTCGAGCGTGATGGAGCCCGACGTCACGGTGTACTTCGGGTGCCCGGCGATCGTGTACGCGAGCGTCGATTTGCCGGAGCCGTTGGGGCCCATGATCGCGTGGGTCTCGCCGGTGCGGACGGTGAGGGTCACACCGTTGAGGATGGGCGTCGTGCCCTCGTCGGTCTCGACGGTGACGTGCAGGTCGCGGATCTCGAGAACAGCCATGTCAGTACCTTCTTCAGTTCACTTCTTTGGTCACGGTCGGGTCGATGAGGACGTCGTCCCCGTCGATCGTGACCTCATAGACGGGCACCGGCTCGTACGCCGGAAGATTGAGGGGGCGGCCGGTGCGCAGCGAGAACGCCGAACCGTGCGCCCAGCACTCGAGGGTCTCGCCCTCGACGAAGCCGTCGGCGAGGGAGACGTCGCCGTGCGTGCACGTGTCGCCGATGGCGTGCACCTCGCCGTTCGAATCGAGCACGACGGCGATCGGCACACCGTCGACCTCCACGCGCACGGCGGTGTCCTGCTCCAGATCGCTGAGATTCAGCACCTTCTGCGCGGTCATGCGGATGCCTCGCCGTCGGCGACCGTGGCAAGTCCTTCGGTGAGGGCGAGCTCCGCCTCGATCGCGTCGACGAGCTCCGTCTGGAGGTCCTCGACACCGATCTTCTGGATGATCTCGGCGAGGAAGCCGAGCACGACGAGGCGTCGCGCCTCGTCCTCCGCGATGCCACGCGCCTGCAGATAGAAGAGCTGCTCGTCGTCGAAGCGTCCCGTGGCGCTCGCGTGGCCGGCGCCGAGGATATCGCCGGTCTCGATCTCGAGGTTCGGGATCGAGTCGGCGCGCGCCCCTTCGGTGAGCACCAGGTTGCGGTTCGCCTCGTACGAGTCGGTGCCCGTGGCATCCGGTCCGATGAGAACGTCGCCGATCCACACGCTGTGCGCGCCGGCGCCCTGCAGTGCCCCCTTGTAGAGGACGTCGCCCACGGTGTGCGGGCCCTTGTGGTGCAGGTACACCTGGCTCTCCAGGTGCTGACCCGAGTCGGCGAACGACAGTCCGTACAGCTTCGCGTCGGCGCCCGCGCCCGCGAGTTCGACCGACGGGTTCACGCGCACGAGGCCGCCGCCGAGGCTCACGACGACGTGCGTCAGCGACGCGTCGCGGTCGACGCGTGCCTGGTGCGACGCGAGATGTACGGCGTCGTCGTCCCAGCGCTGCACCGACACGACGGTCAGGGCGGCACCGTCGCGGACGACGATCTCGACGTTCTGCGCCTGCTGCACGGTGCCCTCGTGGCGGAGGATGACCGTGGCGCGCGAGTGCGGCTGCGCCTCGATGACGACGTGCGCGTGCGCGACTCCGCCCGTGCCGGTGAGGCGGACGACGACGGGCTCGGTGAGCTCGGTCTCCGCAGGGATCCGGATGAGCGGGGCGTCGGCCTCCTGCGACCAGGCGATCGCCGCCGGCAGGTCCTCGGGGCGGAAGACCTCGCCGCGGGGTGCGACGCCGACCGCGAGACGAGCCTGCTCGACGGATGCCGGCGCGCTCACCTCGACCTCGACGACACCGTGCGGCGCGGGCTCGTTCACGAACAGCGGAGCGAGCTTCGTGAGCGGCGTGTGCTTCCAGTTCACCTCACGGCCCGTGGGGGTGCCGAAATCGGCGGGGTCGAAGGACGTGAGTCGCTCCGAGCGCGTCTGCACGGGGACGAACGCGGCGGCAGGGTCGATGTGGCCCTCCGCCGAGGCGGGGGCCTGAGTCGCTGTCGTCATCAGCCGACGGATCCTTCCATGCCCATCTCGATGAGCTTGTTCAGTTCGAGGGCATACTCCATGGGCAGCTCGCGCGCGATCGGCTCGATGAAGCCGCGGACGATCATGGCCATCGCCTCGTCCTCCGGCATCCCCCGGCTCATGAGGTAGAACAGCTGCTCCTCGCTGACCTTCGAGACCGTGGCCTCGTGGCCGAGCTGCACGTCGTCGACCCGGATGTCGATGGCGGGATACGTGTCGGAGCGCGACTTCGTGTCCACCAACAGCGCATCGCAGCGCACGGTGTTCGCGGAGTGGTGCGCCTTCTCGTCGACGCGCACCTCGCCGCGGTACCCGGCTCGGCCTCCTCCGCGGGCGATCGACTTCGAGACGATCGAGGACTGCGTGTACGGCGCCATGTGGATCATCTTCGCGCCGGCATCCTGATGCTGGCCCGGTCCTGCGAACGCGACCGACAGCGTCTCGCCCTTCGCGTGCTCGCCCATGAGGAAGATCGACGGGTACTTCATCGTGACCTTCGAGCCGATGTTCCCGTCGATCCACTCCATCGTCGCGCCCTCGTGGGCGACGGCGCGCTTCGTGACGAGGTTGTAGACGTTGTTCGACCAGTTCTGGATCGTCGTGTAGCGCACGCGTGCGTTCTTCTTCACGATGATCTCGACGACGGCCGAGTGCAGCGAGTCGGACTTGTAGATCGGGGCCGTGCAGCCCTCGATGTAGTGGACGTACGAGCCCTCGTCGGCGATGATGAGCGTCCGCTCGAACTGGCCCATGTTCTCCGTGTTGATGCGGAAGTAGGCCTGCAGCGGGATCTCGACGTGGACCCCCGGCGGCACGTACACGAACGATCCGCCCGACCACACCGCGGTGTTGAGAGCGGCGAACTTGTTGTCGCCGGCGGGGATCACGGTGCCGAAGTACTCCTCGAAGAACTCCGGGTGCTCGCGCAGCGCCGTGTCGGTGTCCATGAAGATGACACCCTGGCGCTCGAGCTCCTCGTTGATCTGGTGGTACACGACCTCGGACTCGTACTGCGCCGCGACGCCCGCGACGAGGCGCGCGCGCTCCGCCTCGGGGATGCCGAGCTTCTCGTACGTGTTGCGGATGTCTTCGGGGAGGTCTTCCCAGCTCTGCGCCTGCTTCTCGGTCGAGCGCACGAAGTACTTGATGTTGTCGAAGTCGATGTCCGACAGATCGGCGCCCCACGTGGGCATGGGCTTGCGTCCGAACAGCTGGTGACCCTTGAGACGGGTCTTCAGCATCCATTCGGGCTCGGCCTTCAGCGCGGAGATGTCGCGCACGACCGCCTCGGAAAGGCCGCGTTTCGCGCTGGCGCCCGCAGCGTCCGGGTCATGCCAGCCGAACTCGTAGACACCGAGTCCATCCAGCTCCGGTCGGTCGATGAGCACATCCGACATGGCCTTGCCTCCTTCGCGCCCACGCGGTGTCATCCGCTCCGGCACCCCCCTCCCCTCGGGAGTTGGCGAGGGGTGGGATGCCGCTGTTCTGGGCCGTCTGCGTCTTCGTTCGTCGCGCGCGTCGCGCGCCTAGACTGTGAGTGGTCCATCGCCCTTGCGGAGCGACCCGACCCACACCCCAATCCTACAGGCAACGCCCGACGCGGGCGCGGCCTGCGCCCGCCGGGCGCATCCTCAGGAGGCGACAGCCATGTCCGACGCGCCCACCTCCGTGGCGTCCCACCCGTCCATCGCGAGCACCCTCCTGCCGGACCGCATCACGCGCTATACGCGAGTGCTCGCCTGGCTCGTGTTGATCACCAACATCGTGATCGTCGCCACGGGAGGCCTCGTGCGGCTGACGGGCTCCGGCATGGGCTGCGAGACCTGGCCGTACTGCACGGAGGGCTCGCTCGTACCGACCGCTCCCCTCGGCGTCCACGGCCTGATCGAGTTCGGCAACCGCACGCTCACGGGCGTGCTCGTCGTGGTCGCGCTCCTCGCCTTCCTGTCCGTCGTGCGACTGTGGAAGACGCGGCCGGAGCTCCCGCGCCTGACCCTCGCGGTCGGCATCGGGATCATCCTGCAGGCCGTCGTGGGCGGGGTGATCGTGTGGCTCCACCTGCCGCCGAGCCTCGTCGGCATCCACTTCTTCATCTCCGCCGCGCTCGTCGCACTCGGCGCCGCCTACGTCGTGCGCGTCTACGCGGCGCCCGGCCCGCGGCGCCTGGGCGTGCCGACGCGATACGCGATCCTCGTGCACGTGACGAGCGCGGTCCTCGTGGTGACGGTGTCCATCGGCATCCTCCTCACCGGATCCGGCCCGCACGCCGGCGACGACGAGGCCGCGCGAAACGGGCTGGATCCGATCTTCTGGCAGCACGTGCACAGCTGGCCCGCCTACGTCCTCTTCGCTCTGAGCGTCCTCATCTTCGTCGGATCGCTGCGGATGCCGAAGATCCTGCGCCTCCCGCTGTGGACGGGCCTCCTGCTCGCGGTCGAACTCGTCCAGATCGTCATCGGCCTGTGGCAGGCCCGCACCGGCCTGCCCATCGCACTCGTCAACATCCACATGGTGCTCGCCGTATGCCTCGTGGCCGCGATGACCGCGGTCGTCCTGTACCTGAAGGCTCCCCTGGCCGTTCTCACCACCGACGGCGGTTCCACAGCCGGCTCATAGGGAGATCATCGCTCCCTCCGGGGCGCCACCCCGATAGTCGAAGGGCCGTTGCGCACGCACCGGCACGATCGAAGGAGTCCGAATGTCCACTCACCGCCTCAACCGCAGCACCCCGTTCTGGGTGCTCGTGGGCGGGTCCGCCGTCGCGACCGCCGGCGGCGCCTATCTGCTGATCACGAAGCTCGCGTCGATGGATGCCGGGCTCACGAGCAACACGGCGACGACCTCGGATGTCTACGTGGGTCAGATCTGGGCCGTCGCCGGCGCGATCCTCACGGGGATCGGCCTCATCGGGTTCGCCCTCGCGCTCACGGTGGGCGCCCTCGCATCGCTCGCTCCGGCCCAGGCCGACGTCGTCGAGTCGCCTGTGTGGGAAGAGGATGTCGTCGTCGCCGCGGAGCCCGCGGTCGTCGAAGCCGCAGAGAGCGCGAAGACCGCCGACACCGTGGAGAGCGTCGACATCGTCGAGGCCGCACCGGTCACCGAATCCGAGACGCCTCGCGCCTGAGCGGAACCGTCGCACTGAACGGGGGTCCGTCGTCTCCATCGGAGATCGACGGGCCCCCGATTCGTCGCGGCCGGGGCTCGACGGCCCGGCGTCAGAAGTTCAGCAGCGGATCGACCGCGATGGCGACGAACAGGAGCGTGAGATAGGTGATCGAGGCGTGGAAGACGCGCATCGGTCGGATCTGCTCACCGCGCACGGCACGGTTGTACAGCACGTGCGACTCCACGATGAACCAACCGCCGAGCACGACCGCCGACACGCTGTAGACCAGACCCATGCCCGCGACCGGGATGAGCAGCAGCGACGAGGCGACCGTCGCCCACGCGTAGAGGATGACCTGGAGCCCGACCTGCAGCCCGTCGCGCGTCGCGCCGAGCATCGGGATGTCGGCCTCCTGATAGTCGCCCTTGTACTTCATCGAGAGCGGCCAGTAGTGCGGCGGCGTCCACAGGAACACGAGGAGGAACAGGATGAACGGCGTCCAGGCGAGCGAGCCCGTGACGGCGGTCCATCCGATGAGGACGGGGAAGCATCCGGCG
Source organism: Microbacteriaceae bacterium PS02067 (assembly GCA_029960085.1). Taxonomy (GTDB): domain Bacteria; phylum Actinomycetota; class Actinomycetes; order Actinomycetales; family Microbacteriaceae; genus Microbacterium. The sequence continues at coordinate 91,879 of JASCPG010000001.1, read as the reverse complement.
ATGCCGCCCCACACGATGTTCTGCTCGGTGCGACGCTTCAGGATGATCGTGTAGATCACGACGTAGAAGAAGATCGCGGCGACGCTGAGCGCGGCGGCGAGCCAGTTCGTCGTGACGCAGAGCCAGAAGGTGGATGCCACCGCGAGCGCCCACGCGAACACGAGCGCGGCCCGCGGCGAGACCTCGCCGGTCACGATCGGGCGCTTCTCCGTGCGATGCATGTGCGCGTCGATATCGCGGTCGAGGTACATGTTGAACGCCGCCGCGGATCCCGCGCTCATGGCACCGCCGATGACGGTCGCGAGCACGAGCCACAGGTTCGGCACACCGCCGTGCGCGAGGATCATGACCGGGACGGTCGTGACGAGGAGGAGTTCGAGCACGCGCGGCTTCGTCAGGGCGATGTACGCCTTCAGGGTTCGCGAGAAACCGGGTCGGGAGGTGGTCTCTACGCTCCCCTGCATCGTCGTGATGTCCATCGCTCCCGCCGCTGTCCGCAAAGTCGCGACAAGTCTACGACATGGCCGGAAGAGGCCGCGGGCCGGCCATTTGTTGTGAGCGGTAACACTATTTGTCACACACCGCCGCACATGGCCCCCGTGGCATGCGATTTCGCTATGCTGAAGACATACGCGCGCGTCGCGTCGCTCCCCCCGATCGGCCTCATTCGAGAGGCTACGCGAGCGGCCCGAGCGCTTCACTCTCGAAAGGCGACCGAGTGTCTGAGCTGGTATGGGATGAGATCGATCGGCGCGCGGTGGACACCGCCCGCGTGCTGGCAGCGGATGCCGTGGAGAAGGTCGGAAACGGCCACCCCGGCACCGCGATGAGCCTGGCTCCGGCGGCCTATCTGCTGTACCAGCGTGTGCTGCGCCACGACCCGGCGGACACGGATTGGCTCGGCCGCGACCGCTTCATCCTTTCGGCGGGGCACTCGTCGCTGACGCAGTACGTGCAGCTGTACCTCGGCGGGTTCGGCCTCGAGCTGTCCGACCTCGAAGCGCTGCGCACGTGGGGATCCCTCACGCCGGGCCACCCCGAGTACGGCCACACCAAGGGTGTCGAGATCACGACGGGCCCGCTCGGCCAGGGTCTCGCCTCCGCCGTGGGCTTCGCGTACGCGGCCCGCTACGAGCGCGGCCTGTTCGACCCGGAGGCCGCGGCGGGCACGTCCCCGTTCGACCACTTCGTGTATGTCATCGCGGGTGACGGCGACCTGCAGGAGGGCGTGACGTCCGAGGCATCCAGCCTCGCGGGCCACCAGGAGCTCGGCAACCTGATCGCGATCTACGACTCGAACCAGATCTCGATCGAGGACGACACGAACGTCGCGTTCACGGAAGACGTCGCGAAGCGCTACGAGGCCTACGGCTGGCAGGTCCAGACCGTCGACTGGAAGAAGACCGGTCAGTACGTCGAGGACGCCGCCGAACTCTACGCCGCGATCGAGGCGGCCAAGGGCGAGACCTCGAAGCCGTCTCTCATCATCCTGAAGACGATCATCGGCTGGCCGAGCCCCGGCAAGCAGAACACGGGCAAGATCCACGGTTCCGCGTTGGGCGCGGACGAGCTCGCCGCGACGAAGAGGGTCCTCGGGTTCGACCCGGAGAAGTCGTTCGTCGTCGCGGACGACGTGATCGCCCACACGCGCGCTCTCGCCGAGCGGGCCGCCCAGGCGCGCACGGCATGGCAGGCGGACTTCGACGCGTGGGCCGCCGCGAACCCCGAGCGCAAGGCGCTCCTCGACCGCCTCGAGGCGGGGGCCCTCCCCGAGGACCTCTCCGCACCGACGTTCGAGTCCGGCAAGGACGTCTCGACGCGTGCCGCGTCGGGGCAGGTCATCAACGCCCTCGCCGCGCAGCTCCCCGAGCTGTGGGGCGGGTCGGCGGACCTCGCCGAGTCGAACCTCACGACGATCAAGGATGCCAAGAGCTTCATCCCGGCCGAGTGGTCGACGCACGAGTGGTCGGGCGACCCGTACGGACGTGTGCTGCACTTCGGCATCCGCGAGCACGCCATGGGCGCCATCGTCAACGGCATCAAGCTCCACGGCCCGACCCGCCCGTTCGGCGGCACGTTCCTGATCTTCAGCGACTACATGCGCCCGCCGGTGCGCCTCGCGGCGCTCATGGACATCCCGTCGGTGTTCGTGTGGACGCACGACTCCGTCGCGCTCGGTGAGGACGGACCCACCCACCAGCCGATCGAGCAGCTGTCGACGCTGCGCCTGATCCCGAACTTCACGGTCGTCCGGCCCGCGGATGCCAACGAGACGTCGGCCGCCTGGCTCGAGATCGTGCGGCGCACCTCGGGCGGCCCCGTCGGGATCGCGCTCACGCGCCAGAACATCCCCGTGTTCCCGCGCGGCGAGGACGGCTTCGCCACGACCGACGGTGTCGCGAAGGGCGCGTATGTGCTCATCGACGCCGAGGGCGGCACGCCCGACGTGATCCTCATCGCCACCGGCTCCGAGGTTCAGCTCGCCGTCGCGGCGCGCGAGACGCTCGCCGCCGAGGGCATCCAGGCGCGTGTCGTCTCGGCCCCGTCGCTCGAGTGGTTCGCCGAGCAGAGCGCCGAGTACCGTGAGTCGGTCCTCCCGGCATCGGTCACGGCGCGCGTCTCGGTCGAGGCCGGGTCGACGCCACTGTGGCGCGGACTCGTCGGCGACCGTGGCCGCACCGTCGGCATCGACCACTTCGGCGCTTCCGCCGACTACAAGACCCTGTTCGAGAAGTTCGGCATCACCGCCGACGCGGTCGTCGACGCGGCCCGCGCAACCGTCAAGGAGAACGCATGAGCACCCCCACCCAGGACCTCGCCGCCGCGGGCGTCAGCATCTGGCTCGACGACCTGTCCCGCGCACGCATCAACTCCGGCAACCTCGCCGAGCTGATCGAGACCCGCAACGTCACGGGCGTGACGACCAACCCGTCGATCTTCCAGGCCGCGATCGGCGGCGCGAGCGACGACTCGTACAGCGGCCGCATCGCCGTGCTCGCGCGGCGCGGTGCCGATGTCGACGACGCGATCTTCTCGCTCACGACCGACGACGTCCGTGACGCCGCCGACATCTTCCGCGGCGTCTTCGACGCCACGGGCGGCGTCGACGGCCGCGTCTCGATCGAGGTCTCCCCCGACCTCGCGCACGACACCGAGGCGACCGTCGCCGAGGCGAAGAAGCTGTGGGCGAGCGTCGACCGCCCCAACGCCCTCATCAAGATCCCGGCGACCAAGGCCGGCCTCCCCGCGATCACCGAGGTGATCGGCGCGGGCATCTCCGTCAACGTGACGCTGATCTTCTCCCTCGAGCGCTACGCGGAGGTCATCGACGCCTACCTCGCCGGCCTCGAGCGCGCGAAGGCCGACGGCATCGACCTCTCGACGATCCACTCCGTCGCGTCGTTCTTCGTCTCCCGCGTGGACACCGAGGTCGACAAGCGTCTCTCGGCCTACGAGAGCGAGCAGGCCGAGGCTCTGAAGTCGAAGGCCGGCGTCGCGAACGCCCGCCTCGCCTACGAGCTGTTCGAGAAGACGTTCGCGGCCCCGCGCGCGCAGGAGCTCGTCGCGGCCGGCGCGAACGTCCAGCGTCCGCTGTGGGCGTCGACGGGCGTCAAGGACCCGGCGCTGCCGGACACGCTGTACGTCACGGAGCTCGTCGCCCCGGGCACCGTCAACACGATGCCCGAGAAGACCCTCGAGGCGACCTTCGACCACGGCGTGATCACGGGTGACACCATCACGGGCGGCTACGAGGACGCACGCCTCGTGTTCGCGCAGCTCGCCGAGCTCGGCGTCGACATCGCCGACGTGACGCAGCTCCTCGAAGACGAAGGCGTCGCGAAGTTCATCGCATCGTGGCAGGACCTCAAGCAGACCGTCGCGACGGCGCTCGCGGACGCTCCGGAGATCGCCCGGTGAGCTTCGAGATCCACGTCTCGGGCCGCGCCGAGGACGTCGTCGACGCGACGCTCCCGCGGCTCGTGGACGACCTCGTCGCCAGCGGGATCACCGCCGGCGACGCGGATCTGTGGGGCCCGGCGGCAGCCGCCGAGGCCTCACGACGTCTCGGCTGGGTCGACGCCGTCTCGGTGTCGCGGCCGCTCGTCCGCGAGATCGAGGCGCTGCGCGCGGATCTCGTCGCGCGCGGCATCACGCGGGTCGTCCTCGCCGGCATGGGCGGTTCGTCACTCGCGCCGGAAGTGATCGCCGCGACTGCGGGGGTTCCTCTCGTCATCCTCGACTCGACCGCGCCCGGCCAGGTCCTGGCCGCGATCGACGGCGGGGAGATCATCGACGACGAGGGGACGACCGCGGGAGGCCTCGACGAGACCGTTCTCGTCGTGTCGTCGAAGTCGGGATCCACGGTGGAGACCGACTCCGCGCGGCGCGCCTTCGAGGCCGCGTGGCGCGATCTCGGGATCGACCCCGCCGAGCGCATCGTCGTCGTCACGGACCCGGGCTCGCCCCTCGACGAATCCGCGCGTGCTGCCGGATACCGTGTCTTCAACGCCGACCCGAACGTCGGCGGACGCTACTCCGCACTGACCGCGTTCGGCCTCGTGCCGACGGGCCTCGCCGGGGTCCCGATCACCGAGATCCTCGACGAGGCGGATGCCACGCTGCTCGAGGTCGCCATCGACGACCCGCGGAACCCCGCGCTGGTCCTCGCCGCGGCCATCGCGGGCACGGCGGACGGTGTGCGCCGTGACAAGCTCGGCCTCATCAGCGACGGCACCCACATCGTCGGGCTTCCCGACTGGATCGAGCAGCTCGTCGCGGAGTCGACCGGCAAGGAGGGCAGCGGTATCCTGCCGGTCGTCCTGGAGCCGCTCTCGCCCGAGGCGGACGTCGAGCGGACCCCCGCCGACATGCAGCTCGTGCGCCTCGTCGACGACGCCGTGCACTTCCGACTGATCGAGCAGCACCCCGGTGAGATCCTCATCAGCGGATCGCTCGGCGCGCAGTTCGTGGTGTGGGAGTATGCGACGGCGATCGCGGGCCGCCTCCTCGGGATCAACCCGTTCGATCAGCCCGACGTCGAATCCGCCAAGCAGGCGACCCGGGAACTGCTCGACTCACGCCCGGTGATCGGCGAGCCCGCGTTCCGCGCGGGGTCGGTCGAGGTGCGCGCCTCCGATGACGCCCTCATCGAGACGAAGACCCTCGAGGGCGTGCTGGCGGCGCTGCGCGGCCGCCTCGGTGACACCGGCTACGTCGCCATCCAGGCCTACGTCGACCGCGTGGAGCTGCCGCAGCTCGCTGGCCTCCGAGAGCTCATCGCCGCCGACAGCGGACGCCCGACGACGTTCGGCTGGGGCCCGCGGTTCCTCCACTCGACGGGCCAGTACCACAAGGGTGGACCCGCCGAGGGCGTCTTCCTCCAGATCATCGGATCGGATGAGGTCGACCTCGAGATCCCCGGCCGCCCGTTCACCTTCGGCCAGCTCATCGCGGCGCAGGCCGCCGGTGACGCGGCCGTCCTCACCGCCCACGGACGCCCGGTCGTGACGCTGACGCTCACCGACCCGCAGTCCGACGTCCTGGCGCTGTTCGAAGCCGCCCAGTAGGAGCACCATTCCATGACCGTGGAGATCTCGCGCGGGAACAACCCGCTGCGTGACAGTGAAGACCGTCGCCTGAATCGGATCGCCGGGCCGAGTGCCCTCGTGATCTTCGGCGTGACGGGCGACCTGTCCCGCAAGAAGCTCATGCCCGCCGTGTACGACCTCGCCAACCGCGGCCTCCTGCCGCCCGGGTTCGCCCTCGTCGGCTTCGCCCGGCGCGACTGGGAGGACCAGGACTTCGCGCAGGTCGTGCACGACTCGGTGAGCCAGTACGCACGCACGCCGTTCCGCGAGGAGACGTGGCGGCAGCTGCTCCAAGGCATCCGCTTCGTCTCCGGTGAGTTCGGCGACGACGACGCCTTCCGCCGCCTGCGCGAGACGATCGAGAAGCTCGACGTCGAACGCGGGACGATGGGCAATCACGCGTTCTACCTGTCGATCCCGCCGCGCGACTTCCCGATCGTCGCGAAGCAGCTCAAGCAGTCGGGCCTTGTCGACGACAAGTCCACGAACCCGGATGCCTGGCGCCGCGTCGTCATCGAGAAGCCCTTCGGCTCCGACCTGCAGACGGCGCGGGAGCTGAACGCGGCGCTCGAGGTCGCGTTCCCGGCGGATTCGATCTTCCGGATCGACCACTACCTCGGCAAGGAGACGGTCCAGAACATCCTGGCGCTGCGCTTCGCGAACGAGCTGTACGAGCCCATCTGGAACTCGAACTACGTCGACCACGTGCAGATCACGATGGCCGAGGACATCGGCGTCGGCGGGCGTGCCGGCTACTACGACGGCATCGGCGCCGCGCGCGACGTCATCCAGAACCACCTGCTGCAGCTGCTGGCGCTCACGGCGATGGAAGAGCCCATCTCCATGTCGGCGTCGGATCTGCGCGCCGAGAAGGAGAAGGTGCTGTCCACCGTACGCCTTCCGGACGACCTCACCACCGCCACGGCGCGCGGACAGTACGCGGGCGGCTGGCAGGGCGGCGAGGAGGTGACCGGCTTCCTCGCGGAGGACGGGATGAACCCCGACTCGACGACCGAGACGTACGCCGCGGTGAAGCTCGAGATCGCCACGCGCCGCTGGGCGGGCGTGCCGTTCTACCTGCGCACCGGCAAGCGGCTCGGCCGCCGCGTCACCGAGATCGCGCTCGTCTTCAAGCGGGCACCCCAGATGCTCTTCCAGCGCAACCAGACACACGAGCTCGGCCAGAACGCCCTCGTGATCCGCGTGCAACCCGATGAGGGCGTCACGATCCGCTTCGGATCCAAGGTGCCCGGCGCAGGCAACGAAGTGCGCGACGTGACGATGGACTTCGGCTACGGCCACGCATTCACCGAGTCGAGCCCCGAGGCGTACGAACGACTCATCCTCGATGTCCTCCTCGGCGACCCGCCGCTGTTCCCCCGTCACGAGGAGGTCGAGCTCTCCTGGAAGATCCTCGACCCCGTCGAACAGTACTGGGCACAGCTCGGCGGTCCGCTCGAGCAGTACTCCCCCGGCTCGTGGGGTCCCCCCTCCGCCGATGAGCTCTTGGCCCGTGACGGCCGCGTCTGGAGGCGCCCGTGATCGTCGATTTGCCCGACACCACCGTCTCGAAGATCGCCCGCTCCCTCGTGAGCGTGCGCGAGGAGGGCGGAGCCGTCGCGCTCGGACGCGTGCTCACCCTCGTCATCGTGACGACACACGGCCTGCACGAAGAGGCGATCGAGGCCGCGAACGACGCTTCGCGCGAACACCCGATGCGCGTCATCGTGCTGATCGCGAACCCGGAGGGCGACGCGAAGCTCGATGCCCAGATCCGCGTGGGCGGCGACGCCGGGGCGAGCGAGGTCATCGTGCTGCGTGCCCATGGTCCCGCGGCGGACAACCAGGAGGGGCTCATCACGGGCCTCCTGCTCCCTGACGCGCCCGTCGTCGCCTGGTGGCCGAACTACCCGCCGGCGGTGCCATCGGCGTCCGACGTCGGCCGCATGGCGCAGCGCCGGATCACGGATGCCTCGACGAAGCCGTTCACGAAGGATCGCCTCTCGCAGCTCGGCACGTCGTACGCGCCGGGCGACACGGACCTCGCGTGGACGCGTCTGACGCATTGGCGCGAGCAGCTCGCCGCCGTGCTCGACCAGCCCCCGTACGAGCCGGTCACGGCCGTCGAAGTCGTCGGCGCGGGCAGCTCTCCGTCGACGGGGCTTCTGGCGGCGTGGCTCCGGTTGAAGCTCGACGTTCCCGTCGTGTGGCGCTATTCGGCGCCTGAGGAGTGGGAGCACGGCATCCAGCGCGTGCGTCTGACCCGCGCGAACGGTGACATCCTGCTCGAGCGCAGCAACGACATCGACGCAGCGCTCACGCAGCCCGGACAGCCGGAGCACGACATCGTCCTCCCCCGTCGCACCCTGCGCGAGTGCCTCGCCGAGGAGCTGCGCAGGCTCGACCCGGACCTGCTGTATGGTCGAGTGATCACGGAGGGTTGGGCCCTGCTGGGACCGGCCACCACGACCGAGACGTAGGAGTCCCGATGACGCAGTTGTGGACGGAGAAGCGGGTCGTGATCAGCGCGGACGCGGCGACCCTCGCCTCCGACGTCGCCGATCGGCTGCTCGTCCGGCTCATCCGCCGATCCGGTGCGGGCAAGACCTCGCACATCGTGCTCACCGGCGGTGCGATCGGCACCGAGGTGCTGCGCGCCGCGGGCTCGCATGCCAGGCGCAGCGATGTCGACTGGTCGACGGTGCACTTCTGGTGGGGCGATGAGCGTTTCCTCCCGGCCGGAGACTCCGAGCGCAACGACGCGAGTGCCCGCGCCGCCCTCCTCGACCGCATCGACGTCCCGGACGAGAACGTGCACGCGATGGCGACGACGGGCGACGTGTCCGACCTCGAGGCGGCCGCGCAGTCGTATGCCGCCGACCTCGCGCGATTCGGCACGGAAGAGCATCCGTGGCCCGAGTTCTACCTCTGCTTCCTGGGCGTCGGACCCGACGGGCACATCGCCTCGCTCTTCCCCGACCGCCCCGAGATCCAGGTGACGGATCGCTCGGTCGTCGCGGTGCGGCACTCCCCCAAGCCGCCGGAGAACCGGCTGACCCTCACGCGACCGGTCATCAACTCGGCGCGGTGCGTGTGGCTCGTGCTGTCGGGCGTCGACAAAGCGTCCCCGCTCGGGCTCGCGCTCGCGGGCGCGAGCTACGAGACGGTTCCCGCGGCGGGAGCGAAGGGGCGCAGGCGCACGCTGTTCTTCGTCGATCAGGATGCCGCGGCGAGCGTCCCGCCCGAGCTCATCGACCAGGAGTTCTGACGCGCGACGGATCGTGCCGTGCGGGATCGGCCCCGTTCGGCATGGGGCTCGATCCGCGACGCGGTAGAGGTCAGGCCTGGCCGCGCCGGTCGCGCAGCTGCTGCAGCGCGTCGTCGAGGAGGGCGTCCGCCTCTTCCTCGGTGCGACGCTCCTTCACATAGGCGAGGTGCGTCTTGTACGGCTCGGTCTTCGCGAGCGCCGGCGGGTTCTCCTTGTCGCGGCCTGCGGGAAGCCCCGAGTGGGGCGAGTCGATCGTCTCGGGGATCTCCTCTTCGGCGATCCCGGCGGCGAAGTAGCGCACCGTCTCGTTGCCGAGGGCATCCCAGTACGACACCGCGAGGCGGTCGGCGTGGTGTCCGTGGTCCTGCTCGCCCATGGGGCCGGCACCGACGCGGGTGCCGCGGATCGCGTTTCCTCCGGTAGCCATCAGAGACCCTGGAACTTCGTGATGAGCCCGAGGGCGACGATGGACAGGAACCAGACGAGCGCCAGGACGACCGTGAAGCGGTTGAGGTTGCGCTCGGCGAGACCGGACGATCCCATCGCGGAACTCATGCCGCCGCCGAACATGTCGGAGAGGCCGCCGCCGCGTCCCTTGTGCAGGAGGATCAGGAGTGTCAGCAGGAGGCTGGTGATTCCCAGCACCACCTGGAGCACGAACTCGAGGATGTCCACAGTCGATGAAGCCTTTCGCAGCGCCCACCGCAGGGCGCACAAGGGTCGAGTATACCGGCTGCGGGGCGCGCCCCCTCGTGGGAACGCACCCCGCAGTCAGGCGGCGTCAGACGCCGACGTGCTTCTGGTAGCGGATGATCGCCGCGAACTCGTCCGCGACGAGGCTCGCGCCGCCGACGAGTGCGCCGTCGACGTCGGGCTCGCGCATGAAGCTCGCGATGTTGCCGGACTTCACCGAACCGCCGTACAGGATGCGCGTGCGTGCCGCGGCATCCGCTCCGAGCTTGTCGGCGACCACTGCCCGGAGGGCAGCGCAGACTTCCTGCGCCTGCTCGGGGGAGGCGACCTGGCCGGTGCCGATCGCCCAGACGGGCTCGTAGGCGACCACGATGTCGGCGTCGGCGGGCACGCCCTCGAGCGCGACCTCCAGCTGACCGACCGAGACGGCCGTGGGGCCGGACTCCTCGCGCTGCTCCAGCGTCTCGCCGACGCAGATGACCGGCACGAGGGAGTTGCGCAGAGCCGCCTGGACCTTCTCCGCGACGATCTCGTCCGTCTCGTGGTGATAGTCGCGACGCTCGGAGTGACCGATGATCACGTACCGGCAGGAGAGCTTGTTCAGGAAGACACCCGACACCTCACCCGTGTACGCACCCGAGTCCTTCGTCGACAGGTCCTGCGCGCCCAGGGCGAACGGGATCTTGTCGGCGTCGAGGAGCGTCTGGACCGTGCGGAGGTCCGTGAACGGCGGGAAGAGGGCGACCTCGACGCTGCCGTCCTCGTGGGCGGCATCCTTGAGCGTCCAGTGCAGCTTCTGCACGAAGGCGACCGCCTGCAGGTGGTCGAGGTTCATCTTCCAGTTGCCGGCGATGAGCGGTGTGCGCGCCATCAGCTCTCCCATCCGAGGATCTCCAGCCCGGGGAGCTTCTTGCCCTCCAGGAACTCCAGGCTCGCACCGCCGCCGGTCGAGATGTGACCGAACTGGTCGTCCGCGAAGCCCAACTGCCGCACCGCGGCCGCCGAGTCACCGCCGCCCACGACCGACAGGCCGTCGACCTCGGTGAGCGCCTGCGCGACGGCACGGGTGCCGCCCGCGAAGGCCGGCATCTCGAACACGCCCATCGGGCCGTTCCAGAACACCGTCGTCGACGATCGGATCGCCTCGGCGAAGTTCGTCGCCGTGTCGGGACCGATGTCGAGGCCGAGGCCGTCGGCACCGAAGGGGGTGTCCTCGAGCGCGTCCGCTGCGGCGACGACGTGGTCGGCGTCGGCTGCGAAGCCGGATGCCACGACGGCGTCGACGGGAAGGACGAGCTCCACGCCGCGCTCGGCGGCCTGAGCGATGTAGCCCTTGACGGTGTCGATCTGGTCGACCTCGAGAAGGCTCTTGCCGACCTTGTACCCCTGCGCGGCGAGGAACGTGAACATCATGCCGCCGCCGACGAGGATCTTGTCCGCGCGGGGCAGCAGGTGCTCGATGACGCCGAGCTTGTCGCTCACCTTCGAGCCGCCGAGGACGACGGCGTACGGGCGGGCGGGGTTCTCGGTCAGGCGGTCGAGCACGTCGACCTCCTTCTCGATGAGGAAACCGGCCGCGGACGGCAGGATCTCGGCGAGTTCGTACACCGACGCCTGCTTGCGGTGCACGACACCGAAGCCGTCCGACACGAGCGCGTCGCCGAGGGCCGCGAGCTGCTCGGCGAAGGCGCGCCGTTCAGCGACATCCTTCGCCGTCTCGCCCGGGTTGAAGCGGAGGTTCTCGATCACGGCGACATCGCCGTCCTCGAGCGCCGCGACGGCGTCCTGCGCGGACTGGCCGACGGTGTCGCCCGCGAACGCGACCGGCTTGCCGAGGAGCTCCGAGAGCCGCTGCGCCACCGGCGCGAGGCTGTACTTCGCATCCGGCGCGCCGTCGGGCCGCCCCAGGTGCGAGCACGCGATGACGCGTGCGCCCTGGTTGATGAGGTGGTTCAGAGTGGGAAGTGCCGCCCGGATACGGCCATCGTCCGTGATGACGCCCTCTTTCAGAGGGACATTGAAGTCAACACGGACGATGACACGCTTACCGGCCAGCGAACCCAGGGAATCGAGGGTACGCAGAGCCATGGTGTGAACTCAGAGCTTCTCGGCGACGAGCTCGGTGAGGTCGACGAGGCGGTTCGAGTAGCCCCACTCGTTGTCGTACCAGGACGACACCTTCACGAGGTTGCCCGAGACGTTCGTCTGGCCGGCGTCGAAAACCGACGAGTGCGGGTCGAGCTGGATGTCGGTCGAGACGATCGCATCCTCGTTGTACTTCAGGTAGCCCTTGAGGGGGCCCTCGGCGGCAGCCTTCTTGTACGCCTCGTTGATCTTCTCGACCGTCAGGCCCTCGGTGGGCGTGATGATCGTGAGGTCGACGATCGAGCCGGTGGGAACCGGAACGCGGTACGACGAGCCGGAGAGCTTGCCGTTGAGCTCGGGCAGCACGAGGCCGATCGCCTTGGCGGCACCGGTCGACGCGGGGACGATGTTGATCGCCGCGGCGCGGGCACGGTGCAGGTCGCCGTGCGGGCCGTCCTGCAGGTTCTGGTCGGCCGTGTACGCGTGCGCAGTCATCATGAAACCGCGCTCGATGCCGAAGTTGTCGTTGAAGACCTGCGCGAGCGGAGCGAGGCAGTTGGTCGTGCACGACGCGTTCGAGATGATGTTCATCGTCGCCGGGTCGTAGTCGCCGTCGTTGACACCCATGACGAACGTGCCGTCGACGTCGGTGCCGGGAGCGGAGATGATGACCTTCTTCGCGCCGCCGTCGAGGTGCTTCTTGGCATCCACGGCCTTGGTGAATCGGCCCGTGGACTCGATCACGATGTCGACGCCGAGCTCGCCCCAGGGGAGGTTCGCGGGGTCGCGCTCTTCGAAGACCTTGATCGACTTGCCGTTGACGGTGATGGAGTCGGCGTCGTAGGAGACCTCCGCGTCCAGACGTCCGCCGACGGAGTCGTACTTGAGGAGGTGGGCAAGGGTCTTGTTGTCGGTGAGGTCGTTCACCGCCACGATGTCGAGGTCCGCACCCTGCTCGAGAGCCGCGCGGAGGAAGTTACGTCCGATGCGGCCGAAGCCGTTGATTCCGATCTTGACAGACACGTTGTCTCCCGGTTCTTGTCGTGCCGGTGTCGCCAACTGGACGAACCGCGATCACGATCTCTTCAAATGGAAAAGGATGCCGGGTCTCCCCGGTCGCCGGGAGGGACCCGGCATCCTCACCTGGTCACGACACTACTACTTGAGCAGGCCGGCCGTCTTCTCGCGCGCCGTCGAAAAACGCTCGGCGACGTTGCCCCAGTTCGCGATGTTCCAGACCGCCTTGACGTAGTCCGCCTTGACGTTGAGGTAGTCGAGGTAGAACGCGTGCTCCCACATGTCGAGCTGGAAGACCGGGATCGTGCCCTGCGCCGTGTTCGACTGCTGATCGAACAGCTGCTGGATGATGAGCTGCTCGCCGATCGGGTCCCAGCTGAGCACGGCCCAGCCCGAACCCTGGATGCCGGCTGCGGCCGCGGTGAAGTGGGCCTGGAACTTGTCGAAGCCGCCGAAGAACTCGTCGATCGCCGACTTCAGCTCGCCTTCGGGCTGTCCACCGCCGCCGTCCGTGGCGGGAGCGAGGTTCGTCCAGAAGATCGAGTGGTTCACGTGGCCACCGAGGTTGAACGCGAGGTCCTTCTCGAGCTTGTTGACGTTCGCGAGGTTCCCCGACTCACGGGCCTCAGCGAGCTGCTCGAGTGCCGTGTTCGCACCGGTCACGTAGGCCTGGTGGTGCTTGTCGTGATGCAGCTGCATGATCTTGCCGCTGATATAGGGCTCGAGTGCCGCGTAGTCGTACGGCAGGTCCGGCAGTGTGTACGTCGCCATCTTCTCTTCTTCCTGTTCGCGCCGCGCGCGAGGCGCGACGAGGGGACGATCTCATCCTATTGAGATGCAACGCCGCGGGCAGGGGGTTGTTCCCACGGGCATCCGCCGGTAACGGGGCGTCCATCGCCCGTTCGCGGCAGCCGGTGCGACGAGGCGGAGAAAGGGTCAGTCCTCGTAGCCCTCGGGGACGGCGGACTCCGTACCCGGGATGCCCTCGGCCGTCGCCTTCTTGTCGGCCATCGCGAGAAGACGACGGATGCGCCCCGCCACGGCGTCCTTCGTCAGCGGCGGGTCGGCGTGGTGACCGAGCTCGTCGAGGCTCGCGTCGCGGTGGGCGAGGCGGAGCTCGCCCGCTTCACGCAGATGCTCCGGCACCTCGTCGGCGAGGATCTCGAGCGCGCGCTCGACGCGCGCGCACGCGGCGACCGCGGCCTGAGCCGAGCGGCGCAGGTTCGCGTCGTCGAAGTTCACGAGGCGGTTGACCCCCGCGCGCACCTCGCGGCGCTGGCGGAGCTCCTCCCACGCCTGCGCGGTGTGGACGGCACCCATCTCGGCGAGGGCGACCCGGATCGCCTCGCCGTCGCGCACGACGACGCGCGGGACCCCGCGGACTTCGCGCGCCTTCGCGGCGATCCCGATGCGGTGCGCGGCGCCGACGAGGGCCATCGCGGCCTCACCCGACGGGCAGGAGATCTCGAGGGCTGCGGAGCGGCCCGGGTCCGACAGGGTCCCCGCGGCGAGGAAGGCCCCCCGCCAGACGGCGGCGAGGTCGTGACGGGCACCCGTCGTGAGCTTGTTCGGCAGCCCGCGGACGGGGCGGCGACGCTGGTCGAGAAGGCCCGTCTGCCGCGCCAGGGTCTCTCCCCCGTCGATCAACCGGACCGCGAACGAACCGCCCGTGCGACCGCCGGATGCCTGCACACGGTGGAGTTCCGGGCGCACCCCGTAGAGCTCCATGATGTCGCGGGCGACGCGGCGTGCGAGAAGGTCCGAATCGAGCTCCGCCTCGACGGCGACGCGCCCGGCGATCGAGTGCAGACCGCCGGAGAAACGCAGGATCGCGGTGAGCTCAGCCACCCGGGCCGTGGCACGAGGGTCGCGGACGGCGGCCAGCTCGGTCTTCACGTCGGGGGTAGGAGACACGGCGATCCTTCGGTCGTGAGGCGGGGGGACGAGCGTCCAGCCTACTCGCGTCCGAGGTCGCGGTGCTTCACCCGAACGGCGACACCGGGCACCTCCGCGAGCCGTCCGGCGAGCTCGATCGCGGTCACGACGGAGCGGTGCTTGCCGCCCGTGCAGCCGATCGCGACGACCGAATGCCGCTTGTTCTCGCGCTGATAGCCCTCCAGGACGGGGCGCAGGGCAGCCGCATAGGCGTCGATGAACTCGAGCGCCCCGGGCTGGGACAGGACGAACTCGCGCACCGTCTCCTCCTCCCCCGTGCGGCCCTTCAGCTCGGGGATCCAGAACGGGTTCGGCAGGAACCGCATGTCCGCGACGAGGTCGACATCGGTGGGGAGCCCGTACTTGAAGCCGAAGCTCATGACGGTCACGGTGTGCCGGGCCTCACCCTCTTCGCTGAAGAGGTCGACGACCCGCGTCGCGAGCTGGTGGATGTTGAGGCCGCTCGTGTCGATGATGACGTCGGCGGACGCGCGGATCGCGCTCACCCGCTCACGCTCGATGCGGATGCCGTCGAGGATCGTGCCCTCGCCCTGCAGCGGGTGTGGTCGACGCACCGACTCGAACCGGCGCACGAGGACATCGTCCGAGGCATCCAGGAAGAGCACTCGGAGGTGCCGCCCGTCGCGCAGCGCCGTCGTGATCGCGGGGAGCTCCCGGAACAGATCGCGGCCACGCACGTCCACGACCGCCGCGATCTTCGGCAGCGCTCCCCCGGCGAGCTCGGTGAGCTCGAGCAGCGGGCGCAGCATCTGCGGCGGCAGATTGTCGACGACGTACCAGTCGAGGTCTTCCAGAGCGTTGGCGGCGGTCGTCCTCCCGGCGCCGGACATGCCGGTGACGATCAGGACCTCACCGGGTGACTGATCCTCGGTCACGTGTCCTCCCCAGGCTTTGTGAACAGACTATCGATTCGCGAGGCGCTGTTCGATCACGGCGGCGAGCTTGGGCCCGATCCCGGGGAGCTCGGTGATCTCGTCGGCGCTCGCGCGGCTCAGGGCCGCGACCGAGCCGAAGTGCTTGAGGAGCGCTTTGATCCGCACCTCGCCGAGGCCGGGCACCTCGCTCAGCACGGTCGTGATGTCACGTTTGCGCCGACTGCGCTGGTGCGTGATCGCGAAGCGGTGCGCCTCGTCTCGCAGCCGCTGCAGGAGGTAGAGCGCTTCGGACGTGCGCGGCAGGATCACCGGGAACTCCTCCCCTGGCAGCCAGATCTCCTCGAGACGCTTCGCGATGCCGCAGAGGGCGATCTCGGGATGCCCCGCATCGGCGAGGGCGCGTGCCGCAGCGGCGACCTGCGGAGCGCCGCCGTCGACGACGAGCAGCTGCGGGCGGTAGGCGAAGCGCGGGCGCTTGCGCTCCGTGACCACGGGCTCCTCGCCGGTGTCGGGGGTGGCGTCGCTCGCGACAGTCGGCGCGGGGGCGTCATCGCGGTCGACGTGTGCGAGGCGACGCATGAGCACCTGGTACATCGAGTCGGTGTCGTCGGTCGTCTCCGCGACGCCGAAGGATCGGTACTGGTCCTTCCGTGGCAGCCCGTCTTCGAACACGACCATGGATGCCACGACGTTCGTGCCCGACAGGTGGGAGATGTCGTAGCACTCGATGCGCAGCGGCGCCTCGTCGAGGCCCAGTGCGACCTGCAGGTCGGTGAGGGCCTTCGTGCGCGCCGTGTAGTCGGAGGTGCGCCGCGTCTTGTGCAGGAGCAGTGCCTGCTGCGCGTTGAGGGTCGCCGTCCGCAGCAGGTCGGCCTTCCGTCCGCGCTGGGCGACCTGGAGCGTCACGCGCTTGCCGCGACGCTCCTGCAGCCACTGCTCGAGCTCCGCCGCATCGTCGGGGAGTGAGGGGACGAGTACCTGCCGCGGGATCTCGTCGCCCGCCGCCGACCCGTACGTGCGCTGCAGCACCTGGTCGACGAGGTCCGCACCCGCGATGTCGAGTTCCTTGTCGATCGTCGTCGCCCGGACACCCCGCACGCGGCCGCCGCGCACGACGAAGTGCTGCACCGCCGCGGAGAGCTCGTCCTCCGCGATGCCGAAAAGGTCGGCATCCGTGTCGTCGGAGAGCACGAGCGAACTGCGGCTCAGGACGGCGTCGATCGCCTGCAGGCGGTCGCGGTAGACCGCGGCCGACTCATAGTCCATCGCCGCGGATGCCTCGCGCATGCGCGCCGTGAGCTGGCGCGTGAACCGTGCGTCACCGCCGGCCATGAAAGCGACGAAGTCGTCGACGATGGCGCGGTGCTCCTCGACGGTGACCCTCATCGAGCAGGGGCCGCCGCAACGCCCGATCTGGCCGGGGAAGCAGGGGCGCCCCGTCGCCATCGCCTTCTTGTACGAGGCATCCGAGCACGTCCGGATCGGGAAGACCTTGATCATCAGGTCGATCGTGTCGTGGACGGCCCAGATCTTGGGGTACGGGCCGAAGTACCGGGCACCGGGGATGCGTCGGTTGCGAGTCACGATGACACGGGGAGCCTCATCGGCGAGCGTGATCGCCATGTACGGGTACGACTTGTCGTCCTTGTACCGCACGTTGAACGGTGGCGAGAACTCCTGGATCCACATGTACTCGAGCTGCAGCGACTCGACGTCGCTCGCGACGACGGTCCACTCGACGGACGTCGCCGTCGTCACCATGCGGCGCGTGCGCTCGTGCAGCGTGTGCAGGGGCGCGAAGTAGTTCGACAGCCGCGCCCGGAGGTTCTTCGCCTTCCCGACGTAGAGCACACGCCCATCGGCATCGCGGAAGCGATACACCCCGGGCTGGGTCGGGATCTCGCCGGGCTTCGGCTTGTAGGGAAGCGCGTTCGCCATATCAGCCCGCCTTGCGCGCCGGCTGGGCCGCGAGCACCTCCGCAAGGAACGCACCCGTGTGGCTGCCCTGCACCATCGCGACCTGCTCCGGCGTGCCCGTCGCGACGATCTCGCCGCCGCCCGAGCCGCCCTCGGGTCCGAGGTCGATGATCCAGTCGGCCGATTTGATGACGTCGAGGTTGTGCTCGATGACGATGACGGTGTTGCCCTTGTCGACGAGTCCGCCGAGGACTTCGAGCAGCCGTGCGACGTCTTCGAAGTGCAGGCCCGTCGTCGGCTCGTCGAGCACGTACACGCTCCGCCCGTTGGAGCGGCGTTGCAGTTCTGTCGCGAGCTTGACGCGCTGCGCCTCCCCGCCCGAGAGCGTCGTCGCCGACTGGCCGAGCCGCACGTAGCCGAGGCCGACGTCGACGAGGGTCTTGAGGTACCGGTGGATCGCCTGGATCGGCTCGAAGAAGTCCGCGGCCTCGGAGATCGGCATCTCGAGCACTTCGGCGATGTTCTTGCCCTTGTAGTGGACACTCAGGGTGTCGCGGTTGTAGCGCTTGCCGTGGCACACCTCGCAGTCGACGTAGACGTCGGGGAGGAAGTTCATCTCGATCTTGATCGTGCCGTCGCCGGAGCAGGCTTCGCAGCGGCCGCCCTTGACGTTGAAGCTGAAGCGGCCGGGCTGATACCCGCGCACCTTCGCCTCGCTCGTCTCGCTGAACAGGGTCCGGATCCGATCGAAGACGCCCGTATACGTCGCCGGGTTCGAGCGCGGCGTGCGGCCGATCGGGGCCTGGTCGACGTGCACGACCTTGTCGAGGTTGTCGAGGCCCGTGACGCGGGTGTGCTTCCCGGCGACGCGGCGCGCGCCGTTCAGGCGTGTCGCGAGGACTTCGTACAGGATGCCGTTGACGAGCGACGACTTGCCCGAACCGCTCACGCCGGTGACGGCGGTGAGGACGCCGAGGGGGAACTCCGCCGTGACGTTCTTGAGGTTGTTCTCGCGCGCCCCGACGACCGTCACCATGCGCTTCTTGTCGATCTTGCGGCGCGTGGTCGGCGTCTCGATCGAACGCCGGCCGCTGAGGTAGGCGCCGGTGAGGGAGCGATCCTCGGTGAGGAGCGACGCGAGAGGGCCGGAGTGCACGACCTCGCCGCCGTGGACGCCGGCACGCGGACCGATGTCGACGATCCAGTCGGCGGCGTGCACGGTCTCCTCATCGTGCTCCACGACGATGAGCGTGTTGCCGAGGCTCTTCAGGTGCACGAGCGTCTCGATGAGGCGACGGTTGTCGCGTTGATGCAGCCCGATGGACGGCTCGTCGAGCACGTACAGCACGCCGGTGAGGCCCGAGCCGATCTGCGTCGCGAGCCGGATGCGCTGCGCTTCACCGCCCGACAGCGACCCCGCTGCCCGACCGAGGCTCAGATAGTTGAGGCCGACCTGGATCAGGAAGTCGAGGCGTGCGCGGATCTCCCGCAGCACGGCCGCGGCGATCTTCGCCTCACGGTCGGTGAGCTCGAGCTCGGCGAAGTACGCCTGGGCGTCACCGAGGCTCATGCGCGAGGCATCCGCGATCGAGTGGCCGTGCACCTGCACGGCGAGCACCTCGGGCTTCAGACGATCGCCGTGGCAGACGGGGCACGGCACCTCGCGGAGGTACTCGGACCAGCGCTGCCGCTGCGAATCGGTCTCGGCCTGCGTGTACTGCCGCTCGATGTACGGGACGACGCCCTCGAACCCCGAGGAGTACCGCATCTCGCGGCCGTAGCGGTTCTTCCACTTGACCGTGACCTTGTAGTTCTCGCCGCGGAGGATCGCCTCGCGCACGGACTCGTCGAGGTCGCGCCACGGCGTGTCCAGGGAGAAGGCCAGGTCGTCGGCGAGACCGACGAGAAGCCGCTCGTAGTACTGGAAGAGGCCCTTGCCCTGGGTCGTCCACGGGATGATGACGCCCTCGTTGATCGAGAGGTCCTCGTCGCCCAGCATGAGTTCGACGTCGACGGACATGCGCGTGCCGAGCCCCGAGCAGGCGGGGCAGGCGCCGAAGGGCGCATTGAAGGAGAACGTGCGCGGTTCGATCTCGGTGAGCTGGAGCGGGTGCCCGTTCGGGCAGGCGAGCTTCTCGCTGAAGCTCTGCCACGCGTCATCCCCCTCCTCGTCGACGAAGTTCACCTGCATGATCCCGCCGGCGAGCCCGAGGGCGGTCTCGACCGAGTCCGTCACGCGTCCGAGGATGTCGGGCGCCGCGACGAGGCGGTCGACGACGACGGCGATGTCGTGCTTGTAGCTCTTCTTGAGCACGGGCGGTTCGGCGAGCTGGATGAGGTCTCCGTCGACGACCGCGCGCGCGTAGCCCTTCGCGGAGAGCTCCTTGAAGAGGTCGACGAACTCGCCCTTCTTCTGGGTGACGACCGGCGCGACGATCTGGTAGCGGGTGCGCTCGGGCAGCTCCATCAGCTGGTCGGCGATCTGCTGGACCGTCTGACGCTGGATCTGCGCACCGCATTCGGGGCAGTGCGGTACGCCGATGCGCGCCCAGAGCAGGCGCATGTAGTCGTGGATCTCGGTGATCGTGCCGACGGTGGAGCGCGGATTGCGGTTCGTCGACTTCTGGTCGATCGACACGGCGGGTGACAGACCCTCGATGAAGTCGACGTCGGGACGGTCGACCTGCCCCAGGAACTGGCGCGCGTAGGCGCTCAGCGACTCGACGTAGCGGCGCTGCCCCTCGGCGAAGATCGTGTCGAACGCGAGCGACGACTTGCCCGATCCGGACAGTCCCGTGAAGACGACGAGGGAGTCGCGCGGGATGTCGAGATCCACGTTCTTGAGGTTGTGAACGCGGGCTCCGCGGACGCTGAGCTTCGAGCTGGCGACGGGGATGATAGGCACCGATCAAGTCTAGGCGGGGCCTCCGACACTGGCCTCGACGTGCGCTCTGGGCGAAGTGCCGGGGGCCTGTCGCAAGCGCCGCAAGCGGACTAGCGTGCCGTGCGTGCGCGCTTCACCGAGGGGCGCCGCGGCCCGAAGGAGGATCCCATGACCTCGAAGAACACGATCTGCCTGTGGTACGACGGGGGCGCCGAGGAGGCGGCCCGCTTCTACGCCGAGACATTCCCCGACAGCAGCCTCGGCGGCATCCATCGCGCCCCCGGAGACTACCCGGACGGCAAGTCCGGCGATGTCCTGACCGTGGACTTCACGGTGTGCGGCATCCCCTGCATCGGGCTCAACGGCGGCCCGCAGTTCCCGCAGTCCGAGGCCTTCTCGTTCCAGATAGCCACCGACGATCAGGAGGAGACCGACCGCCTGTGGGACGCCATCGTCTCGAACGGCGGCGAAGAGAGCATGTGCGGGTGGTGCCGGGATGCCTGGGGAGTGAACTGGCAGATCACACCGCGCGCGCTGACGGACGCGATGGCAGCGGGGGGGCGCCGTCGCCGCCCGGGCCTTCGAGGCGATGATGACGATGCGGAAGATCGACATCGCCGCGATCGAGGCGGCCGTCGCGGGCGACTGAGGGTCAGGCGGTGCGCCGCTGCGACGCGCTCTTGGGGCCGGCGAACGGCGCGAGACCGTCACGGACGGCGGCGATCTGCTGCACGCTCATCCCCGTCGCTGCCATGACCTGCAGGGGCACGTCGAGCGCGCGTTCCCGCAGGGCTGCTCCCTCGGTGGTGAGCCCGAGCTCCAGCACCCGCTCGTCCGCCGTGCTGCGTGTGCGGGTGACGAGCCCCTGCGCCTCGAGTCGCTTGACGAGCGGCGACAGGGTCGCCGGCTCCATCGCCAGTTCTTCCGCCAACTCGCCGAGAGCACGCGGCGCATGCTCCCACAGGGCGAGCATCACGAGGTACTGCGGGTGGGTGAGGCCCAGCGGCTCGAGGATCGGCCGGTAGATCGCCACGACGTTGCGTGCGGCGGTCACGAGCGCGAAGCAGAGCTGGTTCTCCAGCTTCAGCATCTGGTCGCGGGGATCGTCGATGCGGAGCATGAGCCCATCCTATCGATTATTTAGTACACTAATGATTATGAATGAAGCTATGCCTGAGCGACCTTCACTGCGTGAGCGCGTCCGCGCTGCCGGCGGCTGGTACAGCTACCTCAACACCCGCCTGATCCGTTTCGCCGGACCGGCCTCGGTCGGCCCCTACGACACCGCACCGGAGCCGACCCGCACCGAGCGTGCGTGCCCGCTGTGCGGCCACCCCATGTCGGAGCACGAGTTCGACCGCACGGGGCCGAAGCCCCTCATGCACTGCCCGTAAGCGCGCACGGCGCTGACCGCCCTCACCCGGGGGCACCCACGTCCGCCGCGCGTCGCCGCCGTTCAGGCGTGACCAGCGCGCTCCATGGCCCGCAGCTCCTTCTTGAGGTCCTGCACCTCATCGCGCAGCCGGCCGGCGAGCTCGAACTTCAGTTCCCCCGCCGCCGCCAGCATCTGCGCGGTCAGGTCCTCGATCGTCGCCTCGATCTGTCGGGCGCCCTCTGCGGCGATGCCTTCTCGGCGCAGCTGCGGGGTCGGCGACTTCCCCTTGCCCGACTTCGTCTTCTTCGACAGCAGATCCTGCGTGTCGGAGGCCTCGCGCGCGAGCGCGTCGGTGATATCAGCGATCTTCTTGCGCAGCGGCTGCGGGTCGATGCCGTGGGCCGTGTTGTAGGCGATCTGCTTCTCGCGGCGCCGATCGGTCTCCTCGATCGCGAGCCGCATCGAGTCGGTCATGTTGTCGGCGTACATGTGGACTTCACCCGAGACGTTTCGCGCCGCACGCCCGATCGTCTGGATGAGCGACGTGCCGCTGCGGAGGAATCCCTCTTTGTCGGCGTCGAGGATCGCGACGAGCGACACCTCCGGCAGGTCGAGACCTTCGCGGAGCAGGTTGATGCCGACGAGCACGTCGTAGACGCCCTGGCGCAGCTCCGTGAGCAGTTCCACACGGCGGAGCGTATCGACGTCGGAGTGCAGGTAGCGCACGCGCACGCCGTGCTCGCCGAGGAAGTCGGTGAGCTCCTCCGCCATCTTCTTCGTGAGCGTCGTCACGAGCACGCGCTCGTCGCGCTCGACGCGCAGGCGGATCTCTTCGAGCAGATCGTCGATCTGCCCCTTCGACGGCTTGACGACGATGTGCGGGTCGACGAGGCCGGTCGGGCGGATGATCTGCTCGACCACGCCGTCGGCGATGCCCATCTCGTAACGCCCGGGCGTCGCCGAGAGATACACTGTCTGGCCGATGCGCTCCTTGAACTCGTCGAACCGGAGCGGCCGGTTGTCCATGGCGCTCGGCAGCCGGAAGCCGTGGTCGACGAGCGTGCGCTTGCGCGAGGCATCCCCCTCGTACATCGCACCGATCTGCGGCACCGTCACATGCGACTCGTCGATGACGAGGAGGAAGTCGTCGGGGAAGAAGTCGAGCAGCGTGTGCGGCGGCTCGCCCGCCTCTCGGCCGTCGAGGTGGCGCGAGTAGTTCTCGATGCCCGAACAGAATCCGAGCTGCTGGAGCATCTCGAGGTCGAACGTGGTGCGCATGCGCAGGCGCTGCGCCTCGAGCAGCTTGCCCTGGCCCTCCAGCTCCTTCAGCCGCTCGCCGAGCTCCGTCTCGATCGTCCCGATCGCGCGGTGGACCGTGTCGGTGCCGGCGACGTAGTGGGATGCCGGGAAGATCGGCACGCTGTCGAGCTTCTGCACGATGTCGCCCGTGAGCGGGTGCAGCATGTAGAGCGCTTCGATCTCGTCTCCGAACAGCTCGATCCGCACGGCGTACTCTTCGTACACCGGAATGATCTCGATCGTGTCGCCCCGCACGCGGAAGTTGCCGCGCGAGAAGTCGACGTCGTTGCGGTTGTACTGCATCGCGATGAACTTGCGGATGAGGGCGTCACGGTCGTACCGCTCCCCCACCTGCAGCGCCACCATGGCGCGCAGATACTCCTCGGGCGCGCCGAGCCCGTAGATGCACGACACGGTCGACACCACCACGACGTCGCGCCGACTCAGAAGCGCGTTCGTCGTGGAATGGCGCAGCCGTTCGACCTCGGCGTTGATCGAGGAGTCCTTCTCGATGAAGGTGTCCGTCTGCGGGACGTACGCCTCGGGCTGGTAGTAGTCGTAGTAGCTGACGAAGTACTCGACCGCGTTGTTCGGCATGAGTTCGCGGAACTCGTTCGCCAGCTGCGCGGCGAGGGTCTTGTTGTGCGCCAGCACGAGGGTCGGGCGCTGCACCTGCTCGACGAGCCAGGCCGTCGTCGCCGACTTCCCCGTACCCGTGGCGCCCAACAGCACGACATCGGTCTCCCCGGCGTTGATGCGTGCCGCGAGCTCGGCGATCGCCTGCGGCTGGTCGCCGCTCGGGGCGTATTCGCTGACGACCTCAAACGGGCGGACGGATCGCGTGGGCTGCATCACTCCAGCCTAGGCGGCACCACCGACACCGGGTCGGGTGTTCGCCGACGGCGCGTTCAGGCCTCTTCGTCGTCGCCGGATTCGAAGTCGCCGGTCGCGAAGTCGTCCCATTCGAAGTCAGGGTCGCTCATGCCGGAAGGCTAACCGCGCCCTGTGAACGCCCTGTTGCACCGGCATATCGGCTCGATGTCCCTACGCTGGGGACATGCTGGAGTTCCTCGTCGGGTCGAGCCTTGCGGCGGCCGCGGGCCTCAACGCCTGGATGCCGCTGTTCGTGCTCGGCATGGTGGACCGCTTCCTCCCGGGGTTCGATCTGCCTGCGGGTTGGGCCTGGCTCTCCAGCGACGCCGCCCTGTGGATCGTCGGTGCGCTGCTCGTCGTCGAGATCGTCGCCGACAAGATCCCCGCGGTCGACTCGATCAACGACGTCATCCAGACGGTCATCCGACCGGCATCCGGCGGCATCGCCTTCGGCGCGGGTGCGAGTGCCGAAGCGGCGACCGATCCCACGCATCTGTTCGAGAACGGCGCGTGGGTGCCGATCGCGGTCGGCATCGTGATCGCGCTGGCCGTGCATGCCGCGAAGGCGACGGTCCGCCCCGTCGCGAATGTCGCGACCGCGGGCATCGCAGCGCCGGCGCTCTCGACGGCCGAGGACCTGTCGTCCTTCGCCCTCGCGATCACCGCCGTGGTGGTTCCGATCGTCTCGGCGGTGCTGCTCGTCGGACTGATCGTCATGATCGTCGCTCTGCTGCGCCGCCGCCGGCGCCTGTCGAAAGCCGCTCAGCCGCGCGCCTGAAGCCGCTCCCACAATGCGTCGGTCGCCGCGACGGTCTCGTCGATCGAGCCCGACGTGTCGATCACGATGTCGGCGATCTCCCGCCGCCGCTCGTCGCTCACCTGGGCGGCGATGCGCGCGGATGCCTCGCCGGCGGTGAGCCCGCGCAGCTCCACGAGCCGTCGCGCGCGCACGGCCGCGGGCGCGTCGGCGACGACGATCAGGTCCCACGGATCGTCGACCCGCGCCTCGACGAGCAGGGGCACGTCGTAGACGATGACGGCACCGGGATCGGCGGCGAAGGCGGCGGAGAACCGTGCCGCGGACTCCTTCCGCACGGCCGGGTGCACGATCGCGTTGAGGCGCGCGAGCGCCGACTCGTCGCCGAACACGCGGGCACCCAGCGCCGCACGATCGAGCGACCCGTCGGGAGCGATCACCCCCGAGCCGAAGGTCGCGGCGATGGCATCCAGCACCGGAGAGCCGGGTTGCTGGACCTCGCGCACGATCGCGTCGGCGTCGACGACGACGGCGCCGTGCTCGGCCAGCCGCCGGGCGATCGTGGACTTGCCGGACGCGATGCCGCCGGTGAGTGCGATCAAAGGCATGGGTCCGAGCCTAGGCGACGACGAAGGGCCGCCACCTCGCGGTGACGGCCCTTCGCACGTGGATCAGTGCGTGATCAGCGGATCAGCGACCCGACAGCTTCTCGCGGAGAGCGGCGAGAGCCTCATCGTCGGCCAGCGTGCCGCCGGCGCTCGACTCGGACGAGAAGCTCGACGCGCCGGTCTCGACCGGAGCGGCAGCCTCGGCCTCGAGCGCCTTCGCGACGGCGACCTTGTGGGCCTCCCAGCGAGCCTGGGCAGCCGCGTATTCCTGCTCCCACTTCTCGCGCTGAGCGTCGAAGCCCTCGAGCCAGGCGCCCGACTCGGCGTCGAAGCCCTCGGGGTACTTGTACTCGCCGTTCTCGTCGTACTCGGTCGTCATGCCGTACAGCGCCGGGTCGAACTCGGTGCCGTTGGGGTCGACCGACTCGTTGGCCTGCTTGAGCGACAGCGAGATGCGGCGACGCTCGAGGTCGATGTCGATGATCTTGACGAAGACCTCTTCGCCGACCGACACGACCTGCTCGGCGAGCTCGACGTGCTTGCCCGACAGCTCCGAGATGTGCACGAGGCCCTCGATGCCGTCCGCGACGCGCACGAACGCACCGAACGGAACGAGCTTGGTGACCTTGCCCGGCGCGACCTGACCGATCGCGTGCGTGCGGGCGAAGACCTGCCACGGGTCCTCCTGCGTCGCCTTCAGCGACAGCGAGACGCGCTCGCGGTCGAGGTCGACCTCGAGGATCTCGACGGTGACCTCCTGGCCCACCTCGACGACCTCGGAGGCGTGCTCGATGTGCTTCCAGGACAGCTCGGAGACGTGCACGAGGCCGTCCACACCGCCGAGGTCGACGAACGCACCGAAGTTGACGATCGACGAGACGACACCCTTGCGGACCTGACCCTTGTGCAGGTTGTTGAGGAACGTGGTGCGCGACTCGGACTGCGTCTGCTCGAGCAGGGCGCGGCGCGAGAGCACGACGTTGTTGCGGTTCTTGTCGAGCTCGAGGATCTTCGCCTCGATCTCCTGGCCGAGGTACGGCGTGAGGTCGCGGACGCGGCGCAGCTCGATGAGCGACGCGGGCAGGAAGCCGCGCAGACCGATGTCGACAATGAGACCACCCTTGACGACCTCGATCACGGAGCCGGTGACGACACCGTCGTTCTCCTTGATCTTCTCGACGTCGCCCCATGCGCGCTCGTACTGGGCACGCTTCTTGGAGAGGATCAGACGGCCTTCCTTGTCCTCCTTCTGGAGAACGAGGGCCTCGACCGCGTCGCCGACCTGGACGACCTCGTTCGGGTCGACATCGTGCTTGATCGAGAGCTCGCGCGAGGGGATGACGCCCTCGGTCTTGTAGCCCACGTCGAGGAGGACCTCGTCGCGGTCGATCTTCACGACGGTGCCTTCGATGAGGTCTCCGTCGTTGAAGAACTTGAGGGTCTTCTCGACCGCGGCCAGGAAGTCTTCAGCAGATCCGATGTCGTTGATGGCGACCTGCTTGGTGGCCGGGGCGGTCGTTGCGGTAGTCATGTAGTGGGTTGTCCTTGGGATGGTTGGATGTCGGGCCGGTCCGGTCCGAACGCACGGGGGCGAACGGATGCCAGGGTTCCGGCGATGGGATTGTTCGTTCGATGCCACACACGCACGCCAAAAGGCCACACGCGTGACATTTCATGGTATCAGAACGGACACGTCGTGCGGCGTGGTGCCGTGCGGTCGCTCGCGCCTGCTGCACAGCGGCCTTCATCGCCCTCTCCACAGTGACGATGCGTGCCGAGTTGTCCACGGATCGCGGCTTTCGCCCAACAGTGCACGGCCGGACTCGGCGATGCTCGGCGCATGAGCGATCACGCCCTCTCCCGCGCGGCATCCCCGGCATCCCTTCCGAGGCCGCAGCGCCGCTTCTCCGTCACGCTCCTCGTCGTGAGTACCGTCACGCTGCTGCTGAGCGCACTCGGAGCGGTCATGGCCGGCGGGGCATGGATGTTCGGGCTCAGTGCGGTGCCCGACGGCATGTTCCTCATGGCGGTGATGCTGCGGGCACTGACCGTCCCAGCGGGCGTCACACTGCTGCTGTCGGTCGCGACCCTGGCGTGGGTCAGCTTTCGGTACCACACGGTCCCCCTCTGCCTTGGGCTCGCGTCCCTCGCGTGCCACGCCCCGATCGCGGCGGGGCTGATCTATCTGGAGATCAAGCGATGACGAGCGCGACGACGTCAGCCTCGGAACGGGTCCGCCGGATTCGTCGGATCGAGTGCGGGCGCGCCGGGCCTCGACAGGGTCAACACCGCCCAAGCGACCCTCGGACTCGCGGCGACCTCGTCCTCGATGGCGTTCAGGGTTGCGGCGGCCTCGTGCTCCGGCGTATCGCCGACGAGGTCGACGGCGGCGACGAGGAACACCCTGCCCGGACCGACGTACTCGATGTGCAGGTAGGTGATCTGCGCGATCGCGGGGTGCGCGAGAAGACGCTGGAGCACGGCCGCGCGCAGCCGCGGGTCGATCGCGACGCCGACGAGGAACCGCCGGTTCTGGCTGATGAGGACCGTCGCCACGACGCCGAGCAGGATGCCGACGAGGATCGACCCGACGGCGTCGGGCACGGACGAGCCCGTGATCTGGTGCAGCAGTATCCCGGCGAAAGCGATCAGAAGTCCGATGAGCGCGGCCGCGTCTTCGAAGAAGACGGCCCGCAGCGTCGGGTCGGACGTGCGCATGACGTGGTCGAGCACGTCACGCTGGGATTGCGCCGCCTGCCGTCGCGATTGACGCAGCGCCTGCAGGAACGACACGCCCTCGAGGACGAACGCGACGGCGAGGACGACGTACGAGATCTCGAAACGCGTCGCCGGTTCCGGGTCGAGCAGTTCCTGGATGCCGTGCATGATCGAGACGCCCGCGCCGATGACGAACAGTCCGAAGGCGGCGAACAGCGACCAGACGTATGCCTCGCGGCCGTAGCCGACGGGATGCGAGGCGTCCGCCTGCTTCGTGCTGCGCCGTGCCGCGATGTAGAGGAAGACCTCGTTGCCGGTATCCGCCCACGAGTGCGCCGCTTCGGCGACCATGGAGGCCGCGCCGCTGAGCGCAGCGGCGATCGTCTTCGCCATCGCGACGAGCAGGTTCGCGCCGAGGGCGATGAGCACCGTCGCGAGGGACTCCGGCGGCTGCTCACCGGTGTCGGGACGTGCCGGACGCGTGGGCATGGGAGAACGCTACGCCCCGTCGGGATCGACGTCGCCGTCGACGTAGAGCCAACGCCCCGCGATCGTTCGGAACCGGCTCGTCTCGCGGAGCTCCCCGGCCTGCCGGCCGTCGTTCGAACGCCAATGAGCACGGAACTCGACCGTGCCCCGCGCCGCCCCCGGCTCGCCGCCGGTCGTTCCGATGACGTCCAGTCGCTCCCACCGGAGTTCATCGTCGAGGTCGAGCCGATCCGGTGCCGTCGCCGGATGCCACGTCGCGCGGAGATGGGCGGCGTCGCCCACGGCGAACGCGGTGAACCGCGAACGCATGAGCCTCTCGGCCGTCGGCGCCGTGGCTCCCGCGAGGATCGGCCCGCAGCATGCGCCGAACGCGCCGCCGCCGCACGGGCAGCGCGCATCCTCGGGCAGCGTGCGCCCGCGCGCCGCGGCGGCTCCGAAAGACATGCCTTCGAGCCTACGCATCCTGTGGACAGTCCGTGCGGACCGCAGGCGCCTCTGACTACGGTGGGCGGCATGACTCTCGCTGCGCGGTGGACCGGTCTTGGCGCGACGCTGCTCATCGTTGTCGGACTCGCCGCGTGTGCGCCAGGGCCCGCGCCCTCGCCGACCCCGACGGGGTTCGCATCGGAGGAGGAGGCGTTCGCGGCGGCGGAGGCGACGATCAATGCGTACGTGAACGCGAACAATCGGATCGTGGTCAGCGAACCCGAGTCGTTTGAGCCCCTGTTTGCGCTGACGACAGGCGAACAGAACGACTATGAACGCAAACGACTCTCCGCCTATCACGCCGACGGCTACACCATGTCGGGGACTGCCACAGTGGTTGCAACCGAACCCGACAAGTGGACGGATAGCACCGGCACGGCGTCGATGTTCGCTTGCATCGACGTGAGCAAGCTCGACGTAACCGACCGCTCGGGGGCCTCTCAAGTCAGTGCGGACAGGCCGCCTCGCCAAAGCCTCCGAGTGACGCTGGTCGCGTCGCTAGGAACGTTCAAGATCTCGTTGATCGAGGGCGCCGAGGGACAGCACGCATGCGGATCCTAGTTCTCGCCGCAATCGTCCTCAGCGCGGCTGTCGCGCCACTGACCACGGATCGGTCGTGCAACTGGGTGCTCGGCTCCTGCACTAGCGCCTCGACCGACGGCTCCACCGTCGAGATCGGCGCAACGAAACCCGGAGGCGGATCGGGTCCATCGAAACCCCGCGGTGGCAGCGCGCCGGTCGATGCCGGTCCGCGCTACAACCCGAACGGCGGCGGTCCGATCGCCGTGGAGTGCCCGTTCAATGACGACCGGTACTGCGTGGCCCCGGAGTCCGTGCCCGTGGAGTTGCGTCCGACGATCGACGACGTCGCGTCCTTCGCGCCGGCATCCGTCGAACTCCTGGACCAGCCCGACGGTGTCGGCGTCGCAGGACTCCCGATGAACTTCGTCGCCTCTGTGCAGGCGCACACCGCCGACGGCATGCTCTTCGACGTACCCGTCTCGGTCCATTTCGCCCCCGTCGAGGTCGTCTTCGACTACGGCGACGGCGTCGTCCTCACCTCGACCACTGGCGGCGCGACGTGGGAAGCACTCGGGCTCCCCCAGTTCAGCGCCACCAGCACCAGCCACGCCTACACCGCCCGCGGCACCTACACCGCACGCGCCTCCGTGCGGTACGCCGCGGCCTACTCCTTCGGTGCCGGATGGATCCCGATCGACGGACGCCTCACCATCCCCACCACCGCCAGCAGCATCGAGATCCTCGAAGCACGCACTGCACTCGTCGCCCGCACCTGCCAGGAAAACCCGTCCGGCCCGGGCTGCTGACCGCCCCGCGTGGCAGGATGACGTCGTGACCGATCGCCTGATGCTGCTCGACACGGCCTCCCTCTACTTCCGTGCCTTCTACGGCGTGCCCGACACGGTGAAGGCTCCCGACGGTCGCCCCGTCAACGCCGCGCGTGGGCTGCTCGACATGATCGCGAAACTCGTCACGACCTACGAGCCCACCCACGTCATCGCCTGCTGGGACGACGACTGGCGGCCGCAGTGGCGCGTCGACCTCATTCCGAGCTACAAGGCGCACCGTGTCGCGGAGATCATCGAGACGGGACCCGACGTCGAAGAGGTACCCGATCCACTCGAGATCCAGATCCCCGTGATCCGCGCAGAACTCGACGCGCTCGGCATCCCCGTCGTCGGGATCGCCGCTCACGAGGCCGACGACGTCATCGCGAGCTACGCCTCCCAGGCCGAGATCGCGGTGGATGTCATCACCGGCGATCGAGACCTCTTCCAGTTGGTCGACGACGCGCGCGGTGTTCGGGTCATCTACACGGGACGAGGCATGAGCAATCTCGATGTGCTCGACGAAGCCGCCGTCGTATCGAAGTACGGCATCCTCCCCGCGCAGTACGCCGACTTCGCGGTGCTCCGCGGCGATGCCTCAGACGGGCTGCCGGGCGTCGCCGGCATCGGCGAGAAGACGGCCGCGAGCCTGCTCGCTGCCCACGGCGACCTCGCCGCGATCGCCTCCGCCGCCGAACGCGGTGAGGGGATGACAGCAGGCGTCCGGGCGAAGATCGTCGCCGCGACCGACTACCTGGCCGTCGCATCACGTGTCGTCGAGGTCGTCCGCGGCCTTCCGGTGCCTGCGGTGGATGCCCGTCTGCGCATCCCAGACCCTGCCGGCCTTGAGGCGATCGCCGCCGCATGGAACCTCGGCACCCCACTCGACCGCGCCGCCACGGCGATCGCCGCCCGCGCCTGACCCCGATACCACCCCGGTCGTTGACCGAGCGAAGCGAGTGGAAACGCCTGTCGCGCGGCGTTTCGACTCTCCGCTGCGCGGCTCGCTCAACGACCGGAAGATGCCTCCCCCCGGTCGTTGACCGAGCGAAGCGAGTGGAAACGACTGTGGCTTAGGGGCACGTTTCGACTCGCCGCTGCGCGGCTCGCTCAACGACCGGTGGGTGGGTGCCCCCGGTCGTTGACCGAGCGAAGCGAGTGGAAACGACTGTGGCTTAGGGGCACGTTTCGACTCGCCGCGGAGCGGCTCGCTCAACGACCGGAGGGTGGGTGCCCCCGGTCGTTGACCGAGCGAAGCGAGTGGAAACGACTGTCGCGCGTCGCGCGCTTCGACTCGCCGCGAAGCGGCTCGCTCAACGACCGGAGGATGGCTGCCCCCGGCCGTTGACCGAGCGAAGCGAGTGGAAACGACCTGGCGCAGGGGCACGCTTCGACTCGCCGCGGAGCGGCTCGCTCAACGACCGGAGGGTG
Source organism: Microbacteriaceae bacterium PS02067 (assembly GCA_029960085.1). Classification (GTDB taxonomy): domain Bacteria; phylum Actinomycetota; class Actinomycetes; order Actinomycetales; family Microbacteriaceae; genus Microbacterium. The sequence continues at coordinate 60,211 of JASCPG010000001.1, read as the reverse complement.
GGTGCCCTCGGCCGTTGACCGAGCGAAGCGAGTGGAAACGACATGGCGTAGGGGCGCGTTTCGACTCGCCGCGGAGCGGCTCGCTCAACGACCGGAGGGTGGGTCCCCCCGGCCGTTGACCGAGCGAAGCGGGGGGAAACGCCTGTCGCGCGGCGGGCCGGCTCGCTCAATGGCCGGGGTGTGGTGCCCGGTCGCGGGCGGTCCACTCACGCAGGCGCGCGAGCGGCCACGTCGTCACGATCCGCTCGGGCGGAACACCGGCCCGCTCCGCCCGGGCTGCGCCCTCGTCGATGAGTCCGAGCTGACCGGGCGCATGCGCGTCGGAGTCGATCGCGAACAGGCATCCCGCCTGCAGCGCGAGGGCGATCAGCTCGTCGGGCGGATCCTCACGCTCGGGGCGCGAGTTGATCTCGACCGCCACCCCGCTCGCAGCGCAGGCGGCGAACACGGCGTGCGCATCGAACTCCGACGGCGGACGCGTGCCGCGCTCCCCCGTGATGAGCCGCCCCGTCACGTGCCCGAGCACGTCGACACGCGGGTCCGTGGCTGCGGCGACGAGGCGCCGCGTCATCGCGCGCACCTCCATCCGCAGTTTCGAATGGACGGATGCCACGACGACGTCGAGCTCGTCGAGGAGCGAGTCCTCCTGGTCGAGCGCGCCATCGTCGAGGATGTCGACCTCGATGCCGGTCAGGAGTGTGAAGCCGTCTCCGCTCAGCCCCCGCGCGACGCCGACCTGCTCGCGCAGTCGTTCCGCGGACAGTCCGTTCGCGACCCGCAGTCGCGGCGAGTGATCCGTGAGGGCCAGATACTCGTGCCCGAGCGCACGCGCGGCGGCCGCCATCTCTTCGATCGGCGTCGTGCCGTCCGACCAGTCCGAGTGGCAGTGCAGATCGCCGCGGATGCTCGCGCGCAGTGTCGAGACGGCAGGCGCGTAGCGTTCACGCAGTTCGGCGAGGTAGTGCGGGACCCTCCCGGAGAGAGCTTCCTGAATCACCGCGAACGACGAATCGCCGATACCCGGGATGCGGCGCAGGGCAGCGGCATCCTCGAGTTCGGCGCGGTCGCGGCCGTCGATCGCGGCGGCGGCGGTGCGGAAGGCTTTCGAGCGGTATCGCGAGGCGCGTTCGCGCTCGAGCAGCACGGCGATCTCGGTGAGTGCGGCGACGGGGTCCATGGCGCCTTCCGGAAATGACGAAGGGGCCCGCACCGTGATGCGGGCCCCTTCGACGGGTCAGGTGTTCGAGACCGTCGAGCGGCGAACGACGACGGGGACCGACGCGAGGCGGTTGAGCGCCAGGCCGAAGAGGATGACGAGGATGCCGACGCCGATCGCGAACGCGGCGACGCCGAACGAGACCACGGAGGTGAACAGCGACGCCCGCAGGAACGACGCGTTCATCATCGTGGCGCGCACCGGGTCTTCGCGGTCGAGCTCGGCGTACGTCTTGCCACCCGACGCCTCGAGCGCGTGGTGCTGGATGATGTCGGCCTGCACGTAGGCGGTGAACGGCCCCGCAACGGTCTGGCCCTGGAAGGCCATCGCGTCATCGGGGACGGTGATGTTCTCGGCGCGGAGCTGGCTCGAGACCATCACCCACACGGCGACTCCCACGACGATCAGGGCGATACCGCCCAGAATGCCGATGATGCCGGCGAACTTGACGATGCCGACCTTCTTCTGAGGGGGCTCGACGGTGTCGACGGTGACGGCTTGGTCGGACATGAGGGGCGGTCCTTTCTGGGGGGCCGGGATGGTTTTTCACGGTATCGGGCGCACCGGGGATGCACCAGCGGCCGGACCGGACTTAATCCCGACCTTCAGGTCACCGCTGCGTCGCGAGGACCCACCGGTCGAGGACAGCCTGGGCTGCGCCGTCGTCGATCGCCGCGCCGGCGCGAGCCATGGCATCCGACAGCCGCTCGACGATCGGTCGCTGCACCTGTGCGGCATCCCGGAACAGCTCGTACGACACGATGCCGGCCGCCGCATTGAGTAGCACGATGTCACGGACGGCGCCCGCCTCACCGGCGAGCACGCGCCGCACGACCTCGGCGTTGTGGGCGGCATCGCCGCCGAGCAGGTCGCCGATGTCGGCGAGCGGCAGTCCCAGGTCGCGGGGGTCGAGGTCGTGTTCGTGGATGTCTCCGCGGCTGATCTCCCACAGCCGGCTGTGACCGGTGGTCGTGAGCTCGTCGAGACCGTCGTCACCTCGGAACACGAGTGCGGTGGCGCCTCGCGTCTGGAAGACGCCCGTGATGAGCGGCACCCGGTCGAGGTTCGCGACACCGACGGCGTTCGCCTCGGCGCGCGCCGGGTTGCACAGCGGACCGAGGATGTTGAAGACCGTCGGCACGCCGAGTTCTGCGCGCGTCGGCCCCGCGTGTCGGAAGCCCGGGTGGAACGCGGACGCGAACGCGAACGTGATCCCCACCTCTCCGAGTACCTCCGAGACGCGCTCGGGCGAAAGGGTCAGATCGATCCCGAGAGCACCCAGAACGTCGGAGGAGCCGGAGGCCGAACTCGCCGCGCGGTTTCCGTGCTTGACGACGGGGATGCCGGTGGCTGCGGCCACGATCGCCGACATCGTCGAGATGTTGACCGTCCCGAATCGGTCGCCACCGGTGCCCACGATGTCGAGCACCTCAGCCGGCACGGGAAGGGGGAGCGCAGCCTCCAGGATCGCGTCGCGGAATCCGACGATCTCATCGACCGTCTCGCCCTTCGCGCGCAGGGCGAGCAGGAACCCACCGAGTTGAGACGGCGTCGCCGCGCCGCTCATCACCTTCCGCATCGCCCACGTGGATTCGGACACGCTGAGATCGCGACGATCGAGAACGGCCGTGAGGATCTCCGGCCATGAGTAGAGCTCCGCCATGATGCACGATCCTATCGGCAGACTGTCAGGACACTCGCGGCCCGTTCGAAGCGCATTCCGATGCCCCCGAAAGTCGGGCGGAGCCCGGACGCACCTTCAGTGATGCGAAAACCGAGCGCCGAATCCGCCATAATGGGTGCGTGACGACCACGCCTGCGAACTACACCCAAGCCTTGCGATCCGTGAAACGGCCGGATCCGGTGGCTGTCGGCACCATCGTGTGGCTGGGCAGCGAGGTCATGTTCTTCGCAGGCCTGTTCGCGATCTACTTCACGCTGCGCAACGCCTCGCCCGAGCTGTGGGCCGAGTCGACGCCCACTCTGAACGTGACCTTCGCTGCGGTCAACACGGCGATCCTCGTGCTGTCGTCGTTCACTGCACAGGCCGGCGTCTTCGCCGCCGAGCGGTTCCAGCCGTACCGCAGGGGCTCGATCTGGCAGTTCCGCCAGTGGGGCATGGCGGAGTGGTTCGTCCTTTCCTTCATCATGGGTGCCGTCTTCGTCTCCGGGCAGGTCTGGGAGTACGCCACGCTCGTCGCCGAGGGGCTCCCGATCACCGCCAACTCCTACGCGTCGGCGTTTTACCTGACCACGGGCTTCCACGCCCTCCACGTCACCGGCGGCCTCGTCGCCTTCCTCCTCGTCGTCGGCCGCGCCTATGCGGTCAAGAACTTCGGCCGCAAGGAGATGACGTCGGCCATCGTCGTGTCGTACTACTGGCACTTCGTCGACGTCGTCTGGATCGTCCTGTTCTTCGTCATCTACATCGTCAAGTGAGAGCGGAGCTGATCCCTTCCATGTCATCGAAGAACCCGCGCCAGAAGTCCGGCCGCCGCAGCAAGTGGGCAGCCGCGGCTCTCATCGGGATCGGCCTGCTCGTCACCGGCGGTGTGTATGCCGGCGCCTCTGCGGCGATGGCTGCGACCGAGCCGACGTCCACCGCGTCGACGCTGACCGTCGATGACGGCAAGAAGCTCTTCCAGGCGAACTGCGCGACGTGCCACGGCATGAACCTCGAGGGCAGCGCTGACGGTCCTTCGCTCTACGGTGTCGGTGAGCTGGCCGTCCACTTCCAGATGTCGACCGGTCGGATGCCGCTGCAGATGCAGGGTCCGCAGGCGCCGCAGAAGCCCGTGCAGTTCACGGACGACCAGATCGCGGCGATCGGCAAGTGGATCCAGTCGACCTCTCCCGGCCCGAGCTTCCCGTCCGAGGACGTCCTCGACGGGAAGGGCGACGTCGCCAACGGCGCAGAGCTGTTCCGCACCAACTGCGCCATGTGCCACAACGTGGCCGCGGCCGGTGGCGCGCTCACCGAGGGTAAGTACGCCCCCGCACTGACGCACACGAGTGCGCTCAACATGTACGCCGCGATGGTCACGGGACCGCAGAACATGCCCGTGTTCAACAACATGACCCTCACCGAGGAGGAGAAGCGCGACGTCATCTCCGCACTGCTCTACCTGCAGGAGAACGACTCCCCCGGCGGCTGGTCCCTCGGTTCGCTCGGACCGGTCTCCGAGGGCCTGTTCATCTGGATCTTCGGCATCGGGACCCTGATCGGTCTCACCGTGTGGATCACGGCGAAGTCGAACTGACCGGACATACAAGATTTCACGCTCTGACGTAGGGAACGGACGAGACATGGCACACGAGGAAGACGCGCTCGAGCACGAGAGGGCTTCATGGAAGCCCTCCCCCGGGCTCGCCGTCGCGGTTCCCGACCCCGTGGAGAACCCGGGTCTGCCGCCGCACCGGGAGCGCATCACCGACAAGGACCCGGCCGCCATGAAGCGCGCCGTCCGCACGGTCTACACGCTGTTCTACCTCTCCCTCGCGGGCAGCATCTGGGCCATCGCCGCCTACATGCTGTTCCCCATCGAGAGCGGTTCGATGGTGGCCATCCGCCACAACAACCTCTTCATCGGTCTCGGCATCGCCCTCGCGCTGCTGGCCATCGGCATCGGTGCGATCCACTGGTCGAAGGCCATCATGAGCGACAAGGAGTTCGTCGAGCCCCGGCACGCGACGCGCGGGCGCGACACGACGCGCGAAGCGGCCGTCCAGGCGTTCCGTGACGCCAACGAGGAGTCGGGCTTCGGTCGCCGCACCGCGATCCGTGGCTCACTCATCGCGGCGCTCGTCGCCTCGATCCTCCCCGGCATCACGCTCTTCCGCGGCCTCGCGCCCGAAAGCAACCCGAACGGCACTCCGGAACAGCAGATGGCCGGCGATCCGGTCGCGCTGCTCAGCCACACGATGTGGAAGAAGGGCGAGCGACTCGCGCACGACCCGTCCGGCGAGCCCATCCGCGCCGCCGACCTCACCCTCGGCTCGGCGGTGCACGTCATCCCGGAATCGCTCAAGGACCTCGGCCACACCGACGGTTACCTCGAGCAGAAGGCGAAGGCCATCGTGCTGCTGATGCGCCTGCTCCCCGAGCAGCTGCACGAGCAGGAGGACCGCAAGGACTGGTCCTACAACGGCATCGTGGCGTACTCCAAGGTCTGCACCCACGTCGGATGCCCCGTGGCCCTCTACGAGCAGCAGACGCACCACCTGCTGTGCCCGTGCCACCAGTCGCAGTTCGACGTCGCCAACCACGCTGCCGTCATCTTCGGCCCCGCGGCGCGTCCGCTGCCGCAGCTGCCCATCACCGTGGACGGCGAGGGCTATCTCGTCGCGCAGAGCGACTTCCACGAACCCGTCGGCCCGAGCTTCTGGGAGCGCCATTGAGCACCGCGACCGCCACTGAGACCCGCACCGGGACCAGCGCTGAGACGAACGAGAAGCCGCTCGGCGGCCGCTTCGTCGCGGGCGCCGCGAACTACATCGACGAGCGCACGAGCATCTCGGGCTTCGTGAAGGAGCTCGGCCGCAAGATCTTCCCCGACCACTGGTCGTTCATGCTCGGTGAGATCGCCCTGTGGAGCTTCGTCGCGGTGCTGCTGTCGGGCACCTTCCTGACGTTCTTCTTCCAGGCATCCATGGTCCCGACCCACTACGCGGGCGCCTTCCTGCCGTTGCGCGGTGTGGAGATGTCGGCTGCACTCGACTCGACCCTGCGCCTGTCGTTCGACATCCGCGGCGGTCTGCTCGTCCGGCAGATCCACCACTGGGCCGCGCTCGTGTTCGTCGCCGGTATCGGCGTGCACATGCTCCGCGTGTTCTTCACCGGCGCGTTCCGCAAGCCGCGCGAGCTCAACTGGGTGATCGGGTTCGTCCTGTTCATCCTCGCGATGGCCGAAGGCTTCACGGGGTACTCGCTCCCCGACGACCTGCTCTCGGGCAACGGCCTCCGCATCATCGACGGCATGATCAAGGGTCTCCCCCTGATCGGCACATGGACCTCGTTCCTCCTGTTCGGCGGCGAGTTCCCCGGCACGCAGATCGTCGGACGCCTGTACACGCTGCACATCCTCCTGCTGCCGGCGATACTCATCGCACTGCTGGCCGTGCACCTCATGCTGATGATCGTCAACAAGCACACGCAGTTCGCCGGCCCCGGCCGCTCGAACGACAACGTCGTGGGCTACCCGATGATGCCGGTCTACATGTCCAAGATGGGCGGCTTCTTCTTCATCACGTTCGGCCTCATCGTGCTGATCGCGACCTTCTTCACGATCAACCCGATCTGGAACTACGGCCCCTACGACCCCTCACCGGTCTCCGCCGGCACGCAGCCCGACTGGTACATCGGCTTCGCCGACGGCGCGCTTCGTCTCGTGCCGCCGCACCTCGAGTTCGTCCTGTGGGACCGCACCTGGTCGTTCAACATCCTCATCCCGATGGCGGTCCTCGGCCTGTTCATCCTGCTGGTCCTCATCTACCCCTTCATCGAGGCGTGGATCACGGGTGACAAGCGCGAGCACCACATCGCTCAGCGTCCCCGTCAGGCGGCGACGCGCACCGCGATCGGCGTGGCCGGCGTCATCTTCTACGCGGTGCTGTGGGCGGCGGCGTCCTCGGACATCATCGCCACGCACTTCCACCTCACGATGGAAGGCGTCATCCACACGCTGCAGGCGCTGCTGTTCATCGGGCCGATCCTCGGATACTTCATCGCGAAGCGCATCGCGATCGCGCTCCAGAAGAAGGACCACGAGATCGCGCTGCACGGCTACGAGTCCGGTCGCATCGTCCGTCTCCCGGGCGGCGAGTACATCGAGGTCCACCAGCCCGTCGACGCGTACGAGCGCGTCAAGCTGGTCGACTACGAGACGAACGCACCGCTCGTCGTGCGCCCCAACGATCAGGGCCGCATCCCGTGGCACGAGAACCTGCGCGCTTCGCTGTCGCGCTGGTTCTTCGAGGACCGGCTCGTCCCCATCACCCAGGCGGAAGTGGATGCCGCTGAGGCGCACACCCACCATGCCGTTGCGGCCGACGCCGACGAGACGTCCGCGATCGAAGACGGCAAGGGCCACTGAGCTCCGCCTGAGCTTGGCTGAAAAGCGGCGAGGTCTGACCGAATGGTCGGCCTCGCCGCTTTCGTCTTCGGCGTAGCGTCGAAGCATGACGGATACCACGTATGACGCCCTGGGATACTTCTCCGCGAAGCTCCTCCACGAAACCGACGCCTCCGATGTCTACGCGGCGCTGAAGGCCGGGGAACCGCTCACCCTCGTCGACGTCCGCAGCGCGGATGCCTGGGCCCAGGGACACGCGCAGGGCGCCGTACACATGCCGTACCGCGAGATCGCCGCGCGTGCGGCGAACGAGATCGACCCCGCGGTCCCGGTCGTCGTGTACTGCTGGAGCCCGGGGTGCAACGCCGGCGCGAAGGGCGCCGTCGAGTTCGCGAGACTGGGCTATTCGGTGCGCGAGATGATCGGCGGGTTCGAGTACTGGGCGCGGGAAGGCCTTCCCGTCGACGGGGCCGACGGCGCGCTCCCCCGCATCTTCGATCCGCTCGTGATGTACGTCCGCACGCCGAAGTAGAGCGGATGGGAGCTCGTGCGGCTACGAGCCCGGATCAGCCCGCGAGGTCGGTGCCTTCTGAGAAGCGTGCCTCCGCGGATCCCCAGAAGCGGACATCGGTGTGCCGTTCCACGCGGCCCGCCGGGCTTTCGATGACGTCGGCGACCACCGCGGTGACGTTGTCACGCGAGCCCGCGCCGATGGCCAGGTCGACGAGCCGCGTCGCTGCCGCCACCGTGTCCGAGTTGCCGAGGACTTCGGTGATCGCGTCCTCCGGCAGATAGTCGCTGATGCCGTCGCTGCACAGCAGCCAGCGGTCACCGGGACCCGTCAGCATCGCCCTGCAGTGACAGAGCCATGATGAGGCGAGATCCGCTCAGCGCGCGAAGTACCCGCGGTAGTACTCGTAGACCCAGCCGACGATCGCGACGACGAACACACCGAATCCGATCGGCAGCAGGAACTGTCCGACGGCCAGACCGAGGATGAACAGTGCCGCCGAGAAGGCGAGCACGAGGGGCCACCACGACCAGGGGCTGAACTCGCCGATCTCGGGGTCGGCGTCATCGATGTCGGCCGTGAGGGTGTCCTCGGGCAGCTCGCCGCCCTGCGCGCGGTGCACACGCCCGACGTAGAAGCCGACCATGGCGCTCATGAAGAAGGAGAACAGCAGGGCTGTCGTCCCGGCCCACTCGATCGCGTGGAACCACGCACGATCGGGGTGGGCGATGATGTTCCAGCCGGTGTAGACGGCGAACACCAGCAGGAAGAACGCGGCGAGGATCCACCACAGGTTGACGTTGGTCTTCACTTACTTGACCTCTCCATCGGCCAGATCGACGACCGGGGCGTCGGGAGCATCCTTCGCCGGACCCACACCCACAGGCAGCGCGGCCTCGGGGTGGTTCAGGTCGAACGCCGGCCGCTCGCTGCGGATGCGCGGGATCGAGGTGAAGTTGTGGCGCGGCGGCGGGCAGCTGGTCGCCCACTCGAGCGATCCGCCGTAGCCCCACGGGTCGTTGACGGTCACCTTCGGCGCTGTGCGCGACGTGATCCAGACGTTCAGGAAGAACGGGATCATCGAGGCGCCGAGGATCATGGCCCCGACCGTCGAGACCTGGTTCTGCCACGTGAAGCCGTCGGCCGCCGAGTAGTCCGCGTAGCGACGCACCATACCCTCGACACCCAGCCAGTGCTGGATGAGGAACGTCATGTGGAAGCCGATGAACAGCAACCAGAAGTGCACGACGCCCAGGCGCTCGTTGAGCATCCGACCCGTCCACTTCGGCCACCAGAAGTAGAACCCGGCGAACATCGCGAACACGACCGTGCCGAACACCACGTAGTGGAAGTGCGCGACGACGAAGTAGGTGTCGGAGATGGCGAAGTCGAGCGGGGGCGACGCCAGGATCACGCCGGTGAGCCCACCGAAGACGAAGGACACGAGGAAGCCGAGCGAGAACAGCATCGGGGTCTCGAAGGTCACCGACCCTCGCCACATCGTGCCGATCCAGTTGAAGATCTTCACACCCGTCGGCACGGCGATGAGCATCGTCATCAGGGAGAAGAACGGCAGCAGGACGGCACCCGTGACGTACATGTGGTGCGCCCACACCGACACCGACAGCGCCGCGATCGCGATGGTCGCGTAGACGAGGGTCTTGTAGCCGAAGATCGGCTTGCGGCTGAAGACCGGGAAGATCTCCGAGACGATGCCGAAGAACGGCAACGCGATGATGTAGACCTCGGGGTGGCCGAAGAACCAGAACAGGTGCTGCCACAGGAGCACACCGCCGTTGGCCGGGTCGTAGATGTGCGCACCGAGCACGCGGTCGGCGGCGGCGGCGAGGATCGCCGCGGCGAGCACCGGGAACGCCATGAGGATCAGGATGCTCGTCACCAGGGTGTTCCAGGTGAAGATCGGCATGCGCCACATCGTCATGCCCGGGGCGCGCATCGTGATGATGGTCGTGATGAAGTTGACCGCACCGAGGATCGTGCCGAAACCGCTCATGCCGAGGCCGAGCATCCACAGGTTGCCGCCTGCTCCGGGTGAGAAGCTCGCACCGGCCAGCGGCTGATAGGCGAACCATCCGAACGCGGCCGCGCCCTGCGGCGTGAGGAAGCCGGCCACGGCGATGACCGAGCCGAAGATGAACAGCCACAGCGCGAAGGCGTTCAGACGCGGGAATGCGACGTCGGGCGCGCCGATCTGCAGCGGGAGGATCGCATTGGCGAAGCCGGCGAACAGCGGTGTCGCGAACATCAGCAGCATGATAGTGCCGTGCATCGTGAACAGCTGGTTGTACTGGTCCTTGGTCGGCACGATCTGCATGCCCGGCTCGAACAGCTCGGCACGGATGATCAGCGCCATCACGCCGCCGAGGAGGAAGAACAGCACCGACGCGATGAGGTACATGTACCCGATCGTCTTGTGGTCGGTGGAGGTGATCCACTTGACGATGATGTTGCCCTTTTCGGCCACACGGGAGGTGCTCATGAGAGCGGCCTGGCGCGGCGGGAGGGTGGTGGGGCGTTGCGGTGCCTCACCCTGCAGCGGAAGGGTCGTCGCCATCAGTGGTCTCCCTTGGACTCGGAGGCGCCCGTGCCGGGCAGGTTCTGCAGGCGGTCGTAGGCGTCGTTGATGTCGCCCGTCTGGCCGGCGTCGCGCAGGCCGTCGAGGTACGCGTCGTACTCGGCCTGCTCGACGACCTTCACCTTGAAGAGCATCATCGAGTGGTACTGGCCGCACAGCTCGGCGCACTTGCCGTCGTACTCGCCGACGCGCGTCGGCGTGAACGACCAGTAGTTGTCCTTGCCGATGTACATGTCCTTCTTGTACAGGAAGTCGATGATCCAGAAGGAGTGGATCACGTCACGCGAGGTGAGCTTGATCTTCACCTTCTTGTCGACCGGCAGGTAGAGCGTGGGCAGCTCGCTGGTGATGTCGCCCTTGGCGTCCGTCTGCGCCTGCACGCCCATCGTCCAGACGGCGTCGGACGCGTCGTCGCAGTCCTGCTGGGCGTACTGGAAGTCCCACGCCCACTGCTTGCCGATCGCGGTGATGCAGGCGTCGGGCTCGTCGTACTGGGTCTCGAGCGTCGTCTGGTCGCGTGCCGTGAAGGCGAAGAAGCCCAGCACGAGGATGAGGGGCACGACCGTGTAGAAGATCTCGATCGGCATGTTGTAGCGCAGCTGCACGGGAAGGCCGGTCTGGCCCTTGCGGCGACGGTAGGCGATGGCCGCCCAGCCCATCAGGGCCCAGGTGATCACGCCGACGGCGAGCAGGACGATCCACGAGTTGACCCACAGACCCGACACCATCTCGGTGCGGTTGGTGGCCTGGGTGCCGTCATCGGTGAAGCCGGGCAGGAACCCGTTCAGCTGAGCCGTCGTGCAGCCCGCGAGGGCGACCGCCGTGACGATCCCGAGCGGGATGGCGGCGAGGCGGAGGCGGCGTGTGACGCGCACGGTGCACCTTTCGGGGTCATGAAGGTCGAACACCGTTCAGTCTAGGGCAACCTCCCACCCGATTCAGGCCATCCGCCCAGGATGTCCGTCACTATCGGAGGGGTTTTCCGCCCGCGACCGGCGTCGTTCAGTGGAAGCTGTCGCCGCAGGCGCAGCTGCCCGCCGCGTTGGGGTTGTCGATAGTGAACCCCTGCTCGGAGATCGTGTCCTTGAAGTCGATCGTCGCGCCGTCGAGGTACGGGACCGACATGTCGTCGACGATGACCTCGACACCGTCGAAGTCGACCGCCTGGTCGCCGTCGAGGAAGCGCTCGTCGAAGTAGAGCTGGTAGATGAGCCCCGAGCATCCGCCCGGCTGCACGGCGACACGCAGGCGCAGGTCGTCGCGACCCTCCTGGTCGAGGAGACTCTTGACCTTCGCCGCAGCGGCGTCGGTGAGGCCCACGCCGTGAGCCTTCTCGGCGGCGGTGTCGGTCGTGAGTGCGGTGTCGGTCATGGGGTACTCCCGGAGTGTCGGGCCGGTGTCATCCGGCTGGATGCCTCGATTCTACGCCGCCTTGGGGCGCGCCGGCTCAGATCTCCGAGGCGTCGAGGCTCTCGAGCAGGAGGGCTTCGGACACGAGCGCGTGCCGGAACGTGTCGAGGTGGAGCGACTCATTCGGGCTGTGCGCCCGCGCGTGCGGGTCTTCGACTCCCGTGACCAGGATCTGGGCGGCGGGGAACTCGCGCACGAGGTCGGCGATGAAGGGGATCGACCCCCCGACGCCGATGTCGACGGGCGGGACGCCGTACCCCGCCTCGAGCGCCCCGCGGGCGAGCGAGACGGCGGTTCCGCTCGTGTCGACGAGGAACGCGTCGCCGCAGTCGATGTCGGTGAAGGTCAGTTCCGCGCCGAAGGGGGCGTGGGCGCGCAGGTGCGTCTCGAGGGCGTCGTAGGCGGCGCGGGCATCCTGTCCCGGCGCGACGCGCATGCTGATGACGACCGAGACCTCGGGCGAGAGCGTGTTCGAGGCGTTCTTCACGCTCGGCGCGTCGATCCCCGTGACGGTGAGCGACGGCTTGTTCCAGATGCGGCTGAGGATCGTACCTCGGCCGATCGGGCTCACCCCGGAGGGAAGGCCCGCCTCGTCGCGGAGGGTCGCCTCGCTGTAGTCGGGCGTCTCGGCATCGCGCTCGGTCACACCGGCGACGGCGACCGACCCGTCGTCGTCCCACAGCGTCGCGAGGAGCTTGACGGTCGCGAGCATCGCATCGGGGACAGCTCCCCCGAACATGCCCGAATGCGAGGCGTGCTCGAGCGTCTTCACCCGCATCGTGAAGCGTGCGTTGCCACGGAGCGAGACGGTGAGGGCGGGGGTCGTGGCATCCCAGTTGCCCGAATCGGCGACGACGATGACGTCGGCGCGCAGCGCATCGGCGTTCTCCGCGAGGAAGGCGGCGAAGGACGCCGAGCCGGCTTCCTCCTCACCCTCGATGAAGAGGTTCACGCCGAGGTCGAAGTCGGGTCCGACCGCCTCCACCAGCGCGCGGAGGGCGCCGACGTGCGCCATGACCCCGGCCTTGTCATCGGCGGCTCCGCGGCCGTAGAGGCGCCCGCCACGAACCGTGGGTTCGAACGGCGCCGACTCCCACAGCGACTCGTCCCCGACGGGCTGCACGTCGTGGTGCGCGTACAGGAGGATCGTGGGCCGGCCGTTCCGCGCCGCGCGCGACGCGAGGACGGCGGGCATCCCCTCCGCCCCCGTCTCGGGGATCACAGCCGTCTTGACCTCGACGCTGTCGAAGATCCCGAGGTCGTCGAGGAGGGACTTCACCGCGGCGGCACTGCGCTCGACCTCGGCGCGCTCGAACCCCGGGAACGCGATCGACCGGATGCGGACGAGATCCCCGAGATCTGCGAGTGCGGCGGGCACCGCTGCCTCGGCGGCGTCGCGGACGGATGCGGAGCGGGAAGTCTCGGAGGTCATGCGGGTAATCTTAGGTGGCGCGCTTCGCGCTCCCGCAGCACCGATACCGAGGACCCCACCCGTGGCCAAGACTCCGCCCGCCCCCGACACCGAACCCGACGCCGGCCCGGGCAAGCACCGTCCCACGCCGTCGCGTGCCGAGCAGGAGGCCGCCCGAAAGCGCCCCCTCGTGCCCGACACGAAGGAGGCACGGGCCCGCGCGAAGGCGAACCTCGCCGAGCAGCGGAACAAGGCGCGCGTCGGCATGGCCAACGGCGACGAGAAGTATCTGCCCGTTCGCGACAAGGGGCCGCAGCGCAGGTTCGTGCGCGACTGGGTCGACGCGGGATGGCACCTGGGCGAGCTGCTGATGCCGCTCATGGTCCTCGTGATCCTCGTCGCCGTCGTACAGAACACGGCTCTGCAGTTCTACGCGTACCTTGCCCTGTGGGTGTTCATCCTCTTCACCCTCGGCGACATGATCATCACGAGCGCGCGGATCAAGCGTCTCGCGAAGAAGAAGTGGGGCGATCGCACCGAGAAGGGCCTCGGCTGGTACGCCGCGATGCGGTCGGTCCAGATGCGTTTCATGCGCCTGCCGAAGCCGCAGGTCAAGCGCGGCGAGTACCCGTCCTGAGCCGGGCCGTTCTGAACGGGTCGTTCAGAGCGCCTTCGCGAGGCCCCGGTTGATCTGGCGTGCCCACAACGGGCCGCGGTAGATGAACGCCGTGTAGCCCTGGACGAGGTCGGCGCCCGCCGCAAGGCGTTCGCGCACGTCGTCTGCCGTCTCCACTCCCCCGGCCGAGATCACGCAGAACTCCGCCGGCACGACCGCACGGACCGTCCGCAGCACCTCGAGTGAGCGTCGGCGCAGCGGCGCACCGGACAGTCCGCCCGCTCCCATCGCCTCGACGACGGCAGGGTCCGCACTGAGCGGCTCCCGCGCGATCGTCGTGTTGGTCGCGACGAGTCCGGCGAGCCCCAGATCGACGGCGAGTCGGGCGATCGTCTCGATCTCGTCATCGGGCAGGTCGGGAGCGATTTTCACGAGCAGGGGTGTCTCACCCGCGGCATCCCGCACTGCTTCCAGCAGCGGGCGCAGCGTCTCGACGGCCTGGAGCCCGCGCAGACCCGGTGTGTTCGGGGAGGAGACGTTGACGACCAGGTAGTCGGCGACGGGCGCGATGGCGCGGGTGCTCGCGACGTAGTCATCCGTCGCCGCCTCCACGTCGACGACGCGACTCTTGCCGATGTTGGCGCCGAGGATCGCCCGTCGCGGACGGCGGCGTGAGCGTCGCAGTCGCTCCGCGGCGGCGGCGGCTCCGGCGTTGTTGAAGCCCATCCGGTTGATGAGCGCGCGGTCCTCCACGAGGCGGAAGAGCCGTGGCCGAGGGTTCCCCTCCTGCGCGATCGCCGTGACGGTGCCGATTTCGACATGCCCGAAGCCGAGCGCGTGGAGCCCTTCGCTCATGACGGCGTTCTTGTCGAAGCCCGCGGCGACGCCGAACGGGGAGTCGAAGACCAGGCCGAGAGCCTCGGTGCGAAGACGCGGGTCGGGCTTCGTCAGAGCCCGGGCGATGGGGGCGATCGGCCAGACACCGATCGCCCGGATCACGGGGATGACGAGGTGGTGGGCCCGCTCGGGATCCATGCGCGCGAAGAACGTGCGGAAGATGAAGGGATACATCACGTTCAGCCTAGGGCGCCGCGCACTCCGCACCGCATCCGCGCGGGCCGGAACTACTCGGATCGCTCCGCGCGCGCGTGATCGGCGCGCAGGCGCGCGATGGATGCCTCGAAGTCGTCCAGGGAGTCGAACGCCTGGTAGACGCTCGCGAAGCGCAGGTAGGCGACCTCGTCGAGATCGCGGAGAGGCTCGAGGATCGCGAGGCCGATCTCGTTGGTGTCGACCTGTGAGGCACCGGTCTGGCGCACGGCCTCCTCGACGGTCTGCGCGAGCAGAGCCAGGTCGGCCTCGGTCACCGGGCGTCCCTGACAGGCTTTGCGCACGCCCGAGACGACCTTCTCGCGACTGAACGGCTCGATGACGCCCGAGCGCTTGATGACGCCGAGGCTCGCCGTCTCGATCGTCGAGAACCGCCCCCCACACTCGGGGCACTGCCTGCGGCGACGGATGCTGAGTCCGTCATCGCTCGTGCGGGAATCGATGACGCGGGAGTCGGGGTGGCGGCAGAACGGGCAGTGCATCTAGGCCTCCGTGCCTGCGAATCGAGCGGTGACGGCCTCGCCGTGCGCGGGGAGCCCCTCGGCATCCGCCAGCGCGACGATGCCGTCCGCGACCGTCTGCAGCGCTCCGCGATCGTAGGTGATCACCTGCTGGGGACGGAGGAAGGTCGACGCCGACAGTCCTGCGGCGTAGCGCGCCTGGCCGCCGGTCGGGAGGACGTGGTTGCTGCCGGCGAGGTAGTCGCCGAGGCTCACGGGTGAGAACGCCCCGACGAAGACCGCTCCGGCGTTCACGTATTCCGCCGGCTGCGGGTCGACGAGGTGCAGCTCGAGGTGCTCGGGCGCGTAGGCGTTGCTGAACGCGACGGCGCCGGCGCGGTCGTCGACGAGGACGATCGCGGACTGTGTGCCCTCCAGTGCGGCGCGCGCCCGGGCGGCGTTGCGCGTCGCGTCGACGCGTGCTGCCACCTCGACGCGCACCGCGTCGGCGAGCTCTTGCGACCACGTCACGAGCACCGTGGATGCCTGCTCGTCGTGCTCCGCCTGACTGATGAGGTCGACCGCGACGAGAGCCGGATCGGCATTCTCGTCGGCGACGATGAGGATCTCGGTCGCGCCGGCCTCCGAGTCGGTGCCGACGATGCCGGCGACGACGCGCTTCGCCGACGCGACGAAGTTGTTGCCGGGGCCTGTGATCACGTCGACCGGATCGAGGCCGAGGCTGTCGACACCGAACGCGTAGGCGCCGACGGCTCCCGCGCCGCCCATCGCGTAGACCTCCGTCACGCCGAGGAGCTTCGCCGTCGCGAGGACATCGGGATCGACGCGCCCGTCGAACTCCGCTTGCGCGGGCGACGCGAGCGCCACGTCTGCGACACCGGCCACCTGCGCCGGGACGACGTTCATGACGACACTCGACGGGTACGCGGCCTTGCCTCCGGGAACGTAGACCCCCGCCCGCCGCACCGGCTGCCAGCGCTGCTCGACACGGGCACCGGGCGCGACGTCGGTCACGACCGTAGCGGGAACCTGCGCCGCCGACGCGACGCGCACGCGGCGGATCGCCTCTTCGATCGCGGCGCGAACACCCGGGTCCATGCCCTCGAGGGCCTCGTCGAGGTGCGCCTGCGGCACCCGGATCGGGTGATCGCTGACGTGATCGAAACGCGCGGCCTGTTCGCGCAGGGCAGCCTCGCCGCGCGTGCGGACGTCGGCGACGATGTCGGCCGCCGCCTGCAGTGCCTCGGCGCGCGCCGCCTGGGCACGCGGGACGGCGGCGAGAAGGTCAGCCGTGGTGAGGGCGCGACCTCGGAGGTCGATCGTGCGGAGCATCCGTCCAGATTATCCGAGCGGCACAGCCGGTCAGCCGCGCGTGACGCCGGACACGTCTGTCAGGTAGCCGATGCGGCCGTCATCGTGACGCACGACGAAGCTCTCGCCGCGGTCTTCGATCACGAGGGCCCAGGCCGAGGGGCCGATCGTGAAGATCGGTGCACCCGTCTCGTCGACGACGGTGCGCTCCACGGGAGCGAGCGCCCAGAACGCCTGCGACGCCGGAGCAGCGGCAGTTGTGGTGACGACCTCGTCGACGATCGGCTCGACCTCGCTCGTCTCGGTCGCGAGCGGTCCGTCGACTGCAGCCCCGAACGCCTGCTCGGAGGAGGAGGAGGAGGAGGATGCCGCCGCCTGCGGCACGGCCTCCGGTGCCGGGCTCGGCGCGGGACGCGGCGTGTGCGGGCGCTCGACGACGGGCCGGGCGGGGCTCGCGAAGCGGTGGGCGGGAACGGTGGTGCGGTGACGGAAGTCCTCGCCGATCGTCGGGAACAGCGGTGCGAACACCGTCAGCAGAACGCCTGCGAACATGAGAATGAATTCGACCCAGACGACCCAGCTCGCGAGGAAGATCTGACGGGTCGCGAGGTTGACGAACGATGCCCAGAGGATGCCGAGCCACACGATCGTCGCGACGGAGAACGCGACGGAGGCGAACTGATCGATGCCGAGCGAACCGACCCTGCGGATGCCCTGCGGAGACAGGCGGCGAAGGCCGACGAGGAACACCGCGATCGTGGGGACACCGATCGTCAGCACCCAGTCGATGCCGGACGTCCAGACCGATCCGGAGAGGATCCCGCTGTAGACCGGGAAGAAGGATACGACGAACGCGACGAGCCAGATCCCCCCGAGGGCGACCTCGCGCACGGAGAAGGGGCCGACGCCGTACTGCGGCGGAGCGGTCTCGTCCAC
Organism: Microbacteriaceae bacterium PS02067; assembly: GCA_029960085.1. Lineage (GTDB taxonomy): Bacteria > Actinomycetota > Actinomycetes > Actinomycetales > Microbacteriaceae > Microbacterium. The sequence continues at coordinate 42,562 of JASCPG010000001.1, read as the reverse complement.
GGCATCCGGACCGTCGGTGATGGCAGTGAACGCGTCGGCGAGGGAGTCGTAGGACACGTCGGGATCGACGGATTCTGCGGGAACCTCGCGCTCTGTGGGCGCGCCTTCGACGGGCGGTTCGGTGACGTCTTCCGGCTGGGGTGCGTTCTTCTCGTCGGTCACGATCGGTCCTTCCACGACGGGGTTGTCGGTTGAGATCCTACCCACTCGACCTTTGGTTCACCCGAGGCACTGCGGCCCGAGCAGCCCCTTCAGCTCGCCGTAGAGATCGACCGAGATCCCCACTCGCGCGGGCACCTCGAACACCTTCGCCGTTCCGCCACGATGCAGTTTCAGCGTGATCTCGGTGCCGCCCGGGTGGCGGGAGAAGACCCGTGCAAGCTCTTCCACCGTCGCCTCGGTGGCCCGATGCTCGGGCATGAGCAGCACGAGGGGACCGGATGCCTCCACGTTGCCGAGATCGGGCACGAACGCGGATTGGCCGTGGAGGTTCAGGCCGTCGTCCCGTCGCGACACGCGGCCTCGCACGACGAGGATCGAGTCGGCGACGAGCATCGACTGGAACTCGGTGTACGTCTTGCCCATGAACATGACGGTGACCTCGCCGTCGAAGTCCTCGACGGTGATCATGCCGTACGGGTTGCCGCTCTGCTTCGCGACGCGGTGCTGCACGCTCGTGACGAGCCCCGCCACCGTGACGATGTCGCCGTCGGAGACGTCCTCGTCGGCGAGAAGGTCGTGGATGCTCGTGGATGCATGCTTCGCGAGAGGGATCTCGAGGCCCGCGAGCGGGTGGTCGGAGACGTAGAGCCCCAGCATCTCGCGTTCGAAGGCGAGTTTGTCCTTCTTCGTCCACTCCGGACGCGCGGGAACCTTCGCCGGCATCGCCTCCTCGGCCGCGTCGTACAGACTGTCGAAGTCGAACCCGATCGCGCCCTGCGCCTCGTTGCGCTTGCGCCCGATGGCGGCTTCCACGGCGTCCTCGTGGACCTCCAGCAGCGCCCGACGGGTGTCCCCCATCGAGTCGAACGCGCCCGCCTTGATGAGCGATTCGACGGTGCGCTTGTTGGCGACGTGCGCCGGCACCGTGTCGAGGAACCCGTGGAAGGACGTGTACGGGGCATCCTCGCGCGCACTGACGATGCCGTCGACGACGTTCGCGCCGACGTTGCGGACCGCGCCGAGCCCGAAGCGGATGTCCTCGCCGACGGCCGCGAAGTAGCGGATCGACTCGCTGACATCCGGCGGCAGCACCCGGATGCCCATCCGGCGGCACTCGTTGAGGTACACCGCCATCTTGTCCTTCGAGTCGCCGACGCTCGTGAGGAGGGCGGCCATGTACTCGGCGGGGTAATGCGCCTTGAGGTACGCCGTCCAGTACGACACGAGGCCGTAGGCGGCGGAGTGCGCCTTGTTGAAGGCGTAGTCGGAGAACGGCAGCAGGATGTCCCACAGCGCCGTGACGGCGCCTTCGCCGTACCCTCGCTCGGCCATGCCGCCCGAGAACCCCTCGTACTGCTTGTCGAGCTCGGACTTCTTCTTCTTGCCCATCGCGCGGCGGAGGATGTCGGCCTGGCCGAGAGAGAACCCGGCCACTTTCTGCGCGATCGCCATGACCTGCTCCTGATAGATGATCAGGCCGTAGGTCGTGTCGAGGATGTCGCGCAGCGGCTCTTCGAGTTCGGGGTGGATCGGAGTGATCGGCTGCAGGCCGTTCTTGCGCAGCGCGTAGTTGGTGTGCGAGTTCGCGCCCATGGGACCGGGCCGGTACAGCGCGATGACGGCGGAGATGTCCTCGAAGTTGTCCGGCTTCATGAGGCGCAGCAGCGCACGCATCGGACCGCCGTCGAGCTGGAAGACGCCGAGCGTGTCGCCCCGGGTCAGCAGGTCGTACGCGGCGCGGTCGTCGAGGGCGAGATGCTCGAGGTCGAGGTCCTCGCCGCGGTTCATGCGGATGTTCTCGAGCGCGTCGGAGATGATCGTGAGGTTCCGGAGCCCCAGGAAGTCCATCTTGATGAGACCGAGCGACTCGCACGACGGGTAGTCGAACTGGGTGACGATCTGCCCGTCCTGCTCGCGGCGCATGATCGGGATGATGTCGAGCAGCGGCTCGGACGACATGATGACGCCGGCGGCGTGGACGCCCCACTGACGTTTGAGGCCCTCGAGCCCGAGCGCGCGGTCGAAGACCGTCTTCGCTTCCGGGTCGCTCTCGATGAGGGCGCGGAACTCGCTCGCCTCCTTGAACCGCTTGTGCTCGGGGTCGAACATGCCGCCGAGCTCCATGTCCTTGCCCATGACGGCGGGCGGCATGGCCTTGGTGAGCCTCTCCCCCATGCTGAAGGGGAACCCGAGCACGCGGCCGGCGTCCTTCAGCGCCTGCTTCGACTTGATGGTGCCGTAAGTCACGATCTGGGCGACCCGCTCTGAGCCGTACTTCTCCGTGACGTACTCGATCACCTCACCGCGGCGACGGTCGTCGAAGTCGACGTCGAAGTCGGGCATCGAGACGCGGTCGGGGTTCAGGAACCGCTCGAAGATGAGACCGTGCTCGAGCGGGTCGAGGTCGGTGATCTTCATCGCGTAGGCGACCATAGAGCCGGCGCCGGAGCCACGACCGGGACCGACGCGGATGCCGTTGTCCTTCGCCCAGTTGATGAAGTCGGCGACCACGAGGAAGTAGCCGGGGAACCCCATCTGCAGGATGATGCCGGTCTCGTATTCAGCCTGCTTCCGGACCTTGTCGGGGATACCGCCCGGGTAGCGGTAGTGCAGACCGTTCTCGACCTCTTTGATGAGCCAGCTGTCCTCGGTCTCCCCGTCGGGAACGGGGAAGCGGGGCATGTAGTTCGCGGCGGTGTCGAACTCGATCTCGCACCGCTCGGCGATGAGCAGCGTGTTGTCGCATGCGTCCGGGTGATCCCGGAAGAGCTGCCGCATCTCCGCGGCGGTCTTGATGTAGTAGCCGTCGCCGTCGAACTTGAAGCGGTTCGGGTCGTCGAGCGTCGACCCGGACTGCACGCACAGGAGCGCGGCGTGGGCATCCGCCTCGTGCTGGTGCGTGTAGTGCGAGTCGTTCGTCGCGACGAGCGGGATGTCGAGGTCCTTCGCGATACGGAGGAGATCCGTCATGACACGGCGCTCGATGGACAGGCCGTGGTCCATGATCTCGGCGAAGTAGTTCTCCTTGCCGAAGATGTCCTGGAACTCCGCCGCCGCGGCGCGGGCAGCGTCGTACTGACCGAGTCGCAGGCGCGTCTGCACTTCGCCGGAGGGACACCCGGTCGTCGCGATGAGGCCTTTGCCGTAGGTCTGCAGGAGTTCGCGGTCCATGCGGGGCTTGAAGTAGTAGCCCTCCATGCTCGAGCGGGAGCTCAGCCGGAACAGATTGTGCATGCCCTGCGTCGTCTGGCTCCACAGGGTCATGTGGGTGTACGCGCCCGAGCCGGACACGTCGTCGCTGCGCTGGTCGGCCGTGCCCCACTGCACGCGCGACTTGTCGCTGCGATGGGTGCCGGGGGTGACGTAGGCCTCGAGACCGATGATGGGCTTGACCCCGGCGTTGTTGGCGGCGTTGTAGAACTCGAACGCCGCGAAGGTGTTGCCGTGGTCGGTCACGGCGATCGCCGGCATGCCGTATTCGGCCGCCGCCTGGGTCATCGCGCCGATCTTCGCGGCGCCGTCGAGCATCGAGTACTCGCTGTGCACGTGCAGGTGAACGAAGGAGTCGGATGCCACCCGACGAGTCTACGTCGGGGGTCCGACGCCGTCGGCGGTCAGCCGTCGACGTGGACGAACGCGGCGCCGCGGGCGCGAAGATCCGCGATCGCACCCTCGATGCCCTCCGCCGTGCCGGAGCCCGGCTGGTTCATGTGCGCGATGACGATCGAACCGCCCGCCGCCTGACCGATCTCTCGCCGCACGGTGCGCGCCGGGAAGGTCGCTCCCCCGTCGCCGTTGACGGCGAACCCGATCGGCTGCACGCCGAGATCCCGCACGATCGCGAGGCCGATGTCATCGTAGAACGCCGTCCCGGGGCGGAACAACCGCGGTGGGGCGCCCAGCAGTTCGCTGAGGCGGACGTGGTTCTGCCACACCTCGTCGACCGCCTCCTGCGCCGATGCGGTGCCGGCGATCCCGTACGCCTCACGTCCGGTCACCGACAGCGGCACGTGGCGCGTGCCGTGGTTGCCGATCACGAAGAGGGGATCGGCGGCGAGGTCGGCGGCGAGCGCCGGGTTCGCGTCGATCCAGCGCGAGTTGAGGAACAGCGTCGCCGGCACCCCTTCGCGGCGGAGCGTGTCGACCAGTCGCGCGTCGACGCGGGAGCCGCGGCGGCCGCCGCACGCGTCGAACGTCAGCGCGACGCGCAGCGCCGCGGCGGGTGCGATGGTCTGCCGGATGCCGGGGAGGTCGAGCCCGAACGCCGTCGGCGCGGCGCCGGCGTAGCGGGCGGCGACGGCGGCGGGATCGACGGTAGGCGTCGGAGTGGGCGTCGGCGCCGCGGACGGTGTGGGCGATCCGTGGGACGAGGAAGGGCCGGGGCTGGCGCTCTCCTGTCCCGCGTGCGGGCGGGAGAGCGGTGCGCAGGCGGCCAGGCCCGCGAGCGCGAGCACGCCGGCTCCCGCGAGCACCGCGCGACGGGTCGCGAGGACGGGGGAATCCATCCCTCCATCATGGCGCGCGCGGGGAGCGTTCCGGACCGGTCCAAGGCACCGACGCGGGGGGTCAGGCGATATCGGGGCGGCGGCGGCGCATGATCTCGTCGCGCACCTCGCGGCGCAGCACCTTGCCCACCATCGAACGGGGCAGGGTGTCGAAGGGCACGATCGCGCGCGGCACCTTGTAGGCCGTGAGGTGCTCGCGCAGGCGGGTGCGGATGGCGTCCGCATCGAAGGTCGCGCCCTCGCGCATCACGACCGCCGCGGTCACCGCCTCGCCGCCGTCGGGGCGCGGGATGCCGACGACCGCCGCGTCGACGATGTCGGGATCGCGCAGCAGCGCATCCTCCACTTCGCTCGGCGCGATGTTGAAGCCGCCCGTGATGATGAGCTCCTTGAGGCGGTCGACGACGGTGACGAACCCGTCGGCATCCGCCACCACGATGTCGCCCGTGCGCAGCCACCCTCCCTCGAGGAGGGTCCGGGCGGTCTCGTCGGGCTGGTTCCAGTAGCCACGGAAGACCTGCGGTCCCCGCACGAGCAGCTCGCCGCTCTCGCCGGGCGCGCGGTCGACGGTCGGGTCCTCCGGGTCGACGACGCGGATCTCCGTGCTCGGGAACGGGATGCCGACGGTGCCGGTCCGCCGACGCGGACCCATCGGGTTCCCGAGGCTGATCGGGGACGACTCCGTCATCCCGTAGCCCTCGACGAGGATGCCCCCGGTGGCCTCCTCCCACCGTGCCACGGTCGCGGCGGGGAGGGCCATCGCGCCCGAGATGGCATTGCGGAGGGTTGTCAGCGTCAGCCCCGCGCGGGAGGTCGCACGGGCGAGCGCGTCGTAGATGGGCGGCACGGCGGGGAGGAACGTCGGCGGCGTCCGCCTCATCGCCGTGAGGGTGAGCGACACGTCGAACGTCGGGAACAGCACAAGGCGTGCGCCGATGGAGAGCGCCGTCGTGAGGCAGAGCGTGAGCCCGTAGGCGTGGAAGAGGGGCAGCACGGCGTAGAAGACCTCATCGCCGGGGCGGAGATCCGGTACCCACGCGACCGACTGGGCCGCATTCGAGCGGAGGTTCCGATGCGTGAGGACCGCCGCCTTCGGGCGCCCGGTCGTGCCGCTCGTGAACTGCAGGACGGCGATGTCGTCGAGGACGGGGCGCGCCACCTTGCGGGACACCGGACGATGCGTGAGGAGTCGGGACCACGGCACGATCCCCCGCGCCGCCGGCCGCTGCGTGAGGGCCGCCCGAGAGCGTCGTGCACGAGGGAGCGGCAGTCGCAGCATCATCCGGGTGCGGCGGGGCATGGCATCCGTCATCGTCACGGAGACGACGTGTGCGGGGCGGATGTCGGACGGGAACTCCGCGACCGTATCGGCGACGGCATCCCACACGATCGCGACGGTCGCGTGATGCACTTCGAACAGGTGGCGCAGCTCCGGCGCCGTGTAGCGCGGGTTGTGCTCCACGACGATCGCTCCCAGGCGCTGTGCCGCGTAGAAGGCGACCACGTGCTGCGGGCAGTTCGGGAGGATGAGGGCGACACGGTCGCCGTGCGACACGCCGAGGCGCCGGAGTCCCTCCGCGGCCCGCGCGACATCCTCCCCCAGACGCGCGTAGCGGGTCTCGGCGCCGAAGAACTCCAGCGCCGTGTGCTTCGGATACCGCGATACGGCGTCATCGAGCATGTCGACGAGGGTCTGGGTGACCGGCTCGATCTCCGCGGGGACACCGTCGGCATAGGAGGAGAGCCAGGGGCGCGCGGCGAGAGCGGTCATCCCTCCAGGCTAGGGTGGTGCCCGTACCGCGGACGGCATGTGCGCCCCGCGGGAGCGGCGCTCAGCCGCGCAGCACCTCGAGGGCGCGCGCGAGGTCGGCCGGGTAGTCGCTCGTGAACGTGACCCACTCAGTCGTCACGGGATGCGCAAACGACAGCTCACGCGCGTGGAGCCATTGCCGCGTCAGCCCGAGTCGCGCCGACAGGGTCGGGTCTGCGCCGTACAGCGGGTCGCCGACACAGGGATGCCGGTGCGCGGCCATGTGCACGCGGATCTGGTGGGTGCGCCCGGTCTCGAGGTGGATCTCGAGGAGGGACGCCGAAGGGAACGCCTCGATCGTCTCGTAGTGGGTGATCGAGTCCTTGCCATCCGGAACGACGGCGAACTTCCACGAGTGCGAGGGATGCCGGCCGATCGGCGCGTCGATCGTTCCCGCGAGCGGATCGGGGTGTCCCTGCACGACGGCGTGGTAGATCTTCTCGACCTCGCGCTCCTTGAACGCGCGCTTCAGTGCGGTGTACGCACGCTCCGACTTCGCGACCACCATGAGACCGCTCGTGCCGACGTCGAGCCGGTGGACGACGCCCTGCCGTTCGGCAGCGCCGGTCGTGGCGATCCGATACCCCGCGGCGGCGAGGGCGCCGAGCACCGTCGGGCCTTCCCATCCGATCGACGGGTGCGCCGCGACACCGGCGGGCTTGTCGACGACGACGATGTCATCGTCGTCGTAGACGATGCCGAGATCGGGCACGGCGATCGGGACGACCTCGGGGGCGCGCCGGTCCTCCCATTCGACCTCGAGCCATCCCTCGGCACGGAGCTTGTCGCTCTTGCCGAGGGTGCGACCGTCGAGCCGCACGCCGCCGGCCTCCGCGACCTCGGCGGCGAAGGTCCGTGAGAAACCGAGGAGCTTCGCGAGCGCGGCATCCACGCGGACGCCGTCGAGCCCGTCCGGGACCGGAACAGTGCGGGACGGCATCAGTCTGCGTCGGAGGCAGGCAGAGCCTCGTCGGTGTCGGTCGCGGCCTCGGCATCCTTCAGCCGCGAGCCGTCGAGTCGCACTCCCCGCAGGATGAGCAGCGCGACGCTGATCATCATCGTGACGATGAAGATGTCGGCGACGTTGTAGATCGCGGGCATCATCCACGGGGTGTAGATGAAGTCGACGACGTGGCCGACGGCGAAGCCGGGGTCGCGGACGAGCCGGTCGGTGAGATTCCCGAGGATGCCGCCGAGGAGGAGCCCCAGCACGATCGCCCACCACCGGGCCCGGATGCCACGCACCGCCAGCACCACGACGAACACCGCCGCGGCGGCCAGGACGATCGTGAACACCCACGTGACGTTCTCACCGAGCGAGAACGCCGCGCCGGAGTTGCGGGTCAGGTACAGCTTCAGGACATCGCCCCAGACGGGCACGGCCTCCTGATACGGCAGATTCTGCAGGGCGAGGAGCTTCGTGAACTGGTCGACGGCCAGCACCGCCACCGCGAGGATCGCGATGAGGATGCCGGCCGTCTGAGGACGCAGTGTCGACGTGCCGCGCACCGGCCTGGTCAGGACGCCGAGACGGGCGTACCGGAGGTCGCGCCCGTGACGTCGAGGTCGCGGAGCTTCTCTTCGATGAAGCCGCGGAGCTGCTGGCGGTAGTTGCGCTCGAAGTCACGCAGCTCGCTGATGCGGGTCTCGAGGGTCGCGCGCTCGCTGTCGAGGCGGGCCATCTCGTCGCGCCCCTTGGCCTCGGCCTCGGCGACGATCGCGGCAGCGTGGGCCTGTGCCTCGGAGATCAGCTTGTCGCGCTGAGCCTGGCCCTCGGCGACGTGCTCGTCGTGCAGGCGCTGGGCCAGCTCGATGATGCCGGCGGATGCCGCGGCACCACCGATCGGAGCGGCGGCCTCGACGGGCGCGGGGGCCGGAGCGGGGACCTCTTCGACGACGGCCTCGACGACCGGCTCGGGCTCCGGAGCCGCGACGGCGGCGACGGGAGCTGCCCCGGCGCCGGCCTCGAGCTCGGCGACGCGCGCCTTCAGCTCGTCGTTCTCGGCGATCGTCTTGCGCCACTCCACGACGATCTCGTCGAGGAAGTCGTCGACCTCGTCGGGGTCGAAGCCCTCCTTGAAGCGGACGTGCTGGAACTGCTTGGTGACGACGTCTTCGGGGGTCAAAGCCATGGTGTTACCTCTTTCGGGGCTGTCGACGCGGGCCGATCAGGGGCGATCCGCCGCGAAGCGGATCGGTCTGAAACAGCATAGTCCGCACGCCTGTGACGTGCGAGAAGGGTGTTACGAACGAGCAATCGCGTTGGCGATCGACGAGAGGACGAGGACGATGAGGAACGTCAGCGTCAGGCCGACGTCGAGGGCCACCGGTCCGATGCGCAGCGGCGGGATGAGGCGTCGGAACAGCCGGATGGGCGGATCGGTCACCGTGAAGACCAGCTCGGCGAGCACGAGTGCGAACCCGCGCGGGCGCCACTCCCGATTGAACATCGGGATGAACTCCAGCACGAGGCGCGCGAGGAGGATCAGAGAGTAGATGGCGAGCAGGAAGCTGACGATACTCGCCGTCAGCCGCACGATCTCCACGACTACTGCGTGAAGGGCGCCGCCTCGGGATCGGCCGGCGCCAGCGTGCCGTCGCCCGAGATCGCGACATTCTCGGGCGAGAGCAGGAAGACCTTGCTCGTGACCCGCTCGATGCGTCCGTACAGGCCCAGAGACAGGCCACTCGCGAAGTCCACGAGACGACGCGCGTCGGCATCGCTCATCTGCGAGAGGTTGATGATGACGGGAATGCCGTCACGGAAGTTCTCGGCGATCAGCTGCGCGTCGCGGTACTGCTTGGGGTGGACCGTCAGGATCTCGCTGACGGCGCCGGCGGTGGGCTGACGCACGACGGCAGGGCGGTGCAGGGGCGTCACGGGCGCCGCCTTCTCCACACTGCGCTCGGTGCTGCGCTCACGACGCGCGGGCGCCTCCGCGACCGGCTCGTCGTAGACCTCTTCCTCGTCGGCGAGGCCCAAGTACACCATGGTCTTCTTGAGGGGGTTCGACATCGCATCCTCCGTTTGCTCGTCTGTTGTGAAGGTTATCCGCGCTCGGGCCGCGGGCCCGTGATTGCCGTACCGATCCGCAGGTGTGTCGCACCCGCGGCGATGGCTTCGGCGAAGTCGCTCGACATGCCCGCGGAGATCCACGTCGCGTCGGGCACGACGGAACGGACGGCTCGCGATGCGTCGTTCAATCGCGCGAAGGCCCCTGCCGGCGCACCGTTGAGCGGAGCGACCGCCATCACCCCGCGCACGCGCAGTGACGGGCAGGCATCGGCGACGTGCTCGGCGAGGCGTTCGATCTCTGCCGGTGCGGCACCGCCGCGCCCGGGGTCGTCGGTGAGGTTCACCTGCAGGAGCACCTCGAGCGGGACGCCCTCGGGGTCGGCCGCGTGCAGGGCATCCGCGAGCCGATCACGATCGACCGAATGCACGACGTCGGATGCCAGGCGCACCGCACGTGCCTTCTTGGTCTGCACCTGGCCGATGAAGTGCCAGGCGAGCGGGCAGAGGTCCGGCAGCTCGGCGCGCTTGGCCGTGAGCTCCTGCTGACGGTTCTCCCCCACGTCCCTTACGCCCAGGGCGTGCAGCTGCGCGACGAGTTCGGCAGGGTGGAACTTCGTCACGACGATCCGCGTCAGCTCCGCCGGATCGCGCCCGGCGGCGCGCGCCGCATCCGCCACCCGCGCGTCGAGCTGCGCGAGCCGCGCCGCCAGGCCCGGCGCGATGCTCGCGTCCGAGCCTGTCGCGGCGCCGCTCACTTCAGGAAGTCGGGGATGTCCAGATCGTCGGCGCCGTACACCGAGTCGTAGGACTCGGTGACCGACACCACCGAGACGGTCTCCCGCTCATCGGCATCCGCCGCTTCGCGGGCCTCGCGCGCGGCCTCGTCGGCGGGTACCGAGGGCACGACCGGAGTGGCGACCGGACGCTGAGCCGTCATGGGCTCGATCCGCGCCTGCGGCTCACCTCCGTCGAATCCGGCGGCGATGACCGTGACGCGCACCTCGTCGCCGAGCGTGTCGTCGATCACCGTTCCGAAGATGATGTTGGCCTCGGGGTGCGCGGCCTCCTTGACGAGCTGCGCAGCGTCGTTGATCTCGAAGATGCCGAGGTTCGAGCCGCCCTGGATCGACAGCAGCACGCCGTGCGCGCCTTCGATGGATGCCTCGAGCAGCGGCGATTCGACGGCGAGCTCGGCCGCCTTGATCGCGCGGTCCGCCCCGCGTGCGGAACCGATGCCCATGAGCGCGGAACCCGCCCCCTGCATGACCGACTTGACGTCGGCGAAGTCGAGGTTGATGAGGCCCGGGGTCGTGATGAGGTCGGTGATGCCCTGCACACCGGCGAGGAGCACCTGGTCGGCTGTCGCGAAGGCCTCGATCATCGAGATGCCGCGGTCGCTGATCTCGAGAAGCCGGTCGTTCGGCACCACGATGAGCGTGTCGACCTCTTCCTTGAGCTTGTTGACACCCGCCTCGGCCTGGCTCTGACGCCGGCGACCCTCGAACGAGAAGGGACGCGTGACGACACCGATCGTGAGGGCGCCGATCGACTTCGCGATCCGTGCGACGACGGGTGCACCACCGGTGCCCGTGCCGCCGCCCTCACCGGCCGTCACGAAGACCATGTCGGCACCCGCGAGCGCCTCTTCGATCTCCTCGGCGTGGTCCTCCGCGGCACGGCGTCCGACCTCGGGATCGGCGCCTGCACCAAGTCCGCGCGTGAGCTCGCGGCCCACGTCGAGCTTCACGTCGGCGTCGCTCATGAGGAGCGCCTGCGCGTCGGTGTTGACGGCGATGAACTCGACGCCCCGCAGCCCGAGCTCGATCATCCGATTGACGGCGTTCACGCCGCCGCCGCCCACACCCACGACCTTGATCACCGCGAGGTAGTTCTGGTTCTGGCTCATGCCGGCCTCCATCTTGTCCCGAACCCGAAACTGTCTAAACCTTGAACCTCAAGTTGAGGTTTAAAGAAATGCCGAGTATGCATTTCCTGGATTGAAAGTACGTGCCACCTCGGCACGGGTCGGGACCACGGCGGGCGTGTCGCGCAATCAGCGGATGACGACCGCGCCGGGCGACGACACGTCATACGTGTAGACGTGCTCGGGAGGCCGCGCGGCCATCGCCGAGGCGAGCACTTCGGCCTTCTTCGCCGACTGGTCGGCGTTGCCCCAGACGACCGAGGTGCCCGTCCCCCCGAGGGTCAGCGTGACGTCGTTCGCGGTGGTCGCCGACATCGCCGTGACCTGTGCGCGGATGTCGTCGGGGAGCGAGCGGAACACCGTGCCGATCGCGTCGAACGCGGGCGAGCCGATCCCGCCGGTCGCGGTGATGACGGGATGCCCCGCGGGCGCCGTGGGCGTCGTCGAGAGGGCGACGCCCGCGGCATCCACGAGCGTGTAGCCCGCGGGCGATTCCACCGAGCCGATCGGTGTGCGCTCGACGATGCGGACGACGAGCTCGTGCGGCGGACGCGCCTCGAGCGTGTACGACTCGACCAGCGGGAACGCGACGAGGGCGGCCTTCACGGCGGACGGATCGACGCGTGGGAGGGGGGTTCCGAGCTGACCCGCGAGTGCCGTCTCGACATCGGCCGGGTTCAGCGAACTCGTCCCGACGACGCTGATCTTCTCGACCGCGAAGAGGGGGCTGTAGGCCGCACCGATCGATCCCAGGACGAGGAGCACGAGCGCACCGATGACGGTCAGCCAGACTATGCGCCGACGCCGCTGGCGCACCGTGAATCGGCGCACCTCCGCACGCAGGGCCTTCCGCCGCGCACGGGCCGCCGCCCAGACGTCCCGCACACCGACGCCGTCCGGCTCGTCGGCGGGTTGGACTTCGGGGGCGTCCTGTGCCGCCACGGAGGCATCCGGCGCTGCCCTGTCTTCCGTGAGGCGCGAGGCGTCGGCGGGAGCGGACGTCCGCGCGAGGGGGTTCGGATAGCTGACCGGCGGCGCGACGGCCTCGGCGTCGACCTCCGCCGACGCCGCATCGGCGGCGTCCCGCGCACCGGTCGCACCGGTCGCGGTCGGCAGCGGAGACGGACGCCGCATCGGCTAGGCCCCGTCTCCGGGCGCCGTGCCCGACAGCGCGCGCAGCACCTGCGGGATGATGCGGTAGACGTCGCCGCAGCCGAGCGTGATGACGTAGTCGCCCGCGCGGGCGACGGATGCCGTGTAGTCGGCCGCCTCCTGCCAGTCCGCCACGAAGTGCACGTGCGACGGGTCGGCGAAGGCGCCGCTGACGAGTGCTCCCGTGACGCCCGGCACCGGGTCCTCGCGGGCGCCGTAGACGTCGAGCATCACGGTGTGGTCGGCGAACTGCTCGAGCACCTCGGCGAACTCGCGGTACATCGCCTGCGTACGCGAGTACGTGTGCGGCTGCTGGATGGCGATGAGTCGCCCGTCCCCCACGACCGTGCGTGCGGCGGCGAGGGCGGCGGCGACCTCGGTCGGGTGGTGCGCGTAGTCGTCGTACACGCTGACGCCCCGCTCGACGCCGTGCAGCTCGAACCGGCGCACCGTGCCGCCGAATGCCTCGACGGCGCGGAGGGATTCTTCGAAGCCGTGGCCGAGCGTCGTGAGCACCGCGACGGCGCCGGCCGCGTTGATCGCGTTGTGGGCGCCGGGGACGGCGAGGTGGGCAGTGCGGGTCTCCCCCGCGTAGGTGAGCGCGAACGAGACGGGGCCGTCCGTGACGATGTCCGTGACGCGCACGTCGGCGGCCGCATCCTCGCCGAACGTGACGATGCGGGGGTGGCGCAGCGACTCCGAGACGCGCCGGGCGCCGGGGTCGTCGGAGCTGATCACGACGGCCTCGCGCGCCTCGTCGCCGAAGCGGACGAAGGCGTCGTAGAAGGCATCCCGTGTCCCCCAGTGATCGAGGTGATCGGGGTCGACGTTCGTGATGAGCGCGATCGCCGTGTCGTACAGCAGGAACGTGCCGTCGGACTCGTCCGCCTCGATGACGAAGAGCTCGTCCGACCCCGTGCCGCTCGAGACACCGAGGTCGGCGATCACTCCGCCGTTGACGAACGTCGGGTTCTCGGCCAGGGCGCGCAGCGCGGTGACGATCATGCCGGTCGACGTCGTCTTGCCGTGGGCGCCCGCGACGCTCACGAGACGGCGCCCGCCGATGAGCCAGTGGAGCGCCTGCGAGCGGTGGATGACGTGGAGGCCGCGCTCCTTCGCGAGGAGGAACTCGGGATTCTCCGGCCAGATCGCGCCGGTGTGGATGACGGTGTCCGCGTCGGCGGGCAGGTTCGCAGCGTCGTGACCGACGTGGACGTCGGCGCCCCGGGCCGCGAGCGCCTGGAGCGCTGCGCTGTCGGAGCGGTCCGACCCCGAGACGCGGATGCCGCGGTCGAGGAACATCCCGGCGAGTCCGGACATGCCCGACCCTCCGATGCCGATGAAGTGCGCGGCGGTGATGTCGTCGGGCAGGGGAAGGCTGAGATCGGGTCGAATCATGGCCCGTCAAGTCTAGGTCGGCGCCCTGGACGGGAGCCCCACGGCGCGCGGACCATCCAGCGTCGGCGACGGGACGTGCGCCTCAGCGTCGGAGCGCGCGGTCGATCTGGGCGATGACACCTTCGGTGCCGCTGCGGGCACCGACGGAGGCTTCGCCGGCCGCATCGCGGAGCACCGAGAGCGCCTCGGCATCCGTCAGCAGAGGCACGATCTCGGTCCGCACGCGTTCCGCGGTGAACTCGGCATCGGGGATGAGGCGCGCGGCGCCCACCGCGACGACCGAGGCGGCGTTGAGAGCCTGCTCCCCGTTGCCGACGGCATACGGCACGTACACCGCAGGGATGCCGAGCGCCGTGAGTTCGCTGACGGTGGCCGCCCCCGCGCGCGAGACCACGAGATCGGCGAGGGCCAGGGCGAGATCCATCCGATCGAGATACGGCACGACGCGATAGCCGTCGGCACCGGGGTCGACGAGCTCGGCGCGCTCTCCGACGGCATGCAGCAGCTGCCACCCTGCAGCGGTCACCTCGGGCCATGCCTGTCCGAACGCCTCATTGAGTCGGCGCGCCCCGAGGGAGCCGCCGAAGACGAGCAGGACGGGCCGTTCGGTGTCGAGCCCGAAGTACGCGGCCGCCTCAGCACGTGTGGCTCCCCGGTCCAGCGAGAGCAGTTCGGGGCGCAGCGGCATGCCCACCACCTCCGAGCGGCGCAGCGGCGTCCCCGCGAAGGTCGTGCCGACCGCCGAGGCCCGTCGGGCACCCAGGATGTTCGCAAGACCCGGCTTGGCGTTCGCCTCGTGCACGACGTACGGGATGCCCTCGCGCCGCGCCGCGATGTACGCGGGGGCCGAGGCGTAGCCACCGAAGCCCACGACGACGTCCACTCCGCGCTCGCGGATGTGCGTGCGCACCTGGGCGACGGCGCGCTGCCACGCGACCGGGAATCGCACGGCCGCGCCGTTCGGGCGGCGGGGGAAGGGGACCTTGTCGACGACGAGCAGTTCGTAGCCGCGCTCCGGAACGAGTCGGGCCTCGAGACCCTCTTTCGTGCCCAGCACGAGCACGGATGCCTCGTGGTCACGCGCCCGCAGTCCGTCCGCGACGGCGAGGAGCGGGTTGACGTGGCCGGCGGTTCCCCCTCCGGCCAGGAGGTAGGTGGGGTGGATCGTCACCGGATAGAGGTTACCGCTCGACGGTCGCGGGCGCTGAGCGCACCGGCAGCGTGCGGGCGAACGAGAGCAGCACACCGCACGCGATCAGCACGGACAGGAGCGACGTGCCACCCTGCGAGATGAACGGCAGCGGCACGCCGAGGACGGGGAGGATCCGAAGGACGACGCCGATGTTGACGATGGCCT
This sequence comes from Microbacteriaceae bacterium PS02067, assembly GCA_029960085.1. Classification (GTDB taxonomy): domain Bacteria; phylum Actinomycetota; class Actinomycetes; order Actinomycetales; family Microbacteriaceae; genus Microbacterium. The sequence continues at coordinate 27,238 of JASCPG010000001.1, read as the reverse complement.
GCCCGACGATCCACACCGTGATCCCACCCGAGACGATGCGGACGAACGGGTCGTGGGTCTTCCGGATGACGTGGAAGGCACCGACCGCGAAGAGCGTGAACAGGACGAGCACCGTGAGGCATCCGACGAGTCCCAGCTCCTCGCCGAGGATCGCGAAGATGTAGTCGTTCGCCTGCGCCGGAAGCCAGCCGTACTTCTCGCGCGAGTTGCCGAGTCCGAGACCGAAGACGCCCCCGTTCGCGAGACCCCAGACGCCGTGCACGGCCTGCCAGCAGTCACCGCTCGTCGCGTTGTAGCACGCGGTCGAGTCGAAGTTCGTGAGGCTGCTCATGATGCGCGCCATGCGGTTCGGGCTCGTCACGGCGAAGAACGCGGCCGCACCGACCACGAGGAGGAGCGGCACGAGGAAGAGGCGCAGCTTCACCCCGGAGAAGAAGAGGCACCCGAGGAGGATCGCCATGAGGATGAGGCCCGTGCCGAGGTCGTGGCTGCCCACGGCGACGAGACCGATCACGAGACCGCCGACGGGGACGACCGGGATGAACACGTGCTTCCACGAGCCGAGGAGCGTCCGCTTGCGATAGAGCACGTATCCGAGCCACAGCGCGAGGCTCAGCTTCAGGAACTCGGACGGCTGCATCTGGAAGCCGCCGACCTGGATCCAGTTGCGGTTTCCGTCGTTGGCCACACCGACCCCGGGCACGAAGACGAGCAGCTGGAACCCGACGGTGAAGATGAGCGCGGGCCACGCGATCTTCTTCCAGAACGTGACCGGGAATCTGCTGAGCAGGAACATCAGCGGGATGCCCACGATCGCGAACGCCGCCTGCTTGAGCACGACCTCGAACGGGCTCTCGCCCTTCGCGAGCGAATCGGCCATCGTCGCGGACAGCACCATCACGAGACCGAAGCCCGTGAGGATGAGCGCCGTGGACGCGATCAGCAGGAACTCGCTCGGCACCGGGGTGAACACGCGGCCGAGCGAGACCCGCGCGGCGAACCCGCGGCGCGGAGTGCCTCCGGCGGGCTCATCGGGAGTCGCAGGACGGGTTCCCGGCGTCGTGATCGTCGCCACCGGCTCCCCTTTCCGTCGGCTACTGCGGGCCGTACCTGTCGTGCACGGCCCTCGCGAAGCGGGTGCCGCGGTCGGCGTAGGACGCGAACTGATCGAAGGATGCCGCTGCCGGAGCGAGGAGGACCACGTCTCCGTCACGGGCGATCCCCGCCGCCAGTTCGACGGCTCGGGCCATGACGTCTTCAGTCTGAGCGTCGTCGACCTCGAACAGGGGAATGGCGGGCGCGTGTCGTGCGAACGCGTCGGTGATGTCTCCCCGCTCGACGCCGATCACGATCGCGGCCTTCACGCCGCCTCCGCGCGCCGCCACGAGGTCGGAGATGTCGACGCCCTTGAGAAGGCCGCCCACGACCCAGACCGCGCCGGGGAACGCGGCGAGCGACGAGGCGGCCGCATGCGGGTTCGTGGCCTTCGAGTCGTCGACCCAGGTGACGCCGCCCGCGACGGCGACGACCTCGATCCGGTGCGGATCGAGCCGGAACCGCGCCAGGGCGTCGCGGATCGCGGCCGGTTCGACATCGAGAGAACGGGCGAGTGCGGATGCCGCGAGGATGTTGGCGACGATGTGCGGTGCCGCAAGGCCACGAGCGGCGAGGTCGGCGACGGTGGCGAGCTCCAGCGCGCTGCGATGCCTGTCGTCGAGGAACGCCCGATCGACGAGGATGCCGTCGACCACGCCGACATCGCTCGGCCCCGGCACGCCGAGGTCGAAGCCGATCGCGCGGCATCCTTCGACGACGTCGGCGTCCTCGACCATCTCGCGGGTGGCGAGGTCGCTCTTGTTGTAGACGCAGGCGACGCGGGTGCTGCGGTACACGACCGCCTTCGCGTCGCGGTAGCCGGCGAAAGAGCCGTGCCATTCGAGGTGGTCATCGGCGAGGTTCAGGCAGACGCTCGCATGGGGCGATGGCGCGACGTCGGCATCCGCCAGCGAGAGGTACCAGAGCTGGTGGCTCGAGAGCTCCACGACCAGCACGTCGAATCCCGCGGGGTCGCGCACGGCGTCGAGCACGGGCACGCCGATGTTTCCGACGGGCGCGGCGCGGAGGCCCCCCGCGACGAGCATCGCGGCGGTGAGCTGGGTGGTCGTCGTCTTGCCGTTCGTTCCGGTGATGAGCACCCAGTCGGCGGGTGTGCCGTCCTCGCGCAGCACCTTGTCGCGCACGCGCCAGGCCAGTTCGATGTCGCCCCACAGCGGGGTGCCGGACCGCTGGGTCCACGCGATGACGGGGTGGTGCGGGGGGAAGCCCGGGGAGGCGATGACGACCTCCGGTGCGAAGTCGACGAGCTCCTGCGGCACCGCGTCGAGAGCGCCCGTCCACAGGCGCGCGCCGATCACGGGCACGAGACGGGCGTACTCCTCGTCGGCCTTCTCGGTCAGCACGAGGACCTCGGCGCCGAGTTCGGCGAGGGTGTCGGCGACGGAGAAGCCCGTCATCGACAGGCCCAGCACGGCCACCCGCAGTCCCCGCCAGTCGGAGTGCCAACTGCGCAGGCTGTCGAGGTCGCGCGGGGCGTCCCCGGTCACAGCGCCGCCAGCCATGCCGCGTAGAAGAGCCCGACGCCCATGACGGCGAGCATCCCCGCGATGATCCACATACGCACGACGATCGTGATCTCGGGCCACCCGCGCATCTCGAGGTGGTGGTGGAACGGGCTCATGAGGAAGAGCCGCTTGCCGCCCGTGAGCTTGAAGTAGTACCGCTGCAGGATGACCGAACCGGGGCCGATGATGAAGACACCGGCGAGGATGACCGAGAGGAGCTCTGTCCGCGAGAGGATCGCCATCGCGGCGATGACGCCGCCGATCGACATCGAGCCCACATCGCCCATGAAGATCTTCGCCTTCGGCGCGTTCCACCAGAGGAACCCGACGAGAGCACCGACGAACGAGGCGGCGATGATCGTGAGGTCCATCGGATCACGGGTCGTGTAGCAGGCCCCCTGATAGGCCGTCACGAGGGCATCCGAGGCACACCGCTGCTGGAACTGCCAGAACGTGACGAGGCTGTACGCGGAGATCGTGAAGATCCCGGCGCCGGTCGCGAGTCCGTCGAGACCATCGGTCACGTTGGTCGAGTTCGACCACGCGACCGACATGAACGACACCCAGACGAGGTAGACGATCCAGCCGAGCACGGTTCCGAGGGCGAGGAACGACAGCATCGGGATGTCGCGGAAGAACGAGATGAAGGGCGAAGCCGGGGTCTGGTCGGTGCTGTTCGGGAAGTTGAGCGCAAGGATGCCGAAAGGCACCGCCACGATGATCTGACCGGCGACCTTGCGCCAGCCGGACAGTCCCAGGCTTCGCTGCTGCCGCACCTTCATGTAGTCGTCGATGAACCCGACGAGGCCGAGCCCGACCATCAGCCAGATGACGAGCAGACCGGAGATCGTCGGCGGAGCGCCGCCGGTGAGCGTTCCGACCAAGTACCCCACGATCGATCCCGTGATGAAGATCACGCCGCCCATCGTGGGCGTCCCGCGCTTCGTCTGGTGCGACGGGTTGTGGGCGTTCTCGGGCGTGCGGATGACCTGTCCCCACCCGATCTTCTTGAACAGTCGGATGAACAGCGGGGTCAGGAAGAGCGTGAACGCGAGCGAGATCGTCGCGGCCGTCAGCAGAGATCTCACGAGAAGGATTCTCCCAGACGATCGCCCAGATGACGCAGACCCGCCGAGTTGGACGACTTCACGAGCACGCGGTCGCCGTCGCGGAGCTCCGTCAGGAGGTAGTCATACGCCTCATCGGCAGTCTCGAAGAAGACGGCCTCGCCGTCCCAAGAGCCCTCCCCGATCGCCGCGAGATACAGTCTGCGGGCATCGCGCCCGACGACGACGATGCGCTCGATCCGCAGCCGCACCGCCTGCAGGCCCACCCGGTCGTGCTCTTCGCCGGCCGCTTCACCGAGCTCGCTCATGGCGCCGAGCACGGCGACCTTGCGCTGACCGGGCTCGGTGATCTGCGCGAGGGTGCGTAGCGCCGCAGCCATGGAGTCGGGGCTCGCGTTGTAGGCGTCGTTGATGATGCGGATACGGTCGGAGCCGAGCGGCTGCATGCGCCACCGTTCGGCGATCTCGAGCGTCTCGAGCCGCGTGATCGCGACGGCGGGGTCGACGCCGAGCTCGCGCGCGACAGCGATCGCCGCGAGGGCGTTCATCACGTGGTGCTCGCCGAGGACGCGCAGGCGCAGCGGCATCCGCTCCTCCCCCACGACGACCGTGCAGGTCGTCCCGGCGGCCGTGACCTCGACGTCCTCCGCACGGACCTCGGCGTTCGCGCCACGCCCGAACCAGCGCACCGCGACGCCCCGTGCCTCGGCGACGCTCGCCATCGCGGCGACGCGGGCATCGTCGGCGTTCAGGACGGCGACGCCGCCCGGACGGATGGCTTCGACGAGCTCGGTCTTCGCGCGCTGCGTCGCCTCGATGCCGCCGAAACCGCCCGCGTGGGCGAGCCCGACCATGAGGACGGCGCCGACGTCGGGGGTCACGAGCCCCGCCAGCCGGGCGATCATGCCGGCGTGGTCGGCCCCGAACTCGCTGACGAGGAACCGCGTGCCCTCGGTCACGCGGAGCATCGTCAGCGGCGCGCCAACGTCGTTGTTGAAGGAGTTCCGCGGCGCGACCGTCTCGCCTTCGCCCTCGAGGATGCGCGCGAGCATGTTCTTGGTCGTCGTCTTGCCGTTCGAGCCCGTGATCCCGACAACTCTGAGGCCGCCGCTCGCACGGACGCGCCCGACGACGGTGCGGGCGAGGTCCGCGAGCGAGCGGACGACGTCCGGGACGATGATCTGGCTGATCGGCGCGTCGACGGGGTGATCGACGATCGCCAGCGCGGCACCGGCATCCGCGGCGGCGCCGACGAACAGATGGCCGTCGGTCGTCTCACCCGGCTTGGCGACGAAGATGTCGCCCGGTCCGATGAGGCGGGAGTCGGTGTCGACCGCGCCCGACACGATCGTGTCGGGAGTATCGGTGCCCGCCGGGGAGAGGGTTGCTCCGACGGTGTCCGCGAGGTCGGCCAGGGAGATCCGGATCATGTGGGAGGTTTCCTCACGCGCGGGAGCGCGTCACTGGGTGACGGGGAGCAGGGGGGTCGCCTGGTTCGACGGCATGACGCGGTAGTGCGTGAGCACCTGCATCATCGCCTTCTTGAAGACCGACCGGTTCGCGGAGGACATCCGGTTCGTCTTCGGCTCGTCGAACAGCGTCAGAACAACGTACTGCGGATCCTCGGCGGGAGCGAACCCGACGAGCGAGGTGATGTAGAGCCCGTCCTTGTAGCCGCCCTTCCCGTCGGGGACCTGCGCCGTGCCGGTCTTGACGCCCAGCCGGTACCCGGGGATGTTGATGTCGGATGCCAGGGTGCCCTGCGCGTACACGTTCTCGAGCATCTGCGAGACCTCCGACGCCGTCTGCGGCTGGATGACCTGCACCGGGTCGGGTTCGGTCGGCGTCACGACGGTGCCGTCCGCCTTCGTGCAGGACTCGACGAGTTGCGCCGGGAGCCGCACGCCGCCGTTCGCGATCGTCTGGAAGACGCTCACGACCTGGGTCGGGGTGACCGTGAAGGCTTGACCGAAGGTCGTCGTGTAGTAGGTCTGGTTGTCCCAGTTCTTGGCGTCTGACGAGAAGCCCGCCTTCGGCGCACCCGACCATCCGAGCGCGTCGCCGCCTCCGACGCCGAACTTCTCGAGATACTGCTGGCGCACCTCGGGCGAGACGAGTGAGCCGAACTGCGACATCGCGACGTTCGAGGACTGCACGAGGCCGCCGGTGAGAGTGAGGTTCTCCGTCGGGTGGTTCTCGGAATCGTTGATCACGGCGCCGTTCGGGAACTGCATCCGGTCGGGCGTGAGCACCGACGAGGTGGGCGTGAGTCCCGCCTGTTCGATCGCGGTGGCGGCCGTCACCGGCTTGAAGGTCGAGCCGGGCTCGTACGAGACGCGGAGCAGTCGCGACCCGCGATCGTCGGTCGCGGAGGCACCGGGATCGTTGGGGTCGACGGTCTTCGTCTCGGCGATCGCGCGGATCTTGCCGGTCTTCACCTCCATGACGATGATTCCGCCCCAGTCGGCCTGGTAGTGGGCGGTCTCCTCCGAGATGAGCTGCTGCAGGTACCACTGCAGGTCGGCGTCGATCGTGAGCTTGACCGTGCCGCCGTCGACCGCGGCAGTCGTCTTCTCCGTGCCGGGGATGATGACGCCGTCGGCGCCCTTCTGGTAGGTGACCGAGCCCTCCTCGGAAGCCAGGCACTGGTCCTGAAGCGATTCGATGCCCTCGAGCGGTTCCCCGCCGGAACCGGTGAACCCGACGATGTTCCCCGCGACCGCGCCGTCGGGGTAGGTCCGTGCCGGGTGCTTGTCGTAGTAGAGGAACGGCAGCTTGAGATCTGCGAGAGCCCGGTACTCCTCCGTCGACACGTACCTCTTGATGGTCGCGTACTGCGAGGAGGCGTCCTTCGCGAGCGCGTCCGCGACAATCTTCTGCACGTCCGCCGAGGACTGGCCGGTGACCGCGGCGATGCGGTCCGCGAGCTCGGGCCACGGCACCAGCACGGGCTTGTCGTCGGCATCCTTCACCGTCTTGCCGTCGTCCCCGACCTTCGGGATCCCCTTGACGGCGAGCGTCGGGTCGATCTGCACGTCGTACCGCGTCGTGCTGGAAGCCAGGACCGTGCCGTTGGTGTCGACGATCTCGCCGCGCGCTCCGTACAGGGTCTGCTTGGCGCCCGTGGCGAGCTTCTGGGACTCGGCGACGTGCTCGGCGGCGTTCACGACCTGGATGTCGAAGAGACGGACGACGAACAGCGACAGCACGAGGAGGACGACGCCCAGCGCGACGACGGTGCGGCGGCGCTGACTGCGGGTGACTCGTGTCGTCATGGATTCAGTGTGTGGTGGGAGTCGGCAGACCGTCGGCGATCGCGGGGGGTGTCGAGGTTTCCGCGGCCGATGCGGCGATGGCTTCGTCGGCGACGGTCGCACCGGCGGTGAGGCTCGCGGTGGGATCGTTCACGAGCGGGGTACCTGCGACGAGTCCGTTCGCGACCGCCGCCTGCGTGAGGGCGTTGACGGCGCTCGCGCCGTTGTTGCCTGCCGCGGTACCGATGACGGCATTGTCGCTGAGACGCAGGAAGGTGGGCTGCTGCCCCGTGACCATGCCGAGGGCCGCCGCGTTCGCCGCGAGGTACTGCGGCGAGCTGAGCCCCGCGATCGAGTCGGTGAGCACCTGCTTCTGGTAGTCGAGGGTACGTTGCTGCTGCGTGAGCGCGGACAGCTCGTAGGAGCTCTGCGTCGTGAGGATCGACAGTCCCATCTGCACCGCCCCGATGAGGACCGCGCCGGCGACGGCGATGATCCCGTAGAGGAGTCGCGGACGCCGACGGCTCGCGGGGCGATCGAGCGCGCGCAGTCGCCGGTCGGCACCGTCGCGCGGCGGAAGGGACGGGAGGTCCTCGAGCAGGTCGATCGCGCTCATCGCGGGAGTGCTCATGCCGCCTCCACCACTCGTTCGGCCGCACGCAGGCGCACGGGGGTCGCACGGGGGTTGATCTCCCGCTCTTCGTCGGATGCCAGTTCGGCGCCCTTGACCAGCAGCCGGAACCGCGGGGCGTGCTCGGGCAGTTCCACGGGGAGTCCCGCCGGTGCCGTGGAGGACGAGGCATCCGCGAACACGCGCTTGACGAGCCGGTCCTCGAGCGACTGATAGCTCATGACGACGATGCGGCCGCCGACGCGAAGGAGGCCCATCGCGGCCGGGAGCGCCCGATCGAGCACGGCGAGCTCGGCGTTGACCTCGATGCGCAGCGCCTGGAAGACGCGCTTCGCGGGGTGACCGCGCCCCTCGCGCTGCACGGCGACGGGGGTGGCGGCGATCAGGATGTCGACGAGTTCGCCGGAACGGAGGATCGGCGCCTCCGCACGTGCCGCGATGATCGCGCGCGCATAGCGGCCGGCGAGCTTCTCCTCGCCGTAGCGCTCGAAGATGCGGCGCAGGTCGCCCTCGCCGTAGGTCGCCACGATGTCGGCGGCGGTCGTCCCCGCCGACTGATCCATCCGCATGTCGAGCGGCGCGTCCTGGGAGTAGGCGAAGCCGCGCTCCGCCTCGTCGAGCTGGAGCGACGAGACCCCGAGGTCGAACAGGACACCGTCGATGCGGGACGCGCCGACGGATGCCACCGCCTCCGCGATCCCGTCGTAGACGGTGTGCACGAGCGTGACGCGATCTCCGAACCGGGCGAGCCGCTCCCCCGCGATCCGAAGGGCGTCGGTGTCGCGGTCGAGCCCGATGAGGTGCACGTCGGGGAAGCGCTCCAGGAGCGCCTCGGAGTGGCCGCCCATCCCTTCGGTGGCATCCACGAGCACCGCACCCGGCCGCGTGAGTGCGGGGGCGAGCAGCTCGACGCAGCGCTCGAGCAGGACGGGGGTGTGGATGTCGGAGTGGCTCATGATGTCGGGGCGGGTGATCCGGAGTCGTGATCCCCATCCGCCTGACCTGGCACCGGGGAAGTGTGCCAGGGCGTGCGGCTGGGAGTCGCGGCCACGGATCAGAAGAGGCCCGGGATCACCTCCTGCTCCATGTCGGAGTAGCTGTCCTCGTTGCCGTCGGCGTACGCGTTCCACGCCTCGGCGTCCCAGATCTCGGCATGGGCGCCGACACCGGTGACGACGAGCTCGCGGTCGAGGCTCGCGTACGTGCGCAGGTGCGGAGGGATCGTGATGCGGCTCTGGCTGTCGGGCTTCTCGTCGCTCGCGCCGGAGAGGAACATGCGCTGGAAGTCGCGGGCCTGCTTGTTGGTCAGCGGCGCTTCGCGGATCTTCTCGTAGACGCGCTCGAACTCCTTCGTGCTGAAGACGTAGAGGCACCGCTCCTGACCACGCGTGACGACGACGCCGTCACCGAGGTCGGTGCGGAACTTCGCCGGCAGGATCACGCGGCCCTTGTCGTCGAGCTTGGGGGTGTAGGTGCCCAGCAGCATCCACTACCACCCCCTCGCGTTCGGCCCCGTCCCAGGTGCGCCCCACTTTACTCCACTTCTCTCCACTTCACCATCACATTCCGGGCCAAATCCTCCCCTGGCACTCCCCTCCTCCCCGCGGGCCGCGTATGGGGCATCCGCGGGCGCCCGTGCGCCGCCCTCGCGCGCGACGGCCCCGGCGCCGCGCGGGCACGAAAAAAGCACCGACCCGGAGGTCGGTGCTTTCGGCGGCGTCCGTGCGGACGCGTCAGTGGATGGCGATCAGCTCTCGGGCCCCTGTCGGCGGTCCCAGCGGTCGTTCATGCGGTCCATGAAGCTCGAGGACGATTCGGGGGTCGGCTTGCGGCTGCCGCCGTTGCCGCCGGCGGCGGGCCGCGCGGTCGCGGTGCCCGTGCGCGTCGGGGTGACGGCGAGGATGACGCCGCCGAGCATGACGACGAAAGCGACGACGCCCACCGCGATGATGCCGCTCGACACACCGAAGATGAGCCCGCCGAGCCCGACGAGCACGAGTACGACGCCGTACACGATGTTGCGGTAGCTGAGCGCGCGTCCTTCGCGGTCAGCACTGACCACGTCGGTGTCCTTGCTCATGAGATGGCGTTCCATCTCATCGAGCAGGCGCTGCTCCTGTTCTGACAGCGGCATGCGTCCCCCTTCGGGCGGGTATCTGCACTCGATACTACGCGTGCCCCGTCGAACTAGGCTAGGCCCGTGGACCCTTCCCCGTCGCCGATCGAAGCAGTTTCCCAGCGACTGGAGAGCTTCGTCGCAGACCGCGTCGCCGAAACGCGCGATGCGGGAGCGGACGCCCTCGATTTCGTTCACGCCGCGGCATCCGTGCTCGACGGCGGCAAGCGACTGCGCGCACGCTTCTGCCTCACGGGTTGGCAGTCCGTCGCCGGGCGGCGCACGGGCGACGGGGACCCCGGAACCGCGGTGATCTCGGCGGCCGCGGCCCTCGAGGTGTTCCACGCCGCCGCGCTCGTGCACGACGATCTGATCGACAACTCCGACACCCGGCGCGGTCGCCCCGCCGCTCACCGCGCACTCGAGGCGCACCACGGGGCATCCGGCTGGTCAGGCCGCGCCGAGACGTTCGGACGCTCCGCGGCGATCCTCCTCGGCGATCTCCTCGTCGCCTGGAGCGACGACCTGCTCGAAGAGGGTCTGCGGGATGCCGCGCACGCCGCCCCCGCACGCGCGACGTTCGCGCTCATGCGACGCGAGGTCACGATCGGCCAGTACCTCGACATCGCCGAAGAGGCCTCGTTCGTCACCGCTCCCGACGCCGAACACGCCGACCGGGCGCTGCGCGTCGCGTCGCTGAAGTCGGCGCGCTACTCCATCCAGCATCCGCTGCTCCTGGGTGCGACGCTCGCGGGAGCGGATGACGCGCAGCTCGCGGCCCTCGCGGCGTTCGGGCATCCCCTCGGGCTCGCGTTCCAACTCCGCGACGATGTGCTCGGAGTCTTCGGCGACGCCGCCGTGACCGGCAAGCCCTCGGGAGACGACCTGCGCGAAGGCAAGCGCACGGTGCTCGTCGCCTACACCCGCACCGCGCTCGCGCCGGGCGCGCGCCGTCTGTTCGACGAGATGCTCGGCGACCCCGGGCTCGACGCCGCGCAGGTCGCCTCCCTGCAGGAGACGATCCGCGACACCGGCGCCCTCGACCGCGTCGAAGCGCTCATCTCGGCCTACGCCGGCGAGGCCGACCGCGCCCTGCGCGGGGCGCCGCTGGACACCCATGCCGTCGGGATGCTCCGCGACCTCGCACGCGATGCGACCGCGCGCGCATCCTGACGAGGGGCTGACGCCGGTCTGACGCCGATCAGGCGAGCGACTGGGCGACGCGACGGACCTCGCTCTTGCGCCCCCGGCGCAGCGCCTCGATGGGGGCGAGTCCGATCGACTCCTCCTCGGCGAGGAGCCAGTCGATGAGCTCGTCGTCGGTGAAACCCGCGTCCTGCAGCACGATGATCGTGCCGCGCAGCGAGGCCAGCGGCGCGCCGTCGACGAGGAAGACGTCGGGCACCGCGAACGCGCCGTGCCGCTTGCTGCCGACGAGGTGGTGGTCGTCGAGGAGGCGGCGGATCCGCCCCAGCGGCTCGCCCAGAGCCTCGACGAGTTCGGGCATGGTGAGCCACGAGACAGTGGCGGGCGTGGCGGGAACGTCGGTCACCCCTCCACTATCCCACCCCTGGCGGCGGTCAGCACCAACGACCGCGCAGGGTGAGGCGTTCCCGGGGCTTTCAGCATCCGCTCCCTAGAATCACAGGGTGAGCACGAGCCAGCAGACCGACCCGCTGATCGGCCGTCTGGTCGACGGCCGGTACCGGGTGCGTGCTCGCATCGCCCGCGGCGGAATGGCGACCGTGTACGTCGCGACCGACCTGCGCCTCGAGCGTCGCGTGGCGCTGAAGGTCATGCACGGGCACCTCTCGGACGACACGGTCTTCCAGGGTCGGTTCATCCAGGAGGCCCGCGCCGCCGCGCGCCTCGCCGACCCGCACGTGGTCAACGTCTTCGACCAGGGTCAGGACGGCGAGATGGCCTATCTCGTCATGGAGTACCTGCCCGGCATCACGCTGCGCGACCTCCTGCGCGAACAGAAGCGGCTGTCGATCCCGCAGACGATCACGATCATGGATGCCGTGCTGTCCGGCCTCGCGGCCGCGCACCGCGCCGGGATCGTCCACCGCGACGTGAAGCCCGAGAACGTGCTCCTCGCCGAGGACGGGCGCATCAAGATCGGTGATTTCGGCCTCGCACGGGCGACGACGGCGAACACGGCGAGCGGTCAGATGCTCATGGGCACGATCGCATACCTTGCCCCCGAACTCGTCACCCGCGGCACCGCCGACGCCCGCAGCGACATCTACGCGCTCGGCATCATGCTCTACGAGATGCTCGTCGGCGAGCAGCCGTACAAGGGCGAGCAGCCCATGCAGATCGCGTACCAGCACGCCACCGACTCGGTGCCGCGGCCGAGCGCGAAGAACCCCGCCATCCCCGAACAGCTCGACGAGCTCGTCATGTGGGCGACCGAGCGCTCCCCCGACGAGCGACCCACCGACGCACGGGAGATGCTCGACCGGCTGCGCGAGATCGAGAAGGATCTCGGCGTGTTCCCGCACGTCGTGCGGACGCCCACGACGAGCACGGTGCGCGCCGCGATCATCGACGACGGCATCGATTCCGGCGAAGTGACGAAGGTGCTCCCGGGGAGCTTCACCGCCCCGACCGTCACCGACGACGTCGACAACGCCACGCGACTGCGTCGCCGTGCCCGGCGGAATGCCGGCAGGGGCGCGTGGCTCCTCGTCCTCGTGCTGCTGCTGGCCGGTGCCGCGGGAGGCGCGGGCTGGTGGTTCGGCTCGGGCCCGGGCTCGATGGTCGCCGTGCCCGATGTCGAGGGGAAGAGCATCGCGGAGGCCACCGCGATCCTCCAGGAGTGGTCCCTCGTGGCGGTGCCGGGCGAGGAATTCAGCCGCGACGTGCCCACAGGGCAGACGATCGCGACGGATCCCGCCGCCGGCACACGCGTCGACAAGAACGCCTCCGTCACGGTCGTGATCTCCCTCGGACCTCAGCCGCACGACATCGGCGCACTGGGGGGAAAGACCCTCGACGAGGTGACGCAGAGCCTCGAGGAGCTGTTCATCACGGCATCCGGAGACCCCTCGCGCCTGTTCACGGACTCGCCCGTGGGCACCGTGGTGTCGGCCTCGATCACTCCCCCGGGTGGTGGCGAGGCGATCCCCTGCACCGACGGCTGCCGTGCGCTCGAGACCTCGACGGTCTCGTTCGAGGTGTCTGCCGGGCCGTTCCCCGACGTCGTCGGGCGGCGCCTCGCTGAGGCCACGAGCACGCTCAAGGCGGTCGAGCTCACGGTCGCTTCGACCGAGGAGTTCAGCGCGGACGTCGACGCGGGCGATGTCATCCGTGTCGCGGACCGCGACGGTGGCGGCCCCTTCCGCCCGGGCGACACCGTGACGCTCGTCGTCTCGAAGGGCCCGGAGCCGGTGGCGGTCAAGAACGTGACCGGCTCGACGATCCGCAAGGCCGTCACCGCGCTGCAGGCCGACGGCTTCAAGGTGAACGCCGGCATCAACGACGCCGACATCCCGCTCGGCGGCAAGTACTGGGACATCTACTGCGTCGAGAGCTACAGCCCGACCGGCACGGCCCCGCGCGGCGCGACCATCACGCTGACGCCGATCCTCTGCTTCCTGCAGGGCTGACCCCGCCGCAGGCCCGATCCAGCCGTAGGGCCCGACCCAGCCGCAGGGCCGACCCAGCCGTAGGGCCGACCCAGCCCGCGCCCTCGCTGCCGCCCCTCCCGCGGCTGGGAGCCTCGCCGCGAACACCACCAACCGCCCCGCGCGAGCCTTCGCGCGTTCCGAAAGCAGGGCGAATCGGCCTCAGCCGCGCCGACTCGCCGCGGAAGGTGCGGCTCGCCCTGCCTCCGCAGCGCGTTGAGGCCCGTACCGGCCTCGTCCGGCGCCGGGTGAACCTTGGCAGCGGAGGATGCGCCCGGCGGGGGTGCGCCGCGTCGACGAGGGCGCTCCCAGCGGCGGGTGCGTCCGGCGAGGCGAGTCACTGCCTGGGTGGGCGAGCCCGGTCACCGCGGACGGTCGGCGATGCTGGTGCTCCGCGTTCCGAGAGCAGGGCGGATCGGCTTCAGCGAGGCCGAGATACCGCCGCGGGGGCGGTTCGCCCTGCTTTCGAGACAGACGGACGCGGGACGGGCCGGCGGCCGACGGACCGGGCGGCCGACGAACCGAGCGGTGGACGAACCGCGCAGGCCGGCGGGCAAGAGCGGGTCGGCCGCGCGAGCGTCAGAGCTTCTCGAGCTCTTCGGCGACGAGGAAGGCGAGTTCCAGCGACTGCATGTGGTTCAGGCGCGGGTCGCACAGGCTCTCGTAGCGGGTCGCGAGGGTCGCCTCGTCGATCTGCTCCGAGCCGCCCAGGCACTCGGTCACGTCGTCACCGGTCAATTCGACGTGGATGCCTCCGGGGAAGGTCCCGACGGCACGGTGCGCCTCGAAGAAGCCGCGCACCTCGTCCACGACGTCGTCGAAGCGACGCGTCTTGTACCCGGTCGGCGTCGTGATGCCGTTGCCGTGCATGGGGTCGGTCACCCACAGCGGGGTCGCGCCCGTCGCCTTCACGGCTTCGAGCAGCGGCGGCAGCGCGTCGCGGATCTTGCCGGCGCCCATCCGCGTGATGAACGTCAGACGCCCGGGCTCGCGTTCGGGGTCGAGCTTCTCGATGAGCTCGATCGCGGTCTCGGGCGACGTCGACGGCCCGAGCTTCACCCCGATGGGGTTCCGGATCTTGGAGAAGTAGTCGACGTGCGCGCCGTCGAGCTCGCGCGTGCGCTCACCGATCCACAGGAAATGCGCCGACGTGTTGTACGGCGTCTGCGTGCGCGAGTCGATGCGGGTCATCGGCCGCTCGTAGTCCATCAGCAGGCCCTCGTGGCCCGTGTAGAACTCGACGCCGCGGAGCGAGTCGAAGTCGGCGCCCGCCGCCTCCATGAACTTGATGGCCCGATCGATCTCGGTCGCGAGGCGCTCGTACTGCTGGTTGGCCGGGTTCTGCGCGAAGCCGCGGTTCCACGAGTGCACTTCGCGGAGGTCCGCGAAACCGCCCTGCGTGAACGCACGGATGAGATTGATGGTGGATGCCGCAGTGTGGTAGCCCTTCAGCAGCCGCTGCGGGTCGGCCGTGCGCGACGCCTCGGTGAAGTCGTACCCGTTGACGATGTCGCCACGGTAGGCGGGCAGGGTGACCTCGCCGCGCGTCTCGGTGTCGCTCGAACGGGGCTTGGCGAACTGACCCGCCATCCGCCCCATCTTCACGACCGGCATGGACGCGCCGTAGGTCAGGACGACGGCCATCTGCAGCACCGTCTTGATGCGGTTGCGGATCTGCTCGGCCGTCGCACCCGCGAAAGTCTCGGCGCAGTCGCCGCCCTGCAGCAGGAACGCCTCTCCGGCGGCGGCCTTCGCGAGCCGGTCGCGGAGGTTGTCGACCTCGCCCGCGAACACGAGCGGCGGGAGCGTGGCGATCTCGGCGGACACCGCGGCGACGGCGTCGAGGTCGGTCCAGGTCGGCTGTTGCTTGATCGGGAGCGTGCGCCAGTGATCGAGATTCGCGTGCAGGGAGGGCATTCGGCCAGTCTACTGGCGCGGATCGGGGCGGGATGCCGCTGTGACAGGGGCCTCAGGCAGGCCGGCGATCCTTGACGCTCGAGGCGTACACGTCGTCGTATTCCTGCTCGCCGAGCCGCTGCAGGGCGACCATGATCTCGTCGGTGACGGAGCGCAAGACGTATCTGTCGGACTCCATCCCGGCGAACCGCGAGAAGTCGAGCGGTTCGCCGATCACCATGCCGACGCGGCCGATCCGCGGGATGGAACGTCCGATCGGCATGATCTCGCCGGTGTCGACCATGACGACGGGCACGACCGGCACGCGCGCCTCGAGGGCCATGCGGGCGAGCCCCGTGCGCCCACGGTAGAGCTTGCCGTCGGGGCTGCGGGTCCCTTCGGGGTAGATCCCGAGAAGGTCGCCCCGCCCGAGCACCTGCAGTCCCGTGTTGAGGGAGTCTTCGGATGCCTTGCCGCCCGTGCGGTCGATCGGGATCTGCCCCGTGCCCTTCATGAACACGCGCGTCGCCCACCCCTTGAGGCCCTTGCCCGTGAAGTAGTCGCTCTTCGCGAGGAAGCTCATCGGTCGGTCGATCATGAGCGGTAGGAAGATGGAGTCGCTGACCGACAGGTGATTGCTGGCGATGATCGCCGCGCCCGAGGAGGGGATGTTCGTGCGGCCCACGATCCACGGCCGGAACACGGCCTTCACGATCGGGCCGATCACGATGTACTTCATGAACCAGTAGAACATCACGCGCTCCTCGGGTCTCAGCGGCTACGCAGCCCGGCGAGGTCGGCCACGCCGACGAGGCCCGCGTCGTTGCCGAGCGACGCCGCCACGAAGCGCGCCGTCGGGCGCTCGCCGAACCCGGGGAGCGAGGTCTCGTACGCGATGCGGGTCGGCTCGAGCAGCCGCTCGCCGAGGTCGGCGACTCCCCCGCCGATGACGTACAGCTCGGGATCGAGCACCGCCTGGAACGCACCGCACGCCTCGCCGAGCGCCGTGGCGACGCGACGGATCGCCTCGAGCGCGCCGACATCGCCGTCGTCGAGGAGGTTCGCGAGGTCGCGCCCTGCGACGATGCCGGATGCCCCGCGATGGGCCGCGAGACGTGCGCCGATCTCGCCGGCGTCGATGATATCCGCGATCTCACGCTGGAGCGCGCGGCCGGAGGCGTACTGCTCGAGGCATCCGGACTGTCCGCAGCCGCACGGACGACCGCCGCGCACGAACCGGACGTGGCCGAGTTCGGCCGCGCTGCCGTTCGCGCCGATGAGCAGCTGCCCGTCGCCGACGACGGCCCCGCCGACACCCGTGCCGAGAGTGAGCATGACCATGTCGGTCGCCCCCTGCCCTGCTCCGAAGCGGTATTCGCCCCACCCGGCGGCGTTGGCGTCGTTCTCGAGCGTGACCGATCGCCCGATGCGCGATTCGAACTCCTCCCGAAGCGGCGCGTCGTGCCAGTCGATGTTCGGGGCGTGGAGCATGACGGAGCGCGTACGGTCGATGTATCCCGCGGCCGCGACGCCGACGGCGTGCACGTCGTGGCGCGCCGCCAGTTCACCGACCATGTCGGCGACAGCCTGCGCGAGCGCACCCGTATCGGCGGGTGTGCTCACGCGCAGGCGCTCGACGATGCGCCCGTCATCGGCGACCACACCGCCGGCGATCTTCGTGCCACCGATGTCGATACCGACGTTGAGCACAGCGTTCCTCTCTCCCGCGCGCGACTGAAGGAGGGGCGGCACGGCACCCGAGAGTCTAGTGTGGACTCCACAGTCCCACGCGGTGCACCCAGCCGGGCATAAGTGCGGCAACGGCGCCAGTGGGACTGAGTGCCACGTAAGGTTAGACTCGATCCCAGCCGTCACCCGACGCCACCCGGTACCGAAGGAGTTGCCGCCCATGAGCGCCGCCGTCCAGTTCGAAGTCCCCGCGATCGTTCCCGCCGATCCGAACGCCAACATCACCGACCTGCTCGTCGAGCGGGTGAAGGCCACCCCGTCCCTTGCGCTGTTCTCCGTCCCCGAGGGCGACGGGTGGCGCGACATCACCGCCGCCGCCTTCCAGCGCGACGTCATCGCCCTCGCCAAGGGGTTCGTCGCCGCCGGTATCGAGCCCGGCGACAAGGTCGCCTTCATCGCCCGCACGACGTACGAGTGGACGCTCGTCGATTTCGCCCTGTTCTTCGCGGGCGCGGTCATGGTCCCCGTCTACGAGACGAGCTCCGCCGCCCAGATCAGCTGGATCCTCTCCGACTCGGGCGCGATCGCGGTGCTGTCCGAAACTGCGGAGCACGCCGCCCGGGTCGACGAGATCCGCGCCGAGGTGCCGCTCATCCGCGACGCCTGGACGATGGCATCCGGCGCCCTCGACACACTCCGCGCAGGCGGCACCGACGTCTCCGACGACGAGATCGAGCGTCGGCGGAACCTCGCCGTCGGCTCCGACATCGCGACCCTCATCTACACATCGGGATCGACCGGTCGCCCGAAGGGCTGCGTCCTCACGCACAGCAACTTCGTCGAGCTCTCCCGCAACTCCGCGAAGTCGCTCGAAGAGGTCGTCAACACACCCGGCGCTTCGACGCTGCTGTTCATCACGACGGCACACGTCTTCGCGCGCTTCATCTCGATCCTCGACATCCACGCCGGCGTGAAGACCGGCCACCAGCCCGACACGACGCAGCTCCTCCCCGCGCTCGGCTCGTTCCAACCCACGTTCCTCCTCGCCGTGCCGCGCGTCTTCGAGAAGGTGTACAACTCGGCCGAGCAGAAGGCGGAGGCCGGCGGCAAGGGCAAGATCTTCCGCGCCGCCGCGCACACGGCCATCCAGCATTCGACGCTGCTGCAAGAGGGCAAGAAGGTCCCGCTCGGCACGCGGATCAAGTTCGCCCTGTTCGACAAGCTCGTCTATTCGAAGCTCCGCGCCGCGATGGGCGGGCGGGTCACCTACGCCGTCTCGGGCTCGGCGCCGCTCGGCCCCCGCCTCGGCCACTTCTTCCACAGCCTCGGCGTGACGATCCTCGAGGGGTACGGTCTCACCGAGACCACAGCGCCCGCGACGGTCAACCTCGCGAAGAAGTCGAAGATCGGGACGGTCGGCCCCGTCCTCCCGGGCGTCGGCGTCCGGCTCGCCGAGGACGGCGAGATCGAGGTGCGCGGCATCAACGTCTTCAAGGAGTACTGGCGCAACCCCGAGGCGACGGCTGCCGCCTTCGACGGCGACTGGTTCCTGACGGGCGACCTCGGCTCCTTCGACGCCGAGGGCTTCCTCACGATCACCGGCCGCAAGAAGGAGATCATCGTCACCGCCGGTGGCAAGAACGTCGCTCCGGCCGCACTCGAGGACCCTATCCGCGCCAACCCGATCGTCGGTCAGGTCGTCGTCGTCGGCGACCAGAAGCCGTTCATCTCGGCGCTGGTGACCCTCGACCCCGAGATGCTCCCCGCATGGCTTGCGAACAACGGCCTCCCCGGAGACATGTCGCTGGCGGATGCCGCGAAGAACCCGAAGGTCCGCGAGGAGGTCCAGCGCGCGGTCGACATCGCGAACAAGCGCGTGTCGCGCGCCGAGTCGATCCGCAAGTTCACGATCCTCGACACGGAGTGGACCGAGGCGAGCGGACACCTGACGCCGAAGATGAGCATCAAGCGCAACGTGATCCTGGGCGACTTCGCGAAGGACATCGAGGATCTCTACACGGTGCCCGTCACGACCACGAACGTGCCGCTCGGCTGATCGGCCGGAGCGTGCCGCGAGGGCCGCGAGGGCGCCTCAGAACCAGGAGCTCTCGCGGATCTCGCGCATCGCGGTCTTGCGGTCCTCGGCGGTGAGTCGGGACAGATACAGCATGCCGTCGAGGTGGTCGGTCTCGTGCTGCAGGGCCTGCGCGAGGAGGCCCTCGCCTTCGAGGACGATCTCGCGCCCGTCGAGATCCGTGCCGACGACGCGCGCCCACGGGTAGCGGAGGGCGTCGTGCCAGAGTCCGGGGACGGACAGGCATCCCTCGCCCACCGGCTGCGGTTCACCGCGCACCTCGACGAGCACGGGGTTCAGCACATAGCCGATGTCGCCGTCGATGTTGTAGCTGAACGCGCGGACCCCGACCCCGATCTGCGGGGCGGCGACGCCGGCGCGGCCGGGCAGCTCGACGGTGTCGACGAGGTCCTGCACGAGGGCACGGATGCCGTCGTCGACCACTTCGATCGGAGCGCAGACGGCACGGAGAACCGGGTCGCCGAAGACCCGGATCGGACGGACCGCCATCAGGCGGCGGCCTGCGCGCGAAGGCCTTCGACGACGATCGCGGCCAGTTCCCGCGCGGCCTCGCGCGTCGCGGGCTGCAGGTCGCGGAAGGAGATCGCACTCCCCGAGGCGATGTGCGGGTCGTAGGGCATCCGGACGACCGACCGCACCCGAGTGCGGAAGTGCGCCTCGAGTTCGGCGGCGCGCACGAGGGGCGCCCCGGGGCGTGAGGTGTTGAGCACGACCACGGCGTTGCGCACGAGGTCCGCGTAGCCGTTCGCGTCGAGCCACGTGAGGGTCTCGGACGCGAGGCGGGCCTCGTCGACGCTGAGGCCCGTGACGACGACGAGGGTGTCCGCCCGATCGAGCGTGGCGGCCATCACGGAGTGGACGATGCCGGTGCCCGTATCGGTCAGCACGACCGAGTAGAAGTGCGCGGCGACCTTCGCGACGTCCTCGTAGTCGGTGTCGCTGAACGCCTCCGACACGTGCGGGTCGGCATCGGACGCGATGACGTCGAGACGCGTCTGATCGCGCCCGACGATCTGGGAAATGTCGTTGAAGCCGCGCACCTCGGCGCTCGCCCGGACGAGGTCGCGGACGGTCTTGTCGCTCGTGCGGCCGATCCGCTCGGCGAGCGTGCCGCGGTCGGGGTTCGCGTCGACGGCGATCACGCGGTCTTCGCGCGAGTCGGCGAGGGCCATGCCGAGAAGCGTCGTGATGGTGGTCTTGCCGACGCCGCCCTTGCGGGAGAGCACCGGCACGAACTTCGCCCCGCCCGAGAGGGGTGCGGCGATGCGGCGGTCGAGCTCCTTGCGCGCACGCGCCCGCTTGCCGTCGCCGAGGTTGATGCGGTGGCCGGAGATCGCGTAGACGAAGTGCTGCCATGGCCCCTCGGGCTCGGGGCGCACGATTCGAGCGGGGTCGAGCAGCCGGTCGGCCGTGAGGAGGTCGGCGCTTTCGCGATCGGCCTCGAAGTCGCCGAGACGGCGCGACTGGAGGGTGATCTCCGAGGTGCGCGGGCGCACCCGCTCCGCGTGCTCGAGCTCGTCGTCGGCCACGGTGACGGCGATGGTGGTGGCTGCGGCGACCGTCGGCTCGGTGGCGACCGGCACCGCGACGACGGTCTCATCGACCGTGACGTCGTCGTCGACGAAGTCGTCGTCGTCTGCCACCGGCAGGGTCACATCGACCTGCGCCGTGGGGGCGCCGGCGAGGCCGAGCCCGGTCGAGTCGATACCCCCAGTGGTCGCGAGGACGCCGTTGTCGGCTTCGCCCGCCGCTTTTTCGTTGCGATCAGACGCCACGTTGCACTCTCCCAGCTTGTCCGCGGACCCGGTCCGCGCCCTCCAGGCTAGTCGGCGGGGCGGATGACGACCAAAAGGTCACCCGCCTCGACCGGTGAGGTGGCGGCGATCGCGAGTCGATCGACGACCCCGTCGACGGGGGCGGTGATCGCCGCCTCCATCTTCATCGCCTCGATGGATGCCACGGGCTGACCGGCCTGAACCCGGTCGCCGACCGCGGTCTTGAGCGTCACGACGCCCGAGAACGGCGCGGCGACCTGGCCGGGCTTCGTGGTGTCGGCCTTCTCGGCCTGACGCACCTCGACGGTGATCGACCGGTCTCGGACGAAGACGGGACGCAGGTGGCCGTTGAGGGTCGTCATGACGGTGCGCATGCCCTTGTCATCGGCTTCACCGATCGCCTCGAGCCCGACGTAGAGCTGCACACCCCGCTCGATCTCGACGACG
Source organism: Microbacteriaceae bacterium PS02067 (assembly GCA_029960085.1). GTDB lineage: Bacteria > Actinomycetota > Actinomycetes > Actinomycetales > Microbacteriaceae > Microbacterium. The sequence goes on along the minus strand of JASCPG010000001.1, from coordinate 6,015 downwards.
TGCTCGGTCCCCGGAGCGAGCCCGTAGAGATAGTCGGCGGTGTCGAGGGGACTCAGGTCTCCGTAGGTGTCGCGCACCTCGCGGAACGCCTTCGTCGGTGCGGGGAACAGCAGGCGGTTGAGCGTCTCGCGGCGCGTCGTCGAATCGGACTCGAGTGCGGCGGCATCCTCGGTCGAGATGTCCGTGACGCCGACGCGCACCTCACGCCCCTGCAGGACCTTGGTGCGGAACGGCTCCGGCCATCCTCCCGGCAGGTCGCCGAGCTCACCCGCCATGAAACCGACGACCGAGTCGGGCACGTCGTACTTCTCCGGGTTCGCCGCGAAGTCGGCCGGGTCGGCCTTGACCGCCGCGAGGTGCAGCGCGAGGTCTCCGACGACCTTCGACGAGGGCGTCACCTTGGGGACGCGCCCGAGGATGTCGTTCGCCGCGGCGTACATGTCCTCGATGAGCTCGAAGTCGTCGGCGAGGCCGAGGGCGATCGCCTGCTGGCGCAGGTTGGAGAGCTGACCGCCCGGGATCTCGTGGTGGTAGACCCTGCCGGTGGGGCCCGGCAGGCCCGACTCGAACGGGCGGTACAGGTGCCGCACCGCCTCCCAGTACGGCTCGAGACTCGCGACGGATGCCAGGTCGAGCCCCGTGTCGCGCTCGGTGTGCGCGAGGGCCGCGACGACGGCCGACAGCGACGGCTGGCTCGTCGTGCCGGACATCGGCGCCGAGGCGGCATCCACGGCGTCGGCTCCGGCGTGACTTGCCGCCAGGAGAGTGGCGAGCTGGCCGCCCGCCGTGTCGTGGGTGTGGACGTGGACGGGCACGTCGAACCGGTCGCGCAGCGCCGAGACGAGCTTCGCGGCCGCGGCGGGGCGGAGGAGCCCCGCCATGTCCTTGATCGCAAGGATGTGCGCACCGGCATCCACGACCTGCTCGGCGAGGCGCAGGTAGTAGTCGAGCGTGTAGAGGCTCTCCCCCGGGTCGAGCAGGTCGCCCGTGTAGCAGACCGCGACCTCCGCGACGGAGGTGCCGGTCGCGAGGACCGCATCGATCGCAGGCCGCATCTGGGAGACGTCGTTCAGGGCGTCGAAGATGCGGAAGATGTCGACGCCGGATGCCGCGGCCTCGCGCACGAACGCGTCGGTGACCTGCGTGGGGTACGGCGTGTAGCCGACCGTGTTCCGGCCGCGCAGCAGCATCTGGATGGCGACGTTCGGGAGCGCCTGGCGGAGCGCGTCGAGGCGCTCCCACGGGTCTTCGCCCAGGAAGCGCAAGGCCACGTCGTACGTCGCGCCGCCCCATGCCTCGACCGAGAACAGCTGGGGTGTGAGGCGCGCCACGTACGGGGCGACCGTCACGAGGTCGCGCGTGCGCACGCGGGTCGCGAGGAGCGACTGGTGCGCGTCGCGGAACGTCGTCTCCGTCACCGCGAGCGAGGTCTGCTCGCGGAGGGCCTTCGCGAACCCTGCCGGACCGAGGTCGCGCAGGCGCTGACGGCTGCCGGCCTGCGGTTCGGTCGTCACGTCGATCGCGGGGAGCTTGGCCGCCGGATCCACCGTGAGCGGGTTGTCGCCGTTCGGGCGGTTGACGGTCGTGTCGGCGAGCCACGCGATGATCTTCGAGCCGCGGTCCTTCGACTCGCGTCCGCGCAGGAGCTCCGGGCGCTCGTCGATGAACGCCGTGCTCACATCGCCCGCCACGAACGCGGGGTCATCGAGCACCGCCTGCAGGAAGGGGATGTTCGTCGAGACGCCGCGGATGCGGAACTCGGCCAGCGCGCGCCGGGAGCGCACGACGGCGGCGGCGAAGTCGCGCCCGCGGCAGGTCAGCTTCGCGAGCATCGAGTCGAAGTGGGGGCTCACCTGGGAACCGGCGGCGGTCGTTCCGCCGTCGAGCCGGATGCCCGCACCGCCGGGCGACCGGTACGTCGTGATCTTCCCCGTGTCGGGGCGGAAGCCCTGCGTCGGGTCCTCCGTCGTGATGCGGCACTGCAGGGCCGCACCACGCAGCCGGATGTTCTCCTGCTGCAGGCCGAGGTCTTGGAGGGTCTCGCCCGCGGCGATCCGCATCTGCGACTGCACGAGATCGACGTCGGTGACCTCTTCGGTCACAGTGTGCTCGACCTGGATGCGCGGGTTCATCTCGATGAAGACGACCTCGCCGGTGCGGGGGCCTGCGGTCTCCAGCAGGAACTCCACGGTGCCGGCATTCTCGTAGCCGATGGAGCGCGAGAACGCGACCGCGTGGGAGTGCAGGGCTGCCGCCACCGTCGGGTCGAGGTTCGGTGCCGGGGCGATCTCGATGACCTTCTGGTGGCGCCGCTGCACGGAGCAGTCCCGCTCGAAAAGGTGGACGGTGTCGCCGGTCTTGTCCGCGAGGATCTGCACCTCGACATGGCGCGGACGCTGCACGGCCTGCTCGAGGAACACGCGCGCGTCGCCGAACGCACTGTCGGCCTCGCGCATCGCCTCCGCGATGGCCGGCGCCAGGGCATCCTTCGTGTCGACGCGACGCATGCCGCGCCCGCCGCCGCCCGCGACCGCCTTCACGAAGATCGGGAAGCCGATCTCATCCGCCGCGGCGACGAGCAGGTCGACGTCGTCGGATGCCGGTGTCGAGCGCAGCACGGGCACCCCCGCGGCGATCGCATGCTCCTTCGCCGTGACCTTGTTGCCCGCCATCTCGAGCGCGCGGGACGGCGGACCGATGAAGACGATGCCGTGCTCGGCGGCCTTCGCGGCGAGGGCGGGATTCTCGGACAGGAACCCGTAGCCGGGGTAGATGGCATCCGCGCCGGATTCGAGCGCGACGCGGATGATCTCATCGACGTCCAGGTACGCGCGCACGGGCTGGCCCGTCGTGCCGATCTGGTACGCCTCGTCGGCCTTCAGACGGTGCAGCGAGTAGCGGTCTTCGTAGGGATACACCGCCACGGTGCGCGCACCGAGTTCGAAGGCCGCACGGAAGGCGCGGATGGCGATTTCGCCGCGGTTCGCGACCAGGATCTTGCGGAACATGCTCGCCTCTCGGTGAGTGTTCGACGCGCGACCGCGCGCGTCGGTGTGCCTGAGTGTGCTCACAGCCTAGGGGACGGTAACGTAGAGCCTCGTGCACGTACTCTCCGTCTCCTCACTAAAGGGGGGCGTCGGCAAGACGACCGTGACCCTGGGACTCGCCTCTGCCGCGTTCGCCCGAGGGGTGCGGACGCTCGTCGTCGACCTCGACCCGCAGTCCGACGTGTCGACGGGGATGGACATTCAGGTCGCCGGCCGGCTGAACGTCGCCGACGTCCTGGCCAATCCCAAGGAGAAGGTCGTCCGTCAGGCGATCACCTCGAGCGGCTGGGCGAAGGTGCACGCGGGCACGATCGACGTCATGATCGGGAGCCCTTCCGCCATCAACTTCGACGGCCCGCACCCGAGCGTGCGCGACGTGTGGAAGCTCGAAGAGGCTCTCGCGACGATCGAGAGCGACTACGACCTCGTCCTGATCGACTGCGCGCCGTCGTTGAACGCCCTCACCCGCACCGCGTGGGCGGCCTCCGACCGCGTCATCGTCGTGACCGAGCCGGGGCTCTTCTCCGTCGCCGCCGCCGACCGCGCGCTCCGCGCGATCGAGGAGATCCGCCGCGGCCTCTCCCCCCGTCTTCAGCCGCTCGGCATCGTCGTCAACCGAGTGCGCCCGCAGTCGATCGAGCACCAGTTCCGCATCAAGGAGCTGCGCGACATGTTCGGGCCGCTCGTGCTGTCGCCGCAGCTGCCCGAGCGCACGTCGCTGCAGCAGGCGCAGGGCGCCGCGAAGCCCCTGCACATCTGGCCGGGCGACTCGGCTCAGGAGCTCGCCGCAGACTTCGATTCGCTGCTCGACCGCGTGCTGCGCACAGGTCGCATCTCCGCCGGCGAACAGCGCGCCTGACGCCGCCCGGTGATCGAGTGCCGGCGCAAAGCGCCGGTGTATCGAGATCACAACAACCGGTGATCGAGTGCCGGCGCCCAGCGTCGGTGTATCGAGATCAGCGTCGGTGTATCGAGATCAGGGGGCGGTCGTCACGCCGACCGCTTCGACCGCCGCGCGGCGAGCTCGTCCACGGGGTCCGGCGCCTGCGGATCGAAGTCGAGCAGGGTCGACTCCACCTCATGCAGGACTTTGCCGACGGCGATGCCGAACACGCCCTGTCCGCGGCTCACGAGGTCGATGACCTCGTCGTTGGACGTGCACAGGTAGACCGACGCGCCGTCGCTCATGAGCGTCGTCCCGGCGAGGTCGCGGATGCCGGCGGCACGCAGTTGGTCGACGGCTGTGCGGATCTGCTGCAGCGAGATACCGGTGTCGAGAAGGCGCTTGACGAGCTTCAGGACGAGGATGTCGCGGAAACCGTACAGACGCTGCGATCCGGACCCGTTGGCCCCACGCACGGTCGGCTCGACGAGTTCGGTGCGTGCCCAGTAGTCCAGCTGGCGGTAGGTGATGCCGGCGGCACGGGCGGCAACGGCGCCGCGGTAGCCGACCTCGTCGTCCATCTGCGGCAGACCGTCGGTGAACAGCAAGTCGGTGCCGAACTGCGCGTCACCGGGCACGTCTTGCGCGGTCATTGTCGCCTCCAGCCGAACTCAAGTGTGCTTCCCACGGTAGATGAGGGGGCCCCCACCGGCAACGACATCCGCGATGCCGATTCGGCGTGTCGCGGCCCCGTCACGGCGCGAGGCGGTCGAGCGCCGCCATCGTGAACGCCGCACGCACCTCGTCGAGGCGCCGGAGGAGTTCGGGCGCGAGGTCGTGCGCCTTCGCGCGTGACGTGGCATCCGTCCGCCGCAGGAGCGGGGCGAGCGCGCTGCCGACGAGGGCGACCTCGCGTTCGGCGGCCTGGCGCATGCCGCGCACGTGGCGGGGCTGGATGCCGTGGGAGTCGAGCGCCACGAGGGCGCGCAGGAGCGTCAGGGCGCGCTCGTCGAAGGTCTCGCCCGCCGCGATCACGCCGCCGCTGACGGCATCGTCGAGGAGTGTCGAGGGCGCGCCGGCAGCGGCGAGCAGCTCATCGCGGCGATACCGACGCGGGGCCTCGAGGATCGAGGCCGGCAGCGCGACCTCGGGCTCGCCGTCGTGCGCGTCGAGGTATTCGCGGATGCGCGCCAGTTTGAAATCGTGATCGCGCTGCAGCGTCAGCGCCGTGCGCACGCGAGCGACGTCCGCGGGCGAGAACTTGCGGTATCCGGCCTCCGTGCGAAGCGGCGTGACGAGCCCCTGATCTTCGAAGTAGCGGAGCTTGCTCGCGCTGAGATCGGGGAAGTCGGGCAGGAGCCGGGCGATCACCTGGCCGATACTCAACTGACCCGCGGACGCCGGGCGTCCGCGGGGTGCTGCCGCCGGGGTCAAGACCCGGCCGCCGCGTCGCGATCCGCGGGAGAGACGAAGAAGTTCAGACGGAACTTGCCGATGCGCACCTCGGCGCCGTCGTCGAGGACGGCGCGGTCGACACGCTCTCCGTTGACGTAGCTGCCGTTGAGGGATCGCTGGTCGACGAGTTCGAAGAAGCCGCCGGTGCGGGTGATCTCAGCATGCCGACGCGAGACGGTCACATCGTCGAAGAAGATGTCGGCCTCGGGATGCCGGCCGATGGTCGCGACGTCCGCGTCGAGCAGGTAGCGGGCACCCGCCGTGGGGCCCGAACGCACCAGCAGCAGCGCGGCGCGCGACGGCAGAGCGCCGATCGCGTCGATCTCGGCCTCGGAGAGGTCGCTGCCGAACGGGATGAACGACAGGTCGGAGTCGTGGCCGAACGTCTGCGTCGAATCGGTGCCGGCGCCCTCATCCGCCCCGCGGCGGATGCCGCCGTGTGCCGCGTCGCGATCGTTGTGTTCCACGATGTCCTCCTCCTCGTCCCACCCTAACGGATGACGCCGTGCGCCGGACCACCGGATCCGGTCGCGGGGCGCCTTTGCGCATTGTTGCGCCGTGTGTCACGCGACGCGCGTCGCGGGGGGGGGCCGCCCGCGCCGGGGGGGGCGGGGGGGGGGGGGGGGGGGG